>JAFQDR010000194.1 GCA_017415945.1 Oscillospiraceae bacterium
GTGAAAACAGCAGTGTAACTTTGTCTTGCCGGTGGCTTTTTGTCTTTTCGGCAGACCGCTGAACAATCGCTCCCGGCAGGAAGACTGTGAGGAAGCGGTTGAATGATGACCGAGAGGAGCATTTACTTTTATCGCCACTTTTTCTCCTTAACCATCAGGGGTGAAAAAGTGTGGCAGGCGTACATCGCTAAGTACCCGTGATTTTGATTTTGATTTACACGCAAACAGACAAGTAATCAAAATTCAACAATCACGAGGTACAAAAGAATGAGCAAAATCTATTATATTGAGGATCCCAACGGAACCATTATGTCCGAGAACGGACAGCGCAGATTCAGAAAGCTGGAAGGAACAAAAGCTTATGAATTCCTCAACACTCCGGAAGGCAAGGCATGCCGTTTTATGAAGGTGTGCGACTACGAGGAATCAGATGACGAAGTGTTTATTGAGGTGTCCTCAGAAAACATGAAGGACTTCAGGAAATACGAGCGCCGTGAGCAGTATGTATCAGACACAATAAAATCTAACGAGTATGTCCTTGTTTCGATGAATGCCATGGAAAAAGAAGACGGCGAAGAAGAAACAGAGGAATGTATAGCGGATGAAGACATAAACATCGAACTTGATTTCATCCATCAATGCGAACTTGAAACTTTGAGGAAAGCAATAAGGACACTTTCTGAAGAAGAACTCGCACTCATTGTAGCTCTTTATTTGAGAGATGAGCCTATGACTGAACGAGAGTATGCAAAGGAAAAGAACCTTGCTCCGATGACAGTACATGACAGAAAAATCCGCATTTTGGCGAAGCTCAAAAAAATATTTTGAAAAATTCTAAAATAATTCCGTGCAAATCCGAAAAAAGTGTGGAATAAAGGGTGAGGGGCAAAACACAGCCCCGTTGACAACTGAATATCGGGATGCCGAGGAAGGTCCCGTTCGGACAAGCCGCCGAGCTTGGCCGCCATGACTCCGCAGAAATGCGGACGAGCGATCAACCAAGCCACGGACGAAGCGATATACAGTACAGCTTCGCAGGCCACGACTCCGAACGGAGAATAATGAGACTTCTGTGAAAGCAGCTCGCCGGTGGGCGGGATATGGAAGTCATAGGCTGGAATTTATGCCTGCGACGCCATATATGATCCTCGGTTCTGTGAAAAAAGTCACGGAACGATGTACTGCGAGGTACTCGGCATCTCCCCTTCAAATTACACCGCCCGAGGGGTAGTGTAATTTGTCACCGGGGGCTGTGATAAATACGGTGAATCCAAAACCACATTATATTTATTATGTTGGCGGCGGAACTACTGTGCAGAAGGACATCCACTGCCCTTCTGCATACCATTCTGTCGCCAACGATCAAAACACAAGGAGATTCAAAAATGTACGAAATTACACACAAAGATAACGAAAAACTGCAGGAATATATCGCAAAACATATCGCTTATGAAGGCGGCATTTATGACTTTACTTTTGAACACCGGTTTCTTGTGTATCATGCTCCGTTACAGGATTTATGGCATTACTTGGTTATCGATATGACCTCGGACAATAGTTCTCTTGCTCTTCGCGTCGGAAAGCCTCTAATGCTTGCCAGAGATCGCGATTTCGTTCCGTTTATTTACGATGCGATCAAATATACAGGTGACCGCCGATACGCCAACAACATGGCAGCAGACCCGATTGATATAATCGATTCCATCTTTCGAAACGTTCTTCCCGAGTATGGATTCAATATTCGTGAGGAACAGATTGAACTCAGCAAAAAGATCTTCAGAGGTTTTTCAGCTTACGATGTGTCCATCTGTGAAGCGGAGGTCGGTACCGGTAAATCCCTGGCATATCTGATTGCAGGCGTTGTTGCAAAGAAGCATCTTGGCGTCAATATGCCCGTTACCATCTCAACAGCAACAATTGAACTGCAGAATGCATTGGTTGAAAAGGAAATTCCGAGACTTTCCAAAATTCTTATGGACTACGATCTGATAGATCGCCCGCTGGCTGCAATCGTGCGAAAAGGCAAGGAACACTTCTTCTGCAAATTCCGCTATAACGACTTTGTCGAAAAACTTGAAAGAAATCCTGAGAAACACAAGAAACTTCTTGCTTACTTCAGCGAAAACGATTATGAAGAATCCGCTTTCGATCTTGATAAACTTAAAATCCCCGGATCTGTAAAAGGAAAGATCTGTGTCAAAGGAAGCTGCTCCCGCTGCGATTACAGATATGATTGTCAATATTACCGATACATCAAAAGGGATGCTACGCATTATGGCCTTGACTTTCAGGTTACAAATCATAACCTATATCTCACATCCGAAAAGCTGAGTACATTTTCACGCAGCGGTATTCTGAAGCAAAGCGATTTCGTAATTGTGGATGAAGCTCACAAGCTTAAGGAGGCAGCTGTCGATGTATACGGTGAAAAGCTCTGTGAAAAGGATATTCCAAAACATCTCAATATGATTAAGACAAGCTGTGAAGATGATAACAAACGTGCTGAATATAAGCAGAATCTCGCGAGAGCAGAACGGCTCAACAAAAAATTGTTCGCGTTAATCAAAGACATGATCCGCGAAGATGACCCGGAAGACGGCAGAGGCTCGATTTTCCCGCTGTCCGATGAAATGATCAAAATCATGGAAAACCTCGAAGCAACACTTGAAACACTGGAAATGACTCGAGCAAATATTGAAGGTGCTAAAGGAGTAAGAAGCAGTTTCATTCTTCATGCTCTTGATGTGTTCACCAGATCTTCCAAGATTTTAACTTGGGCTGATACTGACGAAAACGGTGTGGTAACCCTGTGCTGCTGTCCCAACAATATTGGCAAGGCAATGCACGATCATCTTTGGTCCAACGGTCATCATCACATTCTGATGAGCGGTACCATGAGCGATGGCAAATCCTTTGATTATTTCGAAAAGGAAAGCGGTACCAACCAGACGAAGAAAGACAGAAAGCAGTATTCTTCAACACCCTCTCCCTTTGATTACCAGAATCACACCCGACTCTACTTGCCCGAGGATCTTCCGATGCCGGCAGAGGCCAACGACGAGACATATGTTGCAGCGATTGCGGACCGCATCGTAGAACTTGTCAGGGCGACCAATGGACATACCGCAATTCTCTTTACATCCTATAAGACATTAAGCGCTGTTTACGAACTTGCCAAGGACAAAATAAAGGAATACGAACTCATCTGCATGACGCGAAGCAATAAGACCGCTATCAGCGACTTCAAAAAGAAAGACAATGCCGTACTGTTTGCTTCCGGAACTATGTGGGAAGGCGTCGACTGTGTTGGGGACAAACTCTCATCTGTAATCATTGTCCGCTTACCGTTCCCCCTCCGTTCTGCAACGATGGAGGAGAAGAAATCTGCATCAGTAAATGTTCGGGCATTTATTAACGAATATGCTGTCCCGGAAATGCTGATCAAGCTCCGTCAGGGTGTAGGTCGTCTGATCCGCAGCGAAAGCGATACGGGACTCATCTCTATCCTCGATACAAGAGCTACACAGAGTGCCTACGCAGAACGTGTTCAGTCCGTACTCGCAAAGCATCCTCGTGTGGACAGTATCGAGGAAATCAAGGAATTTTTCCATGAGACCAAGCCGAAGGAGTACTTCGAGAACTGAGGTGCCGATGATCGCCGAGAAAACAACGAAAAACGCAAACTTTATCCGCATTCTCACCATCCTGCGAAATCTGCGGGATGGTGGGAGCATCACGGATCAGGAATACATCCGTGCAAAGAAATATTATCAAAAACTGACAGGTGCTGATATTGTACTTGCAGGCTAAATAAAGAAAGGACTAACACCATGAAAAACAACAATCAGAAGTACATCGCCAAGGCCGCTCTCTTCATCCCCTACGCACTCTGTGCTGAAAAGTCCGAGGAAGATATTAAGCCTCTTATTTTCGATACGGGTGATTATATGTCCAACTTTCCGGAAATCAATATGATGACAAAGTGTTCTTACCTTGAAACGAAGAACGGAAGCATCGCTAAGTTCACAGATCACGTGGAGTTCCTTGACAGATGGCAGTTCCTTGATGACCTCAAGCAAAAGAAAGTAAAGTTTCTTGTTATTCCCAACTATCCCGAATTTGAAGACGATGATCACGACTTTGCTGAAAACATCAAAAACGTCTTTGAAGCCGGAATCGACATTTTTGATGCAGAGGAACACTATTACTTTAATCCCGAAATTCAGGAGAATAATAAACTCCTCGCTTATTTTGACATCAGATATGAGTTCCACTGTCAGCGTGCTGTGAAGGTTACTGAAATCGCTGAGGAAGATCTTGCCAAGCTCAGAATTCCGAAAATTATTAACGGCTGTCTTCTCATTCACCATTCGCAGGTGGATGGATTGATTTCGGAATATATTCATGATATGTATGATAAAGCCTGTTCGCTTAAAATTGATTGTCTCGAATTTGATTTCGAAGATATCTTGTATGAAAACAAGGATGGGACAATTACTAAAATTGACATCAGAGCTTTCGGACTTGCCAATGAAGCTCCCGAAGATTCGGATGTTTTCTGCGATATAATGAACGGCGAATATGGTCTTATCGTTGTCCCTTCATTTGAAAGGATGAGTGAATTCGGGATTTTCAAAGAGTTCAAATACAGTATTCTCAATAACAATGTCATCATCTATGGTCTTAATGACAAAAAAGGACTTTGTCTCGAAAGCACATATACACATACCCCCGGCAATGAATGATAACATTCTGTTAATTCTCGATTTTCCCGCCGATTCTCTCTGGAGTATTGGCGGGATATCGATATAATGTGTGTAGCAGAAAGATACGGCACTTTATCTAACTAAAGTGGGTGCGTACCAAATCATAATCGCATCCACTTTAGTTAAGTAAAGTGCGAGAAAGGAGTAACAATGCCGCAAGCAAAATTAATATCACCGATAACTAAGCAAGGACTACAGAAAAAGCGAGTGGCAGCATACTGCCGAGTATCAACGAACCTTAATGATCAGAAAACATCCTACGCCACACAGATTCGCGTGTATCAGAAGATGATCAACGACAATCCGGAATGGACCCTTGTAGACATCTTCGCTGACGAAGGTATCAGCGGCACTCAAGCAGAAAACCGTCCGGAGTTCCAGCGTATGATCAAAATGTGCGAACGGCGGGAGATTGACCTCATACTGGTCAAATCCATGTCACGCTTTGCACGAAACGTAAAAGAAACACTGGAATATGTAAGAAAACTACGCCATCTCGGTGTAGGAATCAACTTTGAAAAAGAAGGCATCAACACCCTCTCAATGGGTGATGAGATGCTGCTGAATACATTCTCAGCCATTGCTCAGGAAGAATCCCAAGCCATATCACAGCACCTTCGGTTATCGATAACAAAACGGATGGAGTTTGGTGAATATGTTGACAGCAATGCACCATATGGATTCCGACTTGTCGATAAGAAACTCGAAATATACGAGCAGGAAGCTGCCATAGTAAAACTGATCTACCATCTGTACTTGTCAGGTTACTCCACAAGCGAAATTGCCCGAGAACTCACAGCAAAGGAGATTCCGACTAAGGGCGGAAAAGATCAGTGGCGATCAACCAAAGTCGCCTACATTCTCACCAATGAACGTTATGTCGGTGACTGTAAATACCAAAAGACATGCAGATCAACTACGGTCCCATTTAAGCAAATGAAAAACAGAGGTGAAGAAGACATGTTCTATGCCTCTGATACACATGAAGGATTTATCGATCGCGAAACCTTCGATAAGGTGCAAGAGTTATACGAAAAACGCCAATCACAGTTCAGCAAAGCCGGCATAGGTATGAATGTCTACCCGCTGACCAGTAAAATTCGGTGTGCAGAATGCGGTGCCTTCTTCCGACGAAAGGTTCGCTCGGGACAGGTCAAATGGCTCTGCAGTAAACACAACGAAGATAAATCCGCTTGCCGCTCCTTCTACTACAGTGAAGAACGAATCTACGATGGATTCCTCTCAATGGTAAACAAACTTCGCTTCGGCGAGGAACAGATACTGCACCAAGTGATTTTGAAACTTGAAATGGCAAGTATGCTGCATAAAAAGAACAATCAGACTGCAAAACAAATCAGCGAAGGTATAGCAGAGCTGAATGCAAAACTGCTGATGCTCGACAGTCTGCACTCAAAGGGATATCTGACTGCGGATGTGTACCAATCACAAGCAAGAGATATCAAAAAGAAGTTATCCGAGATGAAGGTTGAACGCCAGGACAGCTTCGATTCGAGAATCGTTGAAATGTCTGCGGAAGTTCGAAGACTCGAGTCCATCATCCTTGAGATCGAGGAACCTCTCGAAGATTTCAATGAGAAATTGTTCAAGGAAATAGTCGTAGGAATGACCATAAACAACAAGGATGAACTTACCATCACTCTCCTTGGTGGTCTTGAATTTACTGAACTGATATAAGGAGCAAGAAGACCATGAAAAAAACGCGCTTTATCCCATACGGATACACCATCCGAGATGGAAGGACCATCATCGAACATACGGAAGCACAAATCATACAAGATATCTTCCGCAGTTATATCGATGGTGCCTCCCTCAAAGAAATCGCTGAAGATTTGACATCAAGACAAATTCCATATACGGAAAAGACAAGCACTTGGGATAAAGCGCGAATCGCCCGAATCATAGATAATGCAAAGTATACCGGTCTCGACGAATATGACCCGATTATAGATGAGGATATATACGAAGAAGCAGTACAAACTAAAATTGCAAGGCAGAGAGGTGTTATAGAAAACGAGTGCGAAGCCATCAGACTCCTGCGAACGCGAGTAAAATGCTCCATCTGCGGAAGCCCTATGACAAGGCGAGTATGTACCAAAAGCAGAATCAAGGAAAGCTGGGTATGCAGTAATGATGAATGCGGATGCAGAGTAAGGATCAGCGATACTGACCTGCTTCAGAAAATAACCCTCCTCATAAACAGAATCATTGCCAACGCAGAGCTCTTGATTCCACATGAGCGAGAAAAGCAAAAAGACTCACCGATCGTTGCCGGATATCAGGAAGATATACTGAATGAACTCACGAGAACTCAGCCAAGTGAAGAATTCATTATTACTCGAATATCGGACATCGCAAGTCAGTTATATAAAGAAACACAGGCCAAAAAGATGATAGCTGCACAGATTGCTCGGAAGCGAGCGATGCTCATGCAGCCGCAGGAAACCTTCAACAGTGAATACTTCTCGGATCTCGTATCCTACCTCTATCTCGACGGTTCGGGGAGCATAACCTTACATACCAAAACCGATACCGATATAAAGGAAGGAGAAGATCATGGCAAATGTTAAGAAGATCCCCAAAAAGACAGTCACGGTTATAGAACCGAAAAAAGTACTGATTGTAGACAAGGAAAAGCACCGTCAGAAACGAGTGGCTGCATACTGCCGTGTTTCTACGGACAGTGATGAACAGCTCACGTCATATGTAACGCAGAAAAAGGTGTATACTGAAATGATCGCGCGTAATCCCGAGTGGGAGTTTGCCGGATTGTATGCTGACGAAGGCATCTCGGGTACCAGGGCAGATAAGCGTCCACAGTTTACTCAGATGATAAAGGACTGTAATGCAGGTAAAATCGACATTATCATTACCAAGTCCGTATCACGATTTGCTCGAAATACAGTGGAGTGCCTCGAATATGTGCGCATGCTCAAAGCCAAAGGTATCAGCATTATCTTCGAGGAACAGAACATCGATACGATGAAATGTGACAGCGAATTGTTCCTTGTCATGTATGCCGGTTTCGCTCAGTCAGAGTCGGAAAGCATGAGTAAAAATATCACTTGGAGCAACCGAAAAAACTTCGCTGACGGCAAGGTGGTATTCAGATACAGTCAACTGCTTGGATACAGAAAAGGTGAGAACGGAGAACCGGAAATCGTACCCGAAGAAGCAGCTGTAGTCGAACGAATCTTCCAAATGTTCCTTGCAGGCATGACACTGAGAGACATCTCTGCAGAACTGCAGTCTGAAAACATAACATTCCCCGATAAGGAGTTTATGTTCACCAAACGAATGGTACAGAACATCCTGCGTAATGAGAAATACTGCGGGGATTGTATCCTGCAGAAGACTGTAACCGTAGACTGCATAACCAAAGAGCGGAAAATCAATCAAGGCGAAGCTCCCATGTACCTGGTGGAAAATAACCACCCTCCGATCGTGAGCCGTGAGATTTTCAATCGAACACAGGAGGAACTTAGCAGAAGAAATGCACTACCTGCAAAATCAACCAAAACAGCATTGACATCCTCCGGAAAGTATTCCAAATATGCACTCACCGATGTATTGATCTGCGGTGAATGCGGCAGCAGATACAAGAGATGCACATGGGCAAGGAATGGAAAAAAGAAAATCGTATGGAGGTGTATCAGCCGACTTGACTACGGAACAAAATACTGTACCAAGTCACCAACCATCGAAGAAGAACCCCTCCAGAGGGCGATTGTAAGGGCTTTGAACCGCTTCAATGCAGAAGACCGATCAACCTACATCACTCTCATGAAAGCCACCATAGGCGACGCTATCGGGCTCAACGGCGGGTCAGATGAAATCGACCTGCTTGAAAGGAGAATCGATGCACTTAACAAAAGGATGATCTCCATGGTAAACGACTGCGTAGCAAGCGGAGATGACATGGAAAATCATGAAGATGAATTCAAAGCCATCTCGGAAGAAACCGAACAGTTGAAGCGAAGAATCGAAGCAATCCGCGAATCGGAGGCGAAGGATGAATCCTACGCAGATCGCCTTGTACAGATTCAGGAAACCATTCAGCAAAGAGACATGAACCGCGATACATACGATGAATCCATCGTCAGACAAATGATAGAGTGTATCAAGATATACTCCGATAACAAAATCCGTGTAATATTCGGAGGTGGCTATGAAATTGAAGAAGAAATAGACGTATAAATGTGTCCCCGGCATTCAGAACAATGCTGGGGATTCATCATCTTCATCCTCTAAGATGTCTTCAGCTTCATATTCTTCTTCCGTAAATTCATCATCCTCATCCGGTTCAACCCAAAGCGAAACATCCTTGGCGTACAGTCGGTTCATAGCAAGACGCGCGCCCGGACTTTTCTTTTTGCCGTTATACTCCAGAATCATAGCCTCTGCAAAGCCCATGGAACCGGCTCTGCGCTCTTTAGCCGTTCGTGTCAAAAGCTTGATGGACACCGCTCCAACTTTATCCCTGAATGTGTCCTCGTTGAGTTGATCCTTGTAAACGACACAAAGCTTTGCTACAGCATTCATGACGTTAGCAGAGAATGAATTCACATCTCCTTCCCAAGTAGCAATGATAAGTCGAAGAACACGATTCAGAACATGATAACCGTATTTGTTATAAATGCTTTCAAGTGTAGATACAGCACAAATGTTGCCCGGAACTCTCTTGGTACCGATTGTCATGCCATAGGACTCTACAAGGTCACGGATCATGAGCTGATCTTCATTGCCTGCTTCAATATTAGCCATAAAGACTTCATACGGAACAAGAGCTTTTACAAACTTCATCTGGTTAGCAAAAATATCCGCCTCATGAGAGTAACTCAGGTCATCATATATCATACACCATACAGGTGTCTCTCGTGATCCTGAAACCAGAGCAACAATTTCGATGGTGTGCTGACCATTGAATACATAGTTGATTCCATCGCGGCGGCTGACTTTGACAGGATTGATCTGATACAAATCAAAGTTTTCAGCAGCACGTTCAATATGACTCTGAGATAGATTTCTTTGATAATCCTGATTGGAAACAAGATTTTTGATGGGTATTTTCTCAAAGTACACATTGGGAACATATTTCAAGAGATCATCCATTATTTATCCTCCTTGATCTCCAAAAGCATCTCCTCCATTTTTTCGTCCAGCTCAAATAATGCAAGGAGAAGTTTTTCTTTTGCCGATGCTGATAACAGGTCGAAGTTCGTATTCTTTTTTGTTCGCTCAATGGAACTACACCAGGAAGGGATGGTTAGCGTAAGTCCGGTAACCTCTGCGTCAGGATCATATTCTGGCATATCCTTAACGGATGGAACCGGCGGTAATGTTTCCTCTGGGATTGCTTCGTATTTTCCTGTCTGAATCGCATTCCGTGTTTTTTTATATTGAATGAACGGTGTCGGATTTCTATCGATTTTTCGATTTACTCTTTGTATATCTTCCTGTGATAACTTCGAAAGTTCGACTACATTTTCGTGAGAAATCTTATAATTGCCGGATAATATTTTGGGTACCAATTTCGGTTCTTTCTTTCCTATCTCTTCAAGTGCACGGGTATAGATCGCATATTTTTGCACAGTCCCAATGGAAACATGATTTTCATCCGCGATCCGTTTTGCAGTAGTATGCCTGGACGGTGTTTCAGGTTCATCAGCGCTGTTCGGATAGCGATCAGCGTTATACTGGTTATGGCCTCTCGCATTCTTGAATCGTGTAACAAGCTTTTCAGATTCATACTGCATACCTATAAGAAACTTTCTTGTTTCTTCGGATATATTACGTCGCCCGAGCTGATTTGCACAGATCCACGCAATTGCCTCCTCTCTGCAAACAAACGTCTTTTCCTGCGTTTCAAATGGTATTCCATGCCGCGTGCAGATCTCATATCGATTGTGACCATCAATGATGTAACCTTTCCAAACGATAATCGGATCACGGCATCCATCTGCGATAATATTGCTTTCTAATTGAAGATATTCTTGACGTTTTAGCGGATGGATTAATTGTTTGAATTCATCATCGATTTTCAATATTTGTGAGTTCATTTCACACCACCTATATTAATTCGCATCGCTGCATTGAGCGTAGCTGAAATACAGCCAGACTTCGGCCAATCATTCTGCCGGTCAATCGATATGAATAACGTTCATCAATGCTGGGATACAAATCATGAATATTAAAAAACAGACATTTGCTGTAAAGCTCATAGGAATTATCCGAACCTAATTTTTTGAGATCGACTTTATGAGCATCGGGAGCATTAACTTTGCTGCTGAACAAACCTATCTGCTGTTCCTTGGGATCTATAAGCAAATAAACATAATCCGGATTACCCATATAGCCGAGTGTTTGCTTATATACACGGATTCTATGCTTCTTGAAATCAAGAGATATGTATACCTCTGTGTCATGTTCACTCAT
Organism: Oscillospiraceae bacterium; assembly: GCA_017415945.1. The sequence continues at coordinate 11,220 of JAFQDR010000194.1, forward strand.
AACTTAAACCTCCCGTTGAACTCGTAGATAAGGTCGAATTAACAGGCTCCGGAACAGGTGCAGCTGCCTTTGCTTTCTCGTTATCCTTAATCGTATATATCGCGTATCCGTCAAAAATATTGACAAGCATGGACTGACGATGCTCATGGAAAGGCAGACCAAACTGGTCCTTCCAGCCAGCAGGAAATACAGCTTTCCTTGAAATCACAGGCTTCTTGTCCTCATTGAATACCTTCTGGTAAACTTCGGTAGATGTAAGGTCAAACGCAATCAAATACTCGCCATTTGCATGGATCACATTCCCGAGCATTTTATATCGGTAATCTGTATTCCAATCCATCATGGCAAACAACTTTGCAAAAAACAGCGTACAGGTCGTTGGCTTTGGCTTGCGTTTGCCTTTACTATCAAGACACCACTGAAAAGAACCGCGCGCTCCTTCAGAACAAGGACGCAAAGCAAAAATCTTGGTATCTGGATTGATCAGCGCCTGAACAAACTCTACATGCGGGAATTTCGCAAGACACGCGGCATTGACATAAACTTTACGGTCATTGAATGTGATCGAGGGTTCTCGAAGATGTGCGAAGAATTCTCGCCGAACAACTTGAAAACCATCTATATTAAAATCATCGCCCATTTCAAGGACAGTCTCTGTTTCATCAAGCGAAGGCACGAAAGCAGATGGCATTCTCTCGTTTTCCTCATCGTAAAAAGCATTCTGCTTGAAATCATTGCTCATTTACTACCTCCAGCAGCGTTAAGCCGCTTAATTCTTGTTGAATATACTCTCGCAGTTCATCAAAACCCGTCACATTGAGCTTGGTTCCGGTGTCAAACAGCTGACCTTCCAAGTGAAGCATCCAGTCTTGCTCGCTCTGTCGTTCAAGTTCTTGAAAAGATCGCTCTTGCGCATAAAACTGTTTGCCGAAAGAGTTGGTCCATTCTTCGGGAATCGCTCGAATTCTTTTCCCGGATGGAAGCATTGGCTGAACAGTAGCCTGTCCATTTTCATCGCAGCCTCCACCGGAGATGACATATGGCTTAAAGAAAGCTTCTGAATTAACAGTTTCAAAGATGTAAGCAATTTCATCATCATACTCGTACAGTGAACCGAGTATGCGATATTTATAATCGGTGTTCCATCCGAACAGAGAATAGAGCGTATCGGTAAATGCAGCTGCAGGAACATCCTTTGGAATATACTTTCCCTCCGACAACTTAGCAAAAACAACACTGTTTCGGTTTTGTTTGGTTGTGGGACGGATAGCAAACTGTCTCTTGATCGGATTGATCAGCATCTCCACATAGACGTTATTGCCGAACTTTCTCACGCAGGAAGTGCTGAACTTGATTCTCTTTTGATAGAAAATAGCATGAGGTTGGCGGATTGATTCAAAAAATTCGGATCGTGTTACCTCAAATCCGCGTAAATCGAAGTCACCGGCTTCTACAGAGAATTCGATTTCTTCTTCCTCTGGAAAAACATCATCAGGATCATAGACACTTTTGGCGGCCTGATAATAGTCAAATTCTTTAAAACCCGCCCAACGTGGATTGATGGTAACAAACCCCTTCAATATCCCGTCATCTATTACCCGCAGCTCTGGTAAGATAGATTTGTTTCCAAATTTCGCATTGTCAAGCATTCGCTGGGTTGCAATAAAGTCATCTCTTGATATGATTGCCTCGTGATGGTTCTTGTATCGGCTTTGTGGTCTGTCGCCATTGTTCTTGGCGGTTTTGTGTGTTCGATAACTCAAGGTAAATGTCTTTCTGGTGAGTACATCACCGCAGTGCCGCTCATTGCGCAGTATCTGAACAATCGCGTTCGAGGTCCATTTGATATTTCCAAGGTATGATTTGCGTCCAAGAGCGATAAAAGCCTCTGCGATCTGCTGTGTTGAATACCCATACAGATACATATAGAACGCAAGCTTGACAGTTGGAGCTTCTTCTGGATTTGGAACAAGGCGTCCTTCCGCATCATGTGTATATCCAAGAAGTTTGGGTGTCAGTGGAATGCCGTTGTCAAGTCTCATCCGGAGCGATGTTTCCATACTTCTGCTTCGTGTATGAGATTCTTCTTCAGCCATTGTTGACTGGAAAGTCAATGCAAGCTGTGAATCTTCATTCAATGAGAATATTGCCTCGCTCTCAAAAAAGACCCCGACAGGATTCTTCAGTTCGGCAAGATCTCGAATAACCTCAAGGAAGTCCTTAACATTTCGGGCAAAACGAGATACATTTTTGCAGATAATTAGAGAGAGCTTTCCGGCTTTGGCATCTGCGATCATCGACAAAAAGGCGTCTCGATGTTTGAGTGAAGTGCCGGAGATACCTTCATCTGCGTAAATTTTGACGAGTTTCCATTTCGGATGCTTTACCACAAAATCTTCGTAATACTTTTTCTGCAGTTCAAAGGAGGTTGTCTGTCGTACATCATCCGTTGAAACGCGCACATAGATGCCAACAAGCTGTTCAGAGTCATTATCGTAATAATCAGCTCGTTTCTTTTCGGGAATAAACTCATAATTTTCAGGATCCACATTGACGTGCATCCTTCGTCTGGTGCGCTCTTTCAGTTCTTCCTTTTCATATCGCTTCGATCGGTCAATCATGCAGCTCACCCCTCACGTTGGGTTCCGGAAGAACCTGAAATCCTTCGGGTAAAAACTCCTTGTCCTGAATGTCAGCTTTGTAATACGAAGCGAGTGTAAATATATCTTCTGAAATAAAATAGATGCCGACAGGTTTATCAAGAGATGCCAGCAATCGAGACACAAATGTGATCTCCTGAGATTTTTTCGATACATTGGATACCTTCTGCGTGATAATGAGATCTACCTTTCCATCAAAACAGTCATCAAGCAGCCTGCACCACTCGGGAGCACTTTCCATATTCGGAGCAGTTGCACCTTCGTCGATGTAAAAGTCAACCAGAGTCCACTTAGGACAGAGTGCAAGAGTGTCCTCAAAATTCTTTATGTGATAGTCCAGGTAATTCTCATACTTTGTCTGATTGAAGTAACGGATATAAACACCAACGCGGTAAGGAGTTGCCGGCAGCGGATGTTCCTTGCGTATACTTTGGAGCCAAAGCCGATGCTCCGAAATTTTGTCAGACCGATCGGACGAGTCACCGAATATCATTGAGAATCTCGGTGCTTCTTCGATCTCTGTCAGTTTTTGATAGATATCAACTTCACTCATACATTACTCCAATCTAAATCAAGCGATATTTTTCGCCACCTTATTTTAGTGTCAATACTATTATATCGTGTCCTGCCGAAATTGGAATAAACCGGCAGTCAAGTCGATGACCACCGGTCAATTTATGTGATAATTCTTTGAAAAACAAAAAAGAACCACCCAGATTGGCAGTTCGCAAATAAAAACAGACCGCGATCTGCGATCTGTTAAGTACTATATAATTAATCTTTCCTAATTGTGCTCAGTTGTTATTCTTATAAACAATGTTGCCTTCTTCATCAACTTTATAAGTATGAATGAAACCACTGGTCATAATAGAAAATGCCGTTTCACCACAATACGGACAATCTGCTGTTTCACGATCTTTTCCGCCGGGGTAGTTATTTCCAGTATGTTCATAAGCGAACTGCTTCCCACACTTTTTACATTTTTCTATAGTCATTCTGTAGCCCTCCCAAAATATTAGTCATCGTTTTTGCAGGAATGCATTGTCGTTTTCAATTCAGCAACAATTTTTAGAATGGAATCAATCTCGTTGGGGGTGCAATCTGAGAGCAATTCTGCAAATTCATCATTATACAGATTGTTGACCTCCGGGATGTTGAGACGGAGCAATGAATCCGCAGAAATCTGCAAGGCCTCGGCGATTTTGATGAATGTATTGAGCATCATATTGCTCTTACCAAGTTCAATATCGCTGATTTGCGGCAAGGAAAGCTGAGCCTTTTCCGCCAGGTCCGCTTGACTCATCATCTTTTTGAGTCGTATCTCTCGAATCCGAGCACCGATTTTCTTCAAATCGCCGGTGCGTATATCGCCCATTTCCTCACCTCCATATAAACTCCGAACTATAATCTATACTAATTATATAGGTTAAAGGCGAATTTGTATATAAACCATTCCCGATGTTATAGCCTCCAAGGTATAATTATATTGAGAAAATTTTTTTGGAGGTATTTCAACATGAAATTCAACTACTTCTCACTCGGCAAACAAATCAAGGCTGCAAGAAAGAAAAAGGGACTCACACAAGCCTGGCTTTCGGAAAAGATTGATGTCTCACCCTCGTATGTCAGCTACATAGAGAGCGGAACAAAGAGCATGAGCCTCGAAACCTTTGTCCTGATCGCCAATGAACTCAATGTATCGGCAGATGAACTTCTGCACGACAACCTTGTAAACACAGTGCGTGTCTCGAATCATCGGTTCGCGGCAGAGCTGGCTGATTGTTCTGAGTACGAGCTTCGAATCCTTTTTGATGTCCTAAAGGCAGCAAAGAAGGCTTTACGTGATCACCGGTTTCTGTACAAACGGCAGTGAAATCAGTATACACCCGGTGAGTCAGAAATGGAATATCCCACGAGTCATCACTTAAACCTGTGGTGATGTTTCAAACATGAGTCTGGACACTCAAAACCTGTTCAAGAAATGTTTACCTCGAGCGGAGCCGCTTCTATTGACAAAATCCTAAAAATAGTATATAATATTCTTGAAAGTAAAGAAACCAAGAAAGTTTGAAATCAAGTTTGCATATACTATCAGGGAGGACGAAATGAATACAGCAATTGTGAAAGGCGGATCCACGGTGGATAAGAAGATCGTAAGCATCTCTTCCAAAAGACAGATTACTATACCGCAGAAGTTCTTTGCAATGCTCGGCTTCTCAGACGAAGCAGAGTGTATTGTTCGCGGAAATGAACTTGTGATTCGTCCTGCGAGACAGAATGCAGGCGGAGAGTTCGCCGAACA
>JAFQDR010000026.1 GCA_017415945.1 Oscillospiraceae bacterium
ATACATCGGCTCGGTGCCGGGTACGCCGCCAATCATCAAATCGAAGGTTTCGTCTATTTCATAATTCATAATGTATAAGCCGGAACCGATATCCCTGCCGCTATACATTTCAAAATCACTCCAGGTGAGCTCTTCGCCTTTGTTTTCGGCAAGCCTTATCACTCTTTCGATTGTAAGTTTGATCTTCTCGTTATCGGGTTCAAAATTGATTCTTGCATTCTTGACAATGGTATCGGCAAGCTCTGCTTCATGATCCAGCTTTTCAGCGTCCTCTATTCTTTCAAGGTGGATATATGCATAATGCTTTTCGTCAAGCACAAAGAGATAATAGTACTGACTATCAAGCCGCTCCATTATCTGATCATATACGCCTTGCTTTTGAATATCCTCAAGCATTGGCTCAGGGATTTCCATTTTGAATTTGAGAACTTTGAAGTTTCCGTCAATTTCGCCGTCAGGTACAACATGGTATACAGGAGCATAACCCTGCGATGCACGGCTGACCACCGATTCGGGAGAACATCCGTCGCCGCAAAGGAGCATATCATAGTGCTTGACTTCTAAAACGTCCTGACCCATCGGCAGCGCAATAGAGCCCGTGCCGTGTGTAAGAGTATCATCGCTGCGATACACATCGTCACAAAGATAGATTTCATCTTCGAACACATCGTAACTGTCATAGCTTAGAAGCTGTTCTTCGACGCTTTTATTTTCTTTATCAATATCGGTATTATCCGGAACATCAGGCGGCGTCTCATTACACCCAGCTGCCGACAAAAGCAGTACTCCTGCAACCAGTACAGCAAGAATTCTCTTCATTGAAATATCCTCCTTTATGTTGATTTTGTTTTCCTGTTCAAACCTCATACCATCTCAAATTTCGTTATGATTTAGACGTCAAAACCACTACAAAAGTTCCCATTTACGGCATCTGTACAGCCATTGGTTTGCTCATAATATCGTTTATTCGCTTTCTGTATTCATCCACAGATAAGCCAAGAATACGTCCGGATTCTGCTACAGACAATCCCGACGAAAACCGCATGGCAACAACAAGCCGTTCCTGTTTGGTCAGAACCTGCAGTTGCTCCGGAAGTGGATCAGTATTGGGCGTAAAGAACCACAGTCTGCGTTTTACACGATGAAACAAATCAGAAGTAAGGCGGAAACGAATTTTCGCCTCATCTTCCAGATGGTCGTATTTATGTACACCGGCTACGCAGATTTTCGTGATTAGCTTTTCGGCGGCATCTGCGTTGGCGAGAACAATATATGCTGTATGGAACAGATCGTTAATGCAGGCGGAACAGGCTTGTTCGTAAGAGGGAAGAAGGTTGGTTGGTACGGTAGTGTTCATAAATCATCCATTCATTTATTAAAGCAACAAGGTCGTTTCACATTACCATCCGGCACCACCGACTTCCCCGTGCCAGCCGTCTTCTTCCAGTGTGATGTAGCCGTTCAACTGGAAGTCATAGGCATTGGCAGGAACTGTGGGGTAATCGCCTGTATACGGTCCGGCAACAGTGACCATAAGATCTCTCCCTGCATGAGGATTTTCCGGTACAAAGACCACGGTGATGTAATATGTGTACGTATTTTCCCCAATAACCCCGTTTTCGATCAAAAGGTCACGGTTGTGGGCATCCGCCACCGAACAGGAAACATAGGAAAAAGCATGCTCACTTCCGGAAGAAACCTGCAGATTCCGTTCATACCACGAATCCGTAAAGGTCTGGGCGGCGGCAAGGAATCCCTGTCCCGTATCCGGAATCACTGTCTGATACGGGACGGCTGCATATTCCGCATCGTCAAACCAGTTCTTCAGTGTGTTTCCGAAACACATATCGCCGCCGTACTTATCTGACACCCGGAAGAAATAGCTTTGTCCGCCGGTGATCAGTTCGACATAATTGCTGTTCGCCCAGCCGTGAATCGTCCACTCTCCTTCTGTGGGAGAATGCAGGGTAATCATGGCAGTCTCCTGTACCTCCATGGCTGTCAGCGGCTCGAAGGTATAGTTCACAGCCAGACTACGGGCAAAGTCATCCGCACCATAGAATCCCCCTGCCGGATACCGGTTGGCTGAATCGATTTCACCATCCAGTCCACGGGAAATGTACGCCTGCGGATTCTCCGTTTTCAGCGTATCCAGCAGATCTGCCAGCAGCTCAAAGGAGGTGTCCGGTGTTTTCCGCAGTTCGTCAAACCGGTGCAGGGTTTCTTCTTCCATGTAGGTCACACCGTATCTCTGTTCCAGCGTATCCCAGCATTCCTGTACAGCAGTCATGTACTGGGTTTTCGAAACTTTCTCGCCCTGAACCCGGCATTCCCAGCCCAGTGCAGGATTGGAATTGATGGCTTCCCTATCAAACCTGCTCAGCTCTGCCACACACAGCACTTTACCGAGGACTGCATCTTCACCGGAATAGAAATAGAAATACTGGTCGGTGCGGGATGTGGTATGTCCATAAGTAGAATACAGTACATACCCGCCGGTTTTGGGGCTGGGGAGAAACCAGTTTTTATACTGTGTTTTCGTAGCATCCTGCGGTGTCCGGGAAGCATAAAAAACATACTCTCCGGCACCAAGGGAAGGCGGCGCCAGTGCTGCAGGGGTATCACTGTAGATGGTCAGCAGAGAAGCACCCGAACCGGACTGACCGGCGGACAGACACTTCACCTCATCTCCTTCGATGGTGTAGATTTCGCAGATGCCGATCCCCAGATCGTACAGCAGAAGCTCGTCGATGCCGTTGCCGTCGAGGTCAAGGAATTCTCTGGAGGCGATGTAGTTTTCATAAGGGGCGACCACGGTATCGAGGAAGGTCTGCCAGATGGCGGCGGGATCTGCAGCTGATACAGGGGGCGCCAGATCATCGCTTTGCATTTGTTCGATCACCACAGACTCGACAATGGGCAGAGCTACAGAATGCAGAAAATCTTCATATGCATCGGTATCCTGCTGCCACACACTGATGTGCATGAACACGGAGTCGCTGTATTGAATCAGAAAAGTATACACATCTGCGCCGGAATAATCAATACTTGACTCTACACGCTTGTAATACCCGATATATGCCATGCCGTTTTGTGTACTGCCCTGATATGGAGAATCCGGATTCTTGAGCACACTGTGGCTGCTGTGAACAGAGCCCTCCTGTTTGAATTCTTCAAATGAGTAATCCTCTCTGAAAACACGTTCGCCGATCCGTTTTCCGTTTTCATCATCCAGAATTCCGGAACGTTCGATCTGCCATTTTTCGGGACAGGTAAACGAGACAGTGTATTTCTGTCCTGAGACAGTATGGGTTTCCATGTATTGCGTCCAGTTTTCTTCCGGTGTTTTGGTTGAAGCCATCGACAGTGTGGTAGCAGCTTTGTCCCACATACTAAATACCACAAAGCTCTCTGCCATCAGCCGCAGAAGCTGGGGTTCGATAGCAATGTACGGATAATCCGTGATTCCTGTATCCGTCCATTCAATCGTCACCCGCCAGAATCCGCCGCTTGGGTTTTCGTAATAGTAATAATAGCTGTGCAGTCCGTCCGTATAGTCTTCCCACACCCGTCCGGTTGCATCCGTGGGGGTGTACCCCTGCTTTTCGGCGGTCACATATTCGTCTTCCAGAGAATGGCTGAACACATCCACCATCAACGTGGAGCCGGTATTGTAGGAGGAACGCCAGAGCCACTGGTTCTTCATTGCATCCGTGGACTGATACCATGCAGAAACCGGAATATAAATACCCCATCCGTCTCCGTTAAAGCGGTGTACGGGCTGATTTCCCAGATATTCGCCCTCCGGAAAAACAATCAAGCTTTCCCAGTCCAGCACATACAGCGGAAGGTCGAGTCCGTATTCCGTCACATACCAGTCATAGATAGCTTCTTCGTAGGAATTCCGGTAGCCGGTGAAATCGATGCCGTCGGCAACCATGGAATCCCGCAGGACTGTATAGGTGCCGTCCGGGGAACGCAGAGCCACGGTTGTATGGTTCCCCTGTCCCTCCAGATCAAACCAGCCGTCTTTTTCCTGCTGTCCGCCCACAATCATGACTTCTTCCACAGGTACATCCAGCTTCAGCAGGTATTTGTATTCCCAGCATTCCAGAACCCCTTCCGGTGCAAGACCTGCGACCTCGCCTTTCTTTTCCAGCCGGAGCAGTTTGGTATCAGTAACATTGGCAGTTTTCTGTTGATTTGAAAAACTTCCGTCCGGCTCAGCAGCGAAATACTGTGTGGTTGTTTCTTGTGCCATGCGGTCGGTGACATAGGTTTCCATGGTGGGGTAAGTACCACGTATCTCTGTGAGAATATTGTTTGATATTTTAGGTGTATACACTATACTCGAAGGACACAGCGGGTTCGGAGTAATACCGTTTTCCGTCATAAATGTGGTCAGAACCGTCTGCATCTGATACTGAATCTGTTTATACTGAGCTTCACTGGGGAACGGTACACCATCCCATGGGACATCCGTAGCTTCTACCATGGTATACACATAAACTGCATCTGTACCCAGCACAACAGAATGTCCGAAGCCTTCGGTATAGACATCCGTTCCTTCCGTCTCACGGAATCTTTCTTCGATTTTCTCAAACTCCTCTTTGGTATAATAACTTACCGAGCAGACAAATCCTCCTCCTGTACTGGCCTTATCTTTGGCATACCAATATTCTTTGGCTGTCTTCTCATATATGCTGAATCCGGATTCACTTGTTTCAACAACGGCGATTTTCTCCCACACAGCCGGAACAGTCAGTGTCATATCACCAAATGTAAACTGCCGTATTTCTTCCGCTGCTATGCAGTTATATCCACTTCCATATTCCGCAAAATACATATATCCGGGTTCATATACGGAACGTGAGACAAAAGAATACCCCTGCCATGTACCATCAGAACCAAAGGTATATGTAATCCTGTGGGATTTCAGCAGATAGTTACAATCTGCATAGAACTGTATCGTGATATGTACTCTTTGCGTTTCCTCATGCTCCCATACCTCTATGATCTCCCCGAACCAACTGCCGCCGACACCTCCGGAAAACAGTCGCCCGTTTTCATCCGTCCAGTCATCCAGCCGTAGGCTTGAATAATCTGTTATCCCAAACTCCTCTTCCGCAATCCGCAGATATTCATCGCGCTCAATAGAGCTGTTTTTTCCATAATATTCTATGATATAGTTATGAATTGCGGGATGCGGTGTTTCTTCTCCATAAAAAGGTGTATTATACGCAAAGTAGTTTCCGAAGAAAGTCAACAGTTTCCGAACTTCCGGAATATCCGTGAAAGCAGAATTGTCGGGATTTCGTCCACTGACTGTCACTTCCCGGATATCCTGTACCTGCCAATCATAAGTTCCCGGAGGCAGTGTATCCAGTTTCGATTCTGTAACAGTAAAATTGAAATAGGAAGTATATTCTGTCAAGGGAACGGTAAACTGAATGGTATAGTCATCGATCTGTACCGTGTTATATTCCGGGATATCACTGTTTCCACTGAGCAGATCATAATAAAAATCATACAGTTCCTGTGTAATAACTCCATCCGTGAGATAACCTGACAATTCCTCCAGTGAAGTTACCGTAACCATTACATCAGAAGATACATCCGTTTCTTCTGATCCATCCAATATATCATCATCCGTCCGGCAAGCCACAATCGCTCCCGCAATCAGACACAACACCAGACATACTGCGATCAGCCACATTCCCTTTCTCTTTCCGGAACCGTTTATGATATTCGCAAATCTCGCTTTCACTGCGTTCTTTTTCGGATTAAAATGCGTCGTCAGCGCGCCCTGATTCCGTCGGCATCTGCGGATAATGTCGAGCATCACCTCGCCATACGCTGCACGGGTGTCTTCACTGCATCCTGCCAGCACCGCTTCGTCGCAGGACAGCTCCATTTCCATCTCACACTTGAGAGCTGCAATATGTACCAGAGGATTGAACCAGTTCAGAGAGCAAGCAATTAGTTCTACAAGCTTCACATATAAGTCCCCGCGTTTGCAGTGTGTGACTTCGTGGGCAAGAGTACCAACAAGCCCATTGTCCGTAAATGCAATATCCGGAAGTATGATTCTTTGGTGAATAATTCCGAACGTGGCAGGAGAATGGACTCCCGAAGCCACAAGCAAAGTCGGTTGTTTCTTTAACTTATATTTCTCACATATAGTATCGAAAATCTTCTGTATACGATTGTCTGCTGGTTTTGCACTGCGCAGAATTTTTCTTGTATATACCACATAGGAAGTAAGACTCCATCCAAAGAATCCTGCCGCACCGATGAGATTTACAATGCCAGCGATATCGAAAATCCGTTGCAGTGTGATCGGTTGTTCAATGTGGGGATCAATCACAGGTCCTGCCTGTTCCAAGGGAATGATCTGTGGGTTATCGGGATGTATGACAGTATCCATACTCGGTGTAACCGGTATAAGCGGAGTCACCGAATAGTTCCCTGGATCATAAGACTGGCTCGGTGCTGTCGGTTCCGTATTTTCTGACAGTTCGGAAGAAAGAGTCTCCGTCGCAACAAGCTTGGTATCAATCGAAATCTCAATAAGCGTTGGCAAAATCCCCATGCTGAACGGGATCGCAAGCCGAAGCATGACGAGTGCCCAAATTATATACCGACATTTCGCAGTAAATTTGCCCCCGAACAATTTAAGTCCGAGAAGTAAAACAGCGATGAAAAGAGACATCCCAATCGTAATTTCAAATACCCTCATCATAAAGTTTGTCATGGTTATTCTCCTTTCTTACGCTTCAACAATACAGTAAGCTCCTCCAGATCCTTGTCGGAAAGTCCGTCCGTATCCAGCAGGGAAGCGATCATTTTCTTGGGGGAACCGCCGAAGAAGCGATCAAGCATCGTGCGTTCCTCGCCCTTACGGTATGCCTTTTCGGTAATGACCGGTGAAAACTGATGCTTGTACTCGCTTTTATCACAGGCCACAAAACCCCGTTCTTCCAGCCGTGCCAGCAGTACGTGGACTGTACCAGCCTTCCACGGACGGGTCTCTGCCAGCTTTCCTGTGATCTCACTCACGCTCTGGGGCTTTTCGGCGTGCCACAGCACCAGCATCACCTCAAGCTCCGCATCGGGAATCCGTTCTATCGTTGTTGACATGGGAAAATGAGCCTCCTTTAACATTTGTCTACGCTTTCAGTATAGCACAAACGTTAACATTTGTCAATGGTTTTGGACGATTTTACAGATCCAACCGGTGAGACAGTTTATTTCCTTTTCATACAAAAGCTCCCCATTCCGAAACAGAATAGGAGCTTTGCGACAGATGCGCCTATGGGTATCACGCTATATGCTTTATTCATAGATCTGTCTCGCATACCGCATGGCATCGTCACTGGAGAGCTTTCCTTCCAGCAGGTACGAATAATCATCATCCCGCCACACGATCGCCGCTTCACCGGCATCGAATACCAGCACCGCCATATAGTCGTTGATCATGATATTGCGGATGGTTCTGTCCCTGGCAGGAAGAATATACTGTCCCTCGGCGTGAAGTGCGGTCTGCTCGTAGCGCACACCGTCATATTCCTCGATGTAGACAGAATCGGTGGAATAGGTACGTACAAGTTCAAATTGTTCCAGCACATCCGATGCGGAATGGGCTTTGAGCGATTTCTCAGCCGGTGCTTCTTCCTCTTTGCATAAGAACTGTACGGACAGATGGTTCCGGTACATATCCTGTTCGGTCTGCATATAGTAGCTCGGTTCGTTGGCTTCCACATACAGCGGAACACCGACACCAATGCCAACCACAAGGATACAGAGACAGGCTACAGCCACCACACGGATGTTGTCCATACAGAACTGTGCAAACTTTTTCTTCCGCAGGATGCCGCGTACCCGCTTGTTAAGAGCAGGAGGAAGCTCGGTTTCCCTTGCATCGATTTTCGTAAATTCATCAAATTCCTTTGTCACTGCCAGATCAATCGCCGCATCCAGCAGGTATTTTGCGGTTTCGTTCATATAACCTCCCAATCCATATGAAGGGAAAATCCTATTCCCCGAAGGGGATGAAAAACGGTGAGGAGCCGTTTTTTACAGGATTTTCGGGGTGTGAAACAGCTTCATTTCCTATTTTATTCGCTATATTTTCACACCAGGCTTTCCTCCTTCATCAGTTTCATAAGCGCCGCACGTGCGCGTGACAATCTGGTTCTTGCATTCTGCGGCTTGATGCCAAGCACCTTCGCAATGCGGCTGTCATCCAGATGATACACAATCTTCAGCCGAAGAATGTCCGCGTACTGTTCCGGCAGCTTCGCCATGCACGCCATGATGCCGTTTATCGTTTCTTCCGAAATCACGAGGGCTTCGGGAGAAGGTGCGGTGTCCGCTTCCTCGCAAAGCTCCGTGACAGGCAGTTCGGCTTTTTTCATTTTGTCCCGGCAGATGTTCTTGGTGATGATGATCACCAGTCCTTTTGCCAGAGGCGACGGGATTTCCTCAAACCGGTCGATGTTCTCGATGATCCGGATGATGGCTTCCGACACCGCGTCCTGTGCCGTTTGTTCGTCGGAGAAAAATCCCCGGGCGATGTACAGCATCAGGCGGCTGTATTCGATCCATATTTTTTCTGCTTTGTTTGTCATGTTATTCTTCAAAGATCATTTTTGCTCTTGCGTAGATTTTCTCCACCGTCAGTTCCAGATCCTGTTCGTCATTGTAGTATTTTTTAGCTTCATCATTCATGAACTGGGTAATATCGGTTTCATGAATATACCAAGGACGAGAATTTGCAAGTACATTCAAGTATATCTGAAAGTTTTCTTCAGCCTTATCACTGACAGAACGAATAGCTTCTCCTGTTTCCTTATAAAACACCGCATCTCTTCTATACTCTTCGTTGTACGCAGGCTTCATACATTCCGCAATCACCAGTGCGGCTTTTTCTTTATTCAGCGAATTCTGATTCATCTGCAGGAATGCCATGATTGTCATATCAGGCATACGTCTGTCAAAGGTTACCGGATACCAAACATCATAAAAAGTCAGTTCAGGCGGCATGTCGGGATTGTTATGTCTGATCCGAAACGGCGCGGTACTGAACCCGAACAGAGTTTTTGCACCTTCTTCCGCTGTTTCCTTGTTATAGAGAAGCCCTTCTTTCTGCAGTTTTTTCATGATTTCCAGATAATTTCGGAGTATACTTCCGTCATCGGTCAGACTTTTGGTTTCGTACATATCACCGAACATATGGAGGTAATCGGAAAGAGACAGGTTAACACGCGAGGATATGTAATGCCCTTTGGATCGTATTTCCACTGCCATTTCATAATAATCGTTCAGTGTCCATGATGGATCCGGCAAGGCCATCCCCAGTTCTTCGAAAAGCTCTGCATTATATTCCCACAGACTGTTCTGAACCTGCAAATCCAGCAGTATACCATAAATGTTTCCATTAAAGGTACAGATTTCCCGGATTTCGTCATACATCAGATCAAACCTGTCCGTAACAGCGGCGTAATCGTTCAGCGGCTCGTAAATCGGATAATCCAGCACGATGCTGTAGCCGTCGGTGACATAGAGATCGTAATCGTCGTCTCCGGCAAGCTGCTTGAGTCTGATCTGATCCGCACTGTACTCATTCACAACCACCTCAATTCCCTGCTCTTTGAGCGCTTCGTTCATCTGCTGTAAAATATGCTCACCGAAATAGCCTCCATCTTTATCCTGTAAAATCACAACCGTATTGCCTGGTTCAATCGGCGTACAGTATGCATTCCTTATATAAATAGTACCTTCTTCCGAGAGAAAAATCGCAGAGTCACCGCTGAACAGAAGCTTTTTCACACCCTCAGCCATTTCAGTACACGGATTCCGCTTTTCTATAGTTCCGTCTGACAGATGATGGAGTTCTACCCGTCCGGACTGGCGAAGCATCACGAATGTATCGCCGGTACATGCCGCTGTCAGAAAAATATCTTCTGTCATGAACTTCCCGGGTTTCATGGAAACGGTATCAAATTCGTAAGTATACATTTCTCCGCTGACATCATAGCACCGTATCAGAATGCTGTCCTCGCGGTACGGCAGAACCCTGCAGTCCATACCTGCCAGCGGTGTGATGGAGATACTGTCATCATTCTTTGTGTTATAGAATCCGATCTGCGGCATATCTCCCTGCAGGTAGCTCCAGCATACGGTATCTCCAATATATACCAGACTCGTGAGTTCTGTCTGCGGAATCGTACAGGTTTTCTCACCCAGCTTTACCTGCCCGTTCCCGTATACAGCAAGCTCTTTACCATTGGAGGACAGAAACTGTGCCGGAAATTCTGTGAATATCGGTTCATCCGTGCCGGCTTCGTATACCTTTTCATCGGAGATGTAATAGATTTTATCTCCAACTACAGCCATGTCC
>JAFQDR010000195.1 GCA_017415945.1 Oscillospiraceae bacterium
AAATGCTTCGCAGAATTTCGTCCGTAAGGACGAAACAAAGTCAAATCTATTTTTCGCGCCGGCATGTACGAAGCGAAAAATACAAATAGGGCTGCAAGTGTGGAATTTGTTCGCAGAATGCGGACAAATTATGCGCGCGGCCCCACATGTTTACGTGGGGTCTGCCAACGCCCTTACTGCTTGGCGTTGGCTGCAGACCTGCTTGCCCATCGCGTAAGCGGGGGCATCTCTGTCAAAATGCTCCAAAGGAGTATTTTGACAGACTCAGGACACCCTCTCAGGTGTCCTTAAATGTTATTCAAAGATTTCCAGACTTTCCAGTGTGGCTGTCAGTCTGGCGCGGTGGGCCGTGGTATAGGGAGAGGTGCTGAGCACAACGGTCATGCAGCCGCCCTCCGTATCCAGCAGATACACATCGAATACGTTCTGGACGGTCTCCCCGTGGAGATGGCGAACACGGTTATTGCCCAGCCATGCGCTCTCCGCAGGTACCTTCACGCCCATGATGCCGTATTCGTCCAAAATCTCGGTGCCAATGTCCTTGGCCTTTGTATCGGCACGGAAGCCCAGCTCCACATATACATCCCCGCTCATGCCCGTGGGCAGGGTGATATAGGCAAAGCCTCCCACATCATTGACCTGATAGCGGCCTTTATCCACCAGCAGTCTGAACTTGGGGCCGCCCGCATGGGCAAAGCTGCCGCTGACGGGGCTCATGGGGATGATCTCCTCCGCCCCGTGGATGGTCACCGCAACGTCAACATACTCTTCGTCCTTTGCGGGCTTGTCCAGCACCGCTTCCACCGCTGTGGGCACATCGGGCATCGGGGTGGGAGTGGGTTCCTCCGCGGTCACCCCATCGTCGCCCCCCGTACAGCCGCAGCACAACAGCATCAAACACGCCAGCAACAGCGCAATCCTTCGCTTCATAGGCACTTAGCGGTTAGAGAGCTTTTCAACACCCACTGCCAGACGGCGCAGGCATTCCTCCTTGCCCAGAATGGAGCAGATCTCCACAGCACCGCCGGGAGTGACGGCCTTGCCTGCGGCGGCGATACGCGCGGGCCACATAACCACCGCATTCTTCACGCCGTTTTCCGCTGCCAGATTCATCAGCGCATCGTGGACGGTCTCGTCGCACCAGTTGTCAATGGCTTCGAAGGCGGGGATGATCTTGCCCAGCATGTCCAGACAGATGTCTTCGTTGACCTTGGACTTCTTGTGGACGTACAGTTCGGTGCCGTATTCGGGCAGTTCGTCGAAGAAATCGATCTTTGCGGGGATATCGGTGAGAACCTCGGTACGCTGCTGCAGCAGAGCTGCGATCTTGGCTGCGTCGATGGCGGGATTCTTTACCGCCTGACGGATGAAGGGCTCCGCAACAGCTGCAAATGCCTCGGGGCTCATAGCCTTGATGTATTCCGCATTCATCCACTTGAGCTTGACAATGTCAAACACTGCGGGAGACTTGGAAATGTTCTTGATATCAAAGATTTCGGACAGCTCTTCCAGAGTGAAGATCTCCTGTTCGCCGCCGGGGCTCCAGCCCAGCAGAGCAACGTAGTTCAGCACCGCGTCGGGCAGGTAGCCTTCACGGAGCAGGTCCTCGAAGGAGGGGTCACCGTGGCGCTTGGACATCTTGTGGGTAGCGTCGCGCATAACGGGAGAGCAGTGGACATAAGCGGGAACGTCCCAGCCGAATGCCTGATACAGCAGGTTGTACTTAGGTGCGGAGGACAGGTATTCGCTGCCGCGTACAACGTGGGTAATGCCCATCAGGTGGTCGTCGATGACGTTTGCGAAGTTATAGGTGGGCAGACCGTCGGTCTTAATGAGCACGTTTTCGTCCAGCTCCGCATTGGGCACGGTGATATCCCCGAAGATGGCATCGGAGAAGGTAGTGGTACCTTCCTGAGGGATCTTCTGACGAACAACAGCTGTTTCACCCGCAGCCAGACGAGCCTCCACTTCTTCCTTGGACAGAGAAGCGCAGGAGCACCGGTGCTTTTTGATCACGTCGCCGTTGGGCAGGGTCACGGGCACGACGCCTTCCCCTTCCTTGCAGAAGCAGCGGTATGCGCCGCCCTTTTCGATGAGCAGGTCAGCGTAGCGGCCGTAGGTGAAGCGGCGTTCGGACTGGATGTAGGGGCCAACGGGGCCGCCTACGTCGGGACCTTCCTGCCAGTCCAGACGGCAGGTGCGCAGGGTGTTGTAAATGATCTCGGTGGCACCTTCCACGAAGCGTTCCTGGTCGGTGTCCTCAATGCGCAGAATGAACTTGCCTCCCAGATGCTTTGCGATCAGCCAGGTGTACAGTGCGGTACGCAGGTTGCCGATATGCATATAGCCTGTGGGAGAGGGGGCGAAACGGGTACGCACTTCGCCCTTGGGGATGCGCTGTTCCATTTCTTCAAACCATGTATAGTCGAGCATAGATATTTCCTCCATGTGTGAATTTGCATATGTTAAAATACATAATCATACAGCATGATTTTATTGCACAAGAGCTAAAAAGTCAAGACATAGGGACGGTTTTCTGTCCGACAGCAGCAATTGTACCTGCCGTTTTTTCTTCGTTGGTCGGACTGAGAACCGTCCCTATGTCTAAAAGCGTCGTACCAATTCGGACAAGGGGACGGTTCTCGGTCTGATTTACCGACGCATTCCACAGCCAACATTACCGGTATCAGACAGAAAACCGTCCCCGTTGTCCCGCAAGCCCATCCATATTTTTCGACAACTGCTTATTGTATTTAAATATGGTTTGTGCTAAGATATATCATTGATAAATTGGATATTTGTGTACGTTTGGAGGTCATACTATGATCAACGAAAAAATGGCAAAGATGGCAGGCAGCAATTCCGCTGTCCGCGAGATGTTTGAAGAGGGCAACCGTCTGAAGGCTCTGTACGGCCCCGAGAACGTCTATGACTTTTCCATCGGCAATCCCTATTTCCCCGCTCCCGCAAGCGTCAAAACCGCAATCGTGGAAATACTGGAAACCATGGATTCCAATTTCATACACGGCTATATGCCCAACGACGGCTACCCTGCTGTCCGTCAGACCGTGGCGGAATATATCAACAGCAATTTCGGTGACGATATCAGCGGCGACAATATCATTATGACCGTGGGTGCCGCAGGTGGGCTGAACGCCTGTCTGAAGGCCCTGCTGAACGAAGGGGATGAGGTCATTGTCCCCGCTCCCTATTTCCTGGAATACGGTCATTATGTCTCCAACTACGGCGGTGTCATCATCCCTGTGCCCTCCAAGGCCGAGGAAGGCTTCATGCCCGATATGGAGGCCATTGCCGCGGCCATCAATCCCAAGACCAAGGCCGTCATCATCAACAACCCCAATAACCCCACCGGTGTCATCTACCCCGAGGCGGTCATTATCCGTCTGGCAGAGGTGCTGGAGGCAAAGCAGCAGGAGCTGGGCATCAGCATCTATCTGATCTCCGATGAGCCCTACCGTGAGCTGGCCTTTGATGGTGCCAAGGTGGCATACCTGCCCAAGTATTACCGCAATACCATCGTGGGCTATTCCTGGTCTAAGAGCCTGTCCCTGCCCGGGGAACGCATCGGCTATCTGGAAATTTCCCCCCGCATCGATGATTACGAAGTGGTGCGCTCCGCAATTTCCATCTGCGCAAGAATTCTGGGCTTTGTCAACGCTCCCTCCCTCATGCAGCTGGTGGTACAGCGGTGCATCAACGAGTCCACCGACATTGCGGCCTACGACAACAACCGTAAGCTGCTGTACGAAGGCTTGAAGGAGCTGGGCTATACCTGCGCCAAGCCCGAGGGCGCCTTCTACCTGTGGCTCAAGAGCCCCACTGCCGATGAAAAGGAATTTATCGCAGAGGCTAAAAAGCACAATATCCTGCTTGTCCCCGGCACAAGCTTCATGTGCCCCGGCTATGTGCGCATCGCCTACTGCTGCAGCCCCGACACCATCAAGGGCAGCATGAAGGGCTTTGCCAAGCTGGCTGAACAGTACGGACTGAAATAAGCAATTCTAACAATCCCTATACGCGCCGTAGGGCGGGGGCTTGCTCCCGCCGCCTCTCATTTCACCTCCGGAATGATTCAATACGGAACGGCAGGACCAAGGCCCTGCCCTACAAGGAAAAATCCGCAACCCCCATCAATACGATTTAGGAGATATATAAAATGAACGAGATCAAAAAGCAAGTAATGGTATCCGGCATTCAGCCCTCCGGTGACCTGCATCTGGGCAACTATCTGGGCGCAGTGAAGAACTGGGCAGAGCTGGCAGACCAGTTTGACTGCTACTACTTTATGGCTGACCTGCACACTCTGACCGTCCGTCAGGATCCCGCAGCCCTCCGCCGCCGCACTCTGAACCAGCTGGCGCAGTACATCGCCTGCGGTCTGGACCCCGAAAAGAATACCCTGTTCATCCAGAGCCATGTGCCTCAGCACAGTGAGCTGGGCTGGATCCTGCAGTGCTACACCATGTTCGGTGAGCTGAGCCGCATGACCCAGTTCAAGGACAAGAGCGCAAAGAACTCCGAAAACATCAACGGCGGTCTGTTCACCTACCCCTCTCTGATGGCAGCGGACATTCTGCTGTATCAGGCGGATCTGGTTCCCGTTGGGGAAGACCAGAAGCAGCACGTAGAGCTGACCCGTGACCTGGCGCAGCGCTTCAACAGCATCTACGGGGAAACCTTCAAGGTGCCCGAGCCCTACATCCGCAAGGTTGGCGCTCGCGTGATGAGCCTTGGTACCCCCACCAACAAGATGAGCAAGTCCGACCCCAACGGCTGCGTATTCTTCATGGATCCTCCCGACGTCATCGCCAAGAAGTTCAAGCGTGCCGTCACCGACTGCGACATTGAAAACTGCGTCCGCTACGCCCCCGACGAAAAGCCCGGCGTGGCAAACCTTATGAGCATCTACTCCTCCGTGACCGGCAAGAGCTTCGAGGAGATCGAGCGTGAATTTGCCGGTCAGGGCTATGGTGCCTTCAAGCCCGCCGTAGGCGAAGCTGTTATCGATCTGCTGCGTCCTCTGCAGGATGAGACCAACCGCATTCTGAAGGATAAGGCATATCTGGAATCCGTATACAAGGAAGGCGCTGCAAAGGCCTCCTACATCGCAAACAAGACCATGCGCAAGGTCAAGAAGAAGGTAGGCCTGGTCGCCAACCCCTGATAGGAGCATTTCGACACTATGTTCATCACAAACCTTGGGCTGAAGCTGGCGGCGAGCATTGTGCTGGCCTTCCTGCTCAGCTTCGCCATGACACCCATCGTGAAAAACTTCGCCTTGAAGGTGGGGGCCATCGATGTGCCCACGGATGAGCGCCGTATGCATCGGCAGCCCATCCCCCGTCTGGGCGGGCTGGCCATCCTCATCGGCTTCCTGCTGGCAGCGGTGCTGTTTGCGGATCTGACAAAGCAGGTGCAGGGCATTTTGGTGGGTGCCATCATCGTCGCAGCCCTTGGGGCTGTGGATGACCTGATTTCCCTAAAGCCCATGGCCAAGCTCATTGGGCAGTCTGTGGCGGCCATCGTGGCCATCAGCCATGGGGTCACCATCCATTTGTTTACCAATCCCATCCATTTCATCGGCGGCGAATTTATCCTGCTGGAGGGTCTGGCTCTGCCCATTACCTTCCTGTGGATCGTGGGGGTGACCAATGCGGTCAACCTCATTGACGGTCTGGACGGTCTGGCCTGCGGCGTTAGCGCAATTGCCTCCCTGACCATGTTCGTTGTGGCTCTGCTGGTTGCGGAAAGCAACGTGGCAGTGCTGCTGGCCGCCCTTATGGGTGCCTGTTTGGGCTTCCTGCCCTATAACATGAATCCCGCCAAGGTGTTCATGGGGGACACGGGTGCCCTGCTGCTGGGCTATCTGCTGGCAACATTGTCCGTGGTGGGTATGTTCAAGTTCTATGCCATCGTGACCTTTATCGTTCCCGTGCTGGCACTGGCACTGCCCCTGCTGGACACCATATTTGCCATCGTCCGCCGTATGCTGCGTGGACAAAGCCCCTTCACCCCCGACCGCGGACATCTCCACCACCGTCTGGTGGATCTGGGTCTGAACCATAAGCAGGCTGTGGCGCTGATGTACGCCATTTCCGCTCTGTTGGGGCTGTGCGCCGTGGTAGTGGTCTCCAGAGGTCCCCTCCGCATTTTCCTGCTGGCAGTGGCGCTGATGATCGCTGTTGTGATTAGCAGATACATCGGCAGCACGGTCTCTCACCACGACGACCACAAGTCACAATAAAAACATTCCGCCCATAATGATCAGCAGCTCTTTGTCCCCCGATTCCCGATACATGAGGAACAGCACCGCAAACAGCAGCAGATCCTCCGTATCGAAGCCTTGGGCAAAGATGTTGGACAAAAAATTTTGAAGGCCGCTGCCGAAGCTTTTCGGCGGCGGCGTTTGTTTTTTTTGAGGCGGCTCCTTGGACACGGGTGGCGGCGGTGGCGCAGGTTCCCCGCCTCCACCACGGCTCTCCGGAACATGGATATACCGCCCTGTGTTTCCGTCATATCTGCGCATGATCCCCTCCAAACATTCCGAAGGCCGTTTCCGCCATTCCGATCATCCGCGCCAGCTTCATGGCCCTGTCCAGCTTCTCCCGTCTGTGGGGCGCAAGGTAAGGCTTCATAGCCTCCAGCAGGGCTCGCTTGTCATCGGATTTGCTCCCACCCCCTAAGGATGCCATGAGCTGCCCCATATTCGGCAGGTCAAAAGGCTCCGACTGCTTGGGCGCATCCCCGCCCATAAGGGATTTGGCCATGGCGGCAATGCGGTCCATTTGCGCGGGGTCATTTAGGATGCTGTTCAGCTGTGCCTCAAAGTCGCTCATGCCCTCCTCCTTTCCCCTCAGCGGTTCATGGTATCATTGAGCTGTTGGGCAATGCGGCGGCCCTCGCTTGTTTTCAGCACATCCATCAGGATCCCCCGCAAAGCCTCCCCGTCTCCCGACTGCATTGCCTTTTCAATGCGGCCCGTGTCCAGCTTTTGCAGCAGCTTCTGCCCGTCCTTGGATTCCGCAATGGCCCGCACCGCATCGGTCTTTCCGCTTGCCGCCAGCTTTCGTTCCATATCCGAAATATTTTTCATGTGGAAATCCTCCCCAAAACAGGTTACAATGCATTATATGATGAAGAAGTCAGATTCTCCACAAGAAAGGACTGTCCCCATGAGAATTGCCGTATTTTCCGACACCCACCGCAATATCGACGGTGCTGTGGCCGCTGTCAAGCAATACCGCCCCGATTTGATCATCCATTTGGGTGACCACTATCGGGATGCCCAAAATCTGCACATGGAGTTCCCCCACATCCCCATGGAGTGCGTACCCGGGAACTGCGACTACGTCCCCGATGAGGATGTGGTCAAATGCATCGAGCCTATGGGGGTTCGCATCATGCTGACCCACGGGCACACCCATCGGGTGAAATATGAGACCATGCCCCTGCTGAACGCGGCCTTCTTCCAAGGTGCGGATGTGGTGCTGTACGGACACACCCATATGCCCACCTATACCTTGGTGCAGGGGCTCCATGTGGTCAATCCCGGCTCCGCGGGACAGGGCAGACACCCCACATGGGCAAAAATCGAGATCGAAGACGGCAAAGTCAAGGACGTTCGGCTCATGGACATATAAAAAATCAGACTCCTTTTGGGGAGTCTGATTTTTAGTGAAGAGCTAATAGTGAATAGTGAAAAGCTGCGGTCAAATCCAATTCTTACGAATTGGATTTGTTCAGACTGTCAAAGAATGCTTCGCAGAATTTCGTCCGTAAGGACAAAACAAAGTAGAATTCATTTTTCGCGCCGGCATGTACGAAGCGAAAAATACAAATAGGGCTGCAAGTGTGGAATTTGTTCGCGTTCCGTGAACAAATTATGCGCGCGGCAGACCTGCTTGCCCATCGCGTAAGCGGGGGCATCTCTGTCAAAATGCTCCGTAGGAGTATTTTGACAGACTCGTCAAATCCTATTCTTGCCAATCGGATTTGTTATTGAATGGGAGGGGCGCCTTCGTCCTCGTAGGGCTCGTCGGGCTCGAACAGAACCCGCTTGAAGGTGATGTGCACATTATGGTCATCGGAAACATCCGAGAACACATAGGTATCCACATTCCGATACCGCTCGCCGTCAATGAGCATTTCCTCCACCATGTACCCCTCATTGGGGATCGCCTGCACGGTGATGGAGCCCCCCTCCACCACACTGCTGCTGCCGTAGGGAATGGCAGTGCCGCCTCTGGAGAAGGTCACGATGATATCATAGGTGGGCAGCTCTTCGTCCAGTATCACCTCGTCATCCGGCAGCAGCCCGGGGGCAATATCCTCGGGCTCAGGCGTAGGTGTAGGCGTGGGCGTAGGTGTGGGTGTTGCATTGGGGTCAGCGGTAGGCGCAGGTGCCAAGCCCTCTACGATGGGTGTGACCTCGGGGGCTTGGGCATAGCTGTCACGCCAAGGGAGAAAGCCCGTGCTGATGCCCGCAACCAAAAATAAAACGATCAGCAAAACCACTGTCCCCGCCGCAAGGCCTACGGTTCTGACCGATGATCTGTTATCCATAGATAAGTTCCTTTCTTTCGGAATCGTCTTTGCATTATATCGTATTTTACTGTATTTGACAATGCGCAGCCAAAAAAGTTTCATTGCGCGTTCTCATTCCCCATGTTATAATGTTTTATTCAAATTTTGGAGGAGCTTATGAAGAAACGCGCATTGGTAACAGGATCTTCCCGAGGCATCGGTGCCGCCACCGCTCGTGCATTGGCGGCGGACGGCTGGGAAGTAAACATCAACTATTTTCAGTCCGAGGAACAGGCTCTGGCTCTGGGTAAGGAGCTGGGCGCGCGAGTATTCCGCTGCGACGTATCCGATCCCGCTCAGGTGCAGGCTATGTTCGACGAAATGGGTCCTGTGGAGCTGCTGGTGAATAACGCGGGCATTGCCCACGAGGGGCTTATCACCGACATCACCCACGAGGAATGGAACCGCATTTTCGCTGTAAACGTAGGGGGCGTGTTCAACTGCATCCGTGCCGCTCTGCCCCACATGATCCACGAGAAGCACGGCATCATCATCAACACCACTTCCGTACTGATGAAGGCGGGAGGCTCCTGTGAGGCATCCTACACCGCCACAAAGGGTGCTATTGAGGGTCTCACCAAGTCCCTGGCAAGAGAGCTGGGCCCCAGCGGAATCCGTGTCAACGCTGTGGCTCCCGGTGTTATCGAAACCGATATGCTCAGCTGCTTCACCCGCGAGGAGCTGGACATGGTAGCCGAGGGTGCCGCACTGGGCCGCAACGGTCTGCCCGAGGATGTGGCAAAGGTCACCGCCATGCTGGCATCCGATGCCTGCGCGTTTATGACAGGGGCAATTGTGCCTGTGGATGGCGGCAATGTATTGTAAGTGAATAGGTAAAAGTGAATAGTGAATAGTTGTGGTCAAATCCAATTCTGCGAATTGGATTTGATATTGGAAAATAATTAGAGCTGTTACATATTGCAACAGCTCTAAGTGTAGACAAACTGCTTTTCAGGCTCCCCTATGTAGGGGAGCCTATCCGCTTTATCTGCAATCTGAGCTGTTGTATATTGCAACAGCTCCTTTTTATTTTACATTCCATTCTACTGCTTCGTATTTCACCGTGTCGCTGTAATGCCACCATTCGTTCACATAGCCCGTGAAGCCGTGGGCCTCCATGGTCATTTCCAGCAGTCGGGCATTTTCTGCGGCAGCTTCCGATACGTCGCTGTAATCTCGGTCGGCGATGGCCGCGAACTCGTCGAAGTCCGAGGGCATCTCCACCGCTTCCCCGCTCAAGGTCACCAGTGTCACGTCCACCGTATTCCCCCGACTGTGGGAGGAGTAGCCCGTATTGGGATTGGCAACGAAATTGGCATCGGGGACGATTTCCCACAGCTTAAACTGGGCCGCGGGAGGCCGATAGCCGTCCCAAATCAAAAGACCGTAGCCCATGTTGTTCAAATCTGCCTGTACCGCCATGAGCTTCTTTACGGTCCCCCAGCGCAGATAGGGCTCGGTAAAGTCGTAGATCACCTGTCCCGTAAAGTTCCGCTCCGTGGCATACCGCAGGTCCACGGCGATATTGGGAATGTAATCCCGCACCTTAACGGGCGTGCTGTCATCCGTAGGCTCGGGCAGCAGTGTAGGAGTAGGCATAGGTGTCGGTGTAGGAGTTGCCGTCACAATTGGCGTGGGTGTGACCGAAGGAGGTGCTTCCCCATGGGTGCAGCCCGTCAGCAACAGTACACACAGCAGCACAAGCAGTATGAAGATTTTATTTTTCATAGCCCGTTCCTTTCTCAATTGCTTCTGTAATCGATATTTGCCTTCCTCGCCTGACTGCACAAGTCCTTTTTCTGCAGTCGATACCGTTTTCCGTCCTTTATAAAATGCGTTCCGCACTGTCGAAACTCGAAGCTCACATTTTGTCGGATGCATTGTTCACGGATATCCAGCACCCAGTCATAATCCAAGGGTCTGGCATGGGCATCGGACTCTCCGCCCACCACCACAAGCTCCACACCATCCAGATAGGGCTCCAAGCGAACCGCCTCCAGCAGGGGCTGGGCGGTGATGCACCTGTGCTTGATAGGCAGCTCACGGAATACAGAAAGCTTTCTGTCCGCATTTCTTTGGTTCTCCACGGTACAGCCAACCACCACATTGTCATAGCCCTCACCCCAGTCAGAGGGAATGCAGTCCATGAATCGTTCAATGCGTTTGGTGAGAAACAAAAATGTACAGTCTTGGCGCATTTTTATCATTGCCCAGCACTCGTCCCGCCAAGCATCCGCCTCCTCAATGAGGAAGTCCGTGGAAAAGCCCAGATACACCAAGCCGCTTTCCAGTTTATAGCTGCCGTTTTTCTGCTTTTCGATAGGCTTATAGAAATCTTTTGTTTTGACGATGTCATTGGTGTTGATGTTCCGCTTGGCGTCTCCCTTATGAATATAGCAATGCAGACAGCCATCGCTGCATTTTTTGCAGCCACGCCACGGGTTCCACATAGCCATTCACCAACACCTCCAAATACTTATTTTCTCGCAACAACAATGGGCTGATAGAAGTCCGTATCCTCGGGGAACAGCCACTTCACTTCTCTGCAGCCCTTTTCCATCAGCAGCTCAGTCAATTCCTCACGGCGAGTAGCTCTGTATTCACACTCAAACTTCCCGATTTGCAGGGTATCCTCATCCTCGATGATGTACTGTACCAATCGATAGCAGTCCCCTTCCCAGTGCCATGTCTGGAAAGACACCCGCTGACCCTTGTCCGTCTGATGGATGTAGGGAGGAGAATAGGCAGGCTTGCGCTTCAGCATTTCATCGTAATCGCGGATGCTTGCCACAAACAGGCCCCCATCCTTTACCCGACCGACAATACTGCCGATGGCAGCTTCCAAATCGCTGCTTGTGAGCATATGGGGCAGGGCATTATCCATAGCAATAACGATGTCGAATTGTTCCGCAAACGCATCCTCCAGCGCACAGAAGTTCGCCTGTACCAGCGGGAGCGCCACACCGTTTTGTGCAGCACGCAGCTTCGCTTCCTCCAGCTCACCGATGCTCAGATCAGAACCCGTGACGGCATAGCCCATTGCCGCCAAACCGATGGCCTGTGTGCCGATGCCGCAGGCACAGTCCAAAATACGAGCGGTGGTATCAAATCCGCTGCTGCGGAACAGTCTGTCCAAAATCACGGCCTGCTCACGGGTAGTGGCCTGCCAGTCCGCAAACAGCTTATCGTAATGGGATGCCATGTTGTCATAAAAGGTCTGCACGATACTCATACAAGTTTCCTCTTTCACTTTTCACTCTTACTTATTCACTGAAAAAGGCCCGTTTTCACAGGCCTTTGTTTTTATTCGGATGCCTTAGGGCCTTTTTCTCCCTTGGGTCTGTGGTGTCTGCGGCGGCGGTTATGGTTTCCGCCGTTGCTCTTCTTTTCGCCGCCCTCGCCCTCTGCTTTGGGCTGAGCCTGGGGCTTCTCCGCCTGCTTTACGGGCTTTTCCTGCTTAGGTGCTTCGACCTTCTCTCCCTTAGGCTGACGAGGCTTTCTGCTGCGCTCACGCTGCTTCTTTTCCCCCTGCTTTTCCTGCTTGGGTGCCTCGGGCTTTTCCCCCTTGGGCTGCTTTTCCGCTGCGGGCTTTGCTGCATGCTTGGGCTGCTTTTTTTCGGGCTTCACGGGCTTTTCCTGCTGTTCGGCCTGCTTGGGGGCCTCTGCCTTTTCCCCGCCCTTGCGGCGGCTGCGGTCACGGCCGCCCCTGCGCTTGCGGGCATTTTCATAGCTCGCCTTGGCATCCTGCTCCGCCTTTTCCGCGGCAGCCAGCTTTTCACGGCGCTCCCGCTTCTTATCGTTGTCCGCGTAATCCTCCAGCAGCGCGAAGTTCCATTCGTCCGCAACAGGCTCTTCCTTCACGGGCTCCTCGGGTACATACTGTAGCACATGGGCGGGTACCTCCCCGTCCTTGGGTCTGCCGCCGGGCACAGCCGCTACCTGCTTTGCGGTGTAATTGCGCTGTTCGTTTTCACCGTCCAGCTTGACCTTCACGGTCTGGCGCAGCAGATTCACCTGAGTGATATTACCGTAGCCGTCGGGAGTCTCCACAAATGCACCGTTCTTGGGCACGGTCTTCACCAGATCCTCGTAGGCCTCCTGCTCATAGCGCAGGCAGCACATGAGTCTGCCGCAGGTGCCGGAGATCTTCTTGGGGTTCAGAGACAGATTCTGCACCTTTGCCATCTTGGTGGACACAGGGTAGAACTCGCTCAAAAACTGGCTGCAGCAGAAGGGTCTGCCGCAGATGCCCAGACCGCCCAGCATCTTGGCCTCGTCACGGACGCCGATCTGGCGCAGCTCAATGCGGCTGCGGAAGACCCCGGCCAGATCCTTGACCAGCTCACGGAAGTCCACGCGCCCGTCGGAGGTAAAGAAGAAGGTGATCTTATTGCCGTCGAAATTGCATTCCACGTCCACCAGCTTCATATCCAGCCCGTGCTCAACGATCTTCTTTTTGCAGATTTCAAAGGCCTCAGCCTCACGCTTTTTGTTCTGTTCCGCAACACGCAGATCCGCAGCGGTGGCCACACGCAGCACAGGCTGCAGGGGCAGCACCACACGGTCATCGGCCACAGCGTGAACGCCCTGAGAGCATATGGCCAGCTCTCTGCCGTTGGCGGTTTCCACAACCACCCTGTCCCCTTCCTTGGGGGTATTTCCGTTGGGGGCAAAGTAATATACCTTGCCGCAGCTCTTAAATTTGATGCTTACTACATCGATCAATGTTGTTTCCTCATTTCAATAGTTCAATACTCTTGACTGCAATGAGCCCAAACACGTGCTTCACGCCCGTATTCACCGACAGATATTCCTTGCAGGTCTCCATCAGCTCCAAAATCGCCCAGCAATGGGTTTTGCTCAATCCGCAGTCCTGTTCCCGTCCGCTGAGAATATCCGTCAGAACGCAGCTGACAGCATCTGCGAATTCATTCGCTGCTGCCACATCGCTTGCGCCCGCCTTTTGGTTGCACCATTTCAGCAGATCGGCACGCCTGCCCTTTCCTGTCAGGGTCAGATACTTCAGCACATCCTCCCGCAGCTCCTTATCAAGCTCCGGAGCGTCGTCATTGCCCGAAAGCTCAATACAGCGGGAGCGGACAGTCTCCAGCAGCATGGAGGGCGTAGCCGTAGACAGCACCAGTACCACCCCGCGGGGAGGCTCCTCCAGCAGCTTCAGCAGCGCATTTTGTGCGTTTTCGTTCATCAATTCCGCTTCGTGGATCACAAAGGCCTTACCGTTTGCCTCGTTGGACATGATCTGTGCCTGACCAATCATATCACGCACCTGATCCACACGGATCTCTTTTCTCACTTTGCCCTTATCATCGGTCTCACGGCGGATATGGATGATATCGGGGTGCACACCGTCCTTGGCCTTACGGCAGTCACGGCAGCTCCCACAGGGCTTATTGTCGGGATCGGCGCACACGGCAGCGGCGGACAGTGTTGCAACCGTACGGTCACGGACACTCTCCGACAGGGAAGCGGCGATATACGCGTGGGACAGACCACGGTTTTTACCAAACTTCAGTTCGCTCACGCTGCACCTCCACACAATAATTCATAATATTGTACCCTGTTTTCATCGGTTAGTCAACGAAATTATTCCCCTAAAACACCAAAAAATCCCACAGTGCTTGCGGCACTGTGGGATCTCAGACTCTCAAAAAATGCTTCGCAGAATTTCGTCCGTAAGGACGAAACAAAGTCAAATCTATTTTTCGCGCCGGCATGTACGAAGCGAAAAATACAAATAGGGCTGCAAGTGTGGAATTTGTTCGCAGAATGCGGACAAATTATGCGC
>JAFQDR010000027.1 GCA_017415945.1 Oscillospiraceae bacterium
CTGGGTATGGCGATCATCATGATCACCCACGACCTGGGCGTTGTGGCACAGATGTGCGACGAAGTCATCGTTATGTATGCCGGTTCCATTTGTGAACAGGGCACCGCTGACGAGATCTTCTATAACCCCTGCCATGAATACACCAAGGGCCTGCTGCGCTCCATTCCCACTACCACTACCACCGAACGTCTGCAGCCCATTACCGGCACCCCCATCGACCTGCTGAATATGCCCAAGGGCTGCCCCTTCGCACCTCGCTGCGATGCCGCTATGAAGATCTGCATTCGTGAGCGCTGCGAACGCATGGAAATCAACGAAAATCACGCTGCTGCCTGCTGGATGAACGTCAAGAAGGCACAGGAAACCAAGTAAGGAGGCCAAGCAATGAGCGAAAAGAAGAATATTGCCGTGGAAGAAAAGCCTCTGATCGAGGTCAAGAACCTGAAGCAGCATTTCCCCATTAACGTAGGTCCCTTCAAGACCAAGCCCCTGAAGGCGGTTGACGGTGTTTCCTTCACCATCAAGCGGGGTGAAACTCTGGGTCTGGTCGGCGAATCCGGCTGCGGCAAGACCACCGTCGGCCGTACCCTGCTGCACCTGTACAAGCCCACTGACGGTGAGGTCTGGTACGACGGCAAGCAGATCAAGACCAAGGAGGACATCAAGGAGTTCCGCAAGAAGGCTACCATGGTTTTCCAGGACCCCTACTCCTCTCTGAACCCCCGTATGACCGTTGCCGATATTATCGGCGAGCCTCTGGATGTACACAAGCTGTACAAGACCAAGGAAGAACGTCAGGCTCGTATTCTGGAGCTGATGGAGCACGTTGGTCTGAACAGTGAGCACGCATCCCGCTATGCACACGAATTTTCCGGCGGTCAGCGTCAGCGTATCGGCATTGCCCGTGCTCTGGCTGTTAACCCCGACTTCATCGTTTGTGACGAACCCGTGTCCGCTCTGGACGTTTCCATTCAGGCACAGGTTATCAATATGTTCCAGGAACTGCAGGAAAAGCTGGGTCTGACCTACCTGTTTATTGCACATGACCTGCTGGTTGTCCGTCATATTTCCGACCGCATCGCAGTAATGTATCTGGGCAAGATGGTAGAGCTGGCTGACGCAGATGAGATCTACGATCACCCCATGCACCCCTACTCCAAGTCCCTGCTGTCCGCTGTTCCCGTGCCCGACCCCAACATCGCCCGTGCAAACAAGCGTATCGTTCTGGAAGGCGATATCCCCTCTCCTCTGAACGCACCCTCCGGCTGCCCCTTCCGTACCCGCTGCGCATATGCCTGCGATAAGTGTGCGGAATCCATGCCCGAGTTCCGCGAAGTAAAGCCCGGTCATTTTGTGGCCTGCCACCGCGTAGACGAAATCTAAATTGCGAGCGTTTCTGCTGAAACGCTATATCGGCTTACGCCGACGCAATTTCAAGAGGAACCAACCATGGTTCCCCTTGAGAACCCCTCCTTCACCGACTGCGGTGGAAGGGGTGGCGTAGAAGGAAATGGCCTCACAAGGCGGTATGCTGCAATGAATTACATTGCAGCGAGCAGACGATTGTAATTGATACAAACATCACATACGGGGCAGGGGAGTACAACCTGCCCTTGTGCGTATTTTATTGCTTTACCACGGCAAAGGGCACAAAACACCTGCTAAGAATTTGTGAAATATCGAAAAACTTAGCAAAATAGCAGAAAAACCCATTGAAATCACAGGGTTTTGGTGCTATATTCTACCCATTGTTTCAAATGCAGGTATGAGATATTGGTTTCTCTCATACATTGTATTTTGATAAAGACCTTTGAAAGGAACGAATAAAATGAAGAAGACTCTGGCTATGCTGCTGGCTCTGGTTATGATGCTGAGCCTGGTAGCTTGTGGCGGCGGTTCTGACGATGCAGCTAACAATGATGATGCTGCAGCTACCGCATCCACTCTGGCAATGTGCCTGGCTTCCGAGCCCGACACTCTGGACCCCGCTCTGAACTCCGCTGTTGACGGTGCAACCATGGTTGCTCACCTGTTCTCCGGCCTGGCAAAGTGGGCTGACGACAATGGCAAGCTGGTTATCGTAGCTGACGCTGCTGAAGAACTGGTTGAAGGCGTTGTCAACGAAGACGGCACTGTAACCTACACCTACACCCTGCGCGACATGAAGTGGTCCGACGGTGAAGTTGTTACCGCAGGCGACTTCGAATTCGCATGGAAGCGCGCTGCATCCGAAGCTCTGGGTGCTGACTACGGCTACATGTTCGAAGTTGTTAAGGGTTACCCCAACGATCTGGCTGTTACCGCTCTGGACGACAAGACTCTGGAAGTAACTCTGGCTAACTCCGTTGCTTACTGGAACGAACTGCTGGCATTCCCCACCTACATGCCCGTACGTGAAGACGTTGTTTCCGACGAAGCTTGGGCAACCGATCCCTCCACCTACGTTGGTAACGGTATGTACACCATGACCGCTTGGGAACATGACGCAGTCATCACTCTGACCAAGAACGAAGGTCACCCCGATGCAGCTCTGGTTACCATGCCCGAACTGAAGTTCTACCTGTCCGACGACACCAACAACATGCTGACCAACTTCGAAAAGGGCGACTGGCTGGTTATTGACGACGTTCCCAACAACGAAATCAAGTCCCTGCAGGAAAAGTACCCCGACGAATTCGTTATCGCCGGTCAGATCGGTACCTACTACGTTAACTGGAACGTTAACCTGAACCTGCTGCCCGAATCCTCCACCCTGACCGGCGTTGAAGCTGAAAAGGCAAACGCTGAAATCCGTAAGGCTCTGGGTCTGGTTCTGGACCGCACCTACATCTGCGACGAAATTGGCCAGGCCGGTCAGGTTCCCGCATCCTCCTTCGTTGCTATGGGTATGACCAATCCCGATGGCTCCGAATTCTACAAGACCGCTGGTCACAATGACGGCTTCGTAGGTTACTACGATGTTTCCGTTGAAGCTTTCGAAGCTAACTTCGCTTCCGCTCTGGAAGTTCTGAAGAAGTACTACACCTTCGACGAAGCTACCGGTAAGTTCACCGACGCTCCCACTCTGGAATACCTGTACAACACCTCCGACGCTCACAAGGCAATCGGCGAATACGTACAGACCGCTTTCGCTAACGTTGGCATCGACATGCAGCTGGTAAACCAGGAATGGAACACCTTCCTGAACACCAGAAAGAACGGCGACTACGCTGTTGCACGTAACGGCTGGCTGGCTGACTACAACGATCCCATCTGCTTCCTGGATATGTGGACCTCCATCTCCGGCAACAACGACGTTCAGTTCGGTAAGGGTGCACACGCTGATCTGGCTATGTACAGCCTGGATCTGACCGGCTTCGGCGTTGACTACAAGGTTGAAAATGCTACTTGGGCAGATACCTTCGACGTTCTGATCTCCGAAATCAAGGCTTGCACCGATAACGAAACTCGTTACGCTATGATGCACCTGGCAGAAGACATGCTGATGGAAACCGGCTGCCTGGTTCCCCTGTACTACTACACCGACATCTACATGATCGATGACACCGTAGACGGCTTCTTCTGCAACCCCCTGGGTTACAAGTACTTCATGTACACCACCATCGCTGGCTAATTGTTTGAAACCACGTTTGATCTAAGCAAACGAAATAATTAACTCAAAGCGTTACCCCACCGCATTTGCGGTGGGGTATTTTTTAATCGCGCGTGTTTCTGCTGAAACACGAGATCGGCTTCGCCGACGCGATTTACGGGGGAACCGACCATGGTTCCCCCGTAGGCCCCTTCCTTCACCGACTGCGGCGGGGGATATGAGAATAAAAATTAAGAGCTATGCGGCGTAATGCTTCATAGCTCTTTGAGTCTGTCAAAATACTCCTTCGGAGCATTTTGACAGAGAAGCCCCCGCTTACGCGATGGGCAAGCAGGTCTGCAGCGCGCATAATTTGTCCGCATTCTGCGAACAAATTCCACACTTGCAGCCCTATTTGTATTTTTCGCTTCGTACATGCCGGCGCGAAAAATAGATTTGACTTTGTTTCGTCCTTATGGACGAAATTCTGCGAAGCGTTTTTTTGACAGTCTGAAAGAGCTATGCTGCATTCTGCGGCATAGCTCTTTTTGCATGAAGTTCGTGAAGGAAGGGGGCTTCGGGGGAAACCATGGTTGGTTTCTCCTGAAATCGCGTCGCCGAAGGCGATAGGGCACTTCAGCAGAAGTGCTCGCGATTATACGTAATAATGTGCGTCGGAATGGAGATTGACCTGCGTATACAGGATCACGCGGTCTCCCTCGTGAAGAATTGTATCGCCGTTGGGAATAAATGCCTTGCCTTCTCGCTTGATCATAATGATAATGGTCAGGCGGGAAATGTCAAGATCTCGGATACGCTTGCCATTCCATGGATGCTGTCTGCGGAGGATGACTTCCTTCAGATCGATGGGGTGCTCGTGGTCCATGGAAGGAGCGCCCAACACCAAAGCGTCGCCCACATGGAGCTCGGTGCTGCCGCGGGGGATGATTACGTCGTCTCCACGCTGGATGGCTGCCACAATGATGCCTGTGGGAAGACCCAGATGCATGATTTGCTTGCCGTTCCAGTTATCGGACTCGGTGACCTGCACCTTGATGAAGTTTACATCATCTTCCTTGCCGTATTCGCTGATGCGCTTGATGCGGCTGTACTGGTCAACGAAGCCTGCGGAAATAATACCTGTGGGGATAGCGACCATGCCAACGCCCAAGAAGGTAATGAAGATACTGAGCAGCTGACCCATAGGGGTGATGGGATAAATGTCCCCGTAGCCAACGGTCAGCAGGGTGGACACTGCCCACCAAATGCCGCTGAAGGCGTTTTTAAATACATCGGGTTGGGCATCGTGTTCCAGAGAGTACATACACAGGCTGGAGCCCAGCAGCAAAATCGCAATGATAAACACAGAGCTGGTAAGCTGTTGTCGTTTGTTGTTAAGTACCTCCAAGATCACCGAGAAGCTGTCGTAGTAGGCGTTGACGCGGAACAGTCGGAACAGACGCAGCACACGGAACAGGCGGAATGCTGCGGCACCACCGGGGAAGAAGATGGGCAGATAGTAGGGCAGGAAGCTGACCAGATCGATCAGACCCTTAAAGCTGCGAATATATTGCCACAAGGCACGGTGAGGAGGCAGTTTTGGATACAGGTATTTGGCGGTCAGGAGTCGAAGAACGTAGTCTATGGCAAAAAAGGCCACAGTGGTGGCTTCGATCCTTAACAGCAATGGCCCGTAGGCAAGACGATAATCCTCGAAGGTGTACAGGACACTGACAAAGAGGTTTAAGACGATGGAGAGCAGATTGATGATATCGTAGGAGCGGCCTATGGTGTCTTCCTCGGGACCGACCTCCAATATATGGAATAAGCACTTGAGGAAATTTTCATATTTGGCTTTTGTAAAATTCATATTACCACCTATTTCATGAAATGGTGCAAAATCAATTCATTATAACACAGTCTTAACAAAAAGCAAAACAGAAAATACCGCAGCGGTAAGGCTGCGGTATTTTTATCGTGCGGTTTGAAATTCGAGCTCTTTTCCGTTGCCGTAGCAGACGATGTCTCCCATTTTGTCCGTGCGCAGGACTTCGATGCCTGCATCCTTGAAGCGGCTGAGAACCTCCTTGTGGGGGTGTCCGTAGGTGTTGTCCTTACCCACGGAAATGACGGCATATGCCGGCCATGCCTCGTATACCCATCGGTAGCTGTTGCTGGTACTG
Organism: Oscillospiraceae bacterium; assembly: GCA_017415945.1. The sequence continues at coordinate 5,755 of JAFQDR010000027.1, forward strand.
CTGCCGTGATGGCCTGCCTTCAAAACGGTGCAGTCGATCACACGACCCTCCTCCAGAATCTTTTCCTCCACCGGCAGCTCCGCGTCTCCCGTAAACAGGAATGCGGTGTCACCGTGGACAATGCGTAGGACGATGCTGGTGTTGTTTGGGTCTTCCGCCTCGGGGTCACAGTGGAGGATCTCCATAGCGGCACCACCCAGCATATAGATCTCTCCCGCTTGGGGGACGGTGATGGTATTCCCCTGTTTCTTCACAGCCTTTGCAAAATTGGTGAAGGCTTTGCTGTCGTATTCGGTGACGGGGCAGAAAACGGTTTCGGCGTAGGCATATTCCAGTGCGCCGCTTATGCCGCCTACATGGTCTTCATGGGCGTGGGTGACCACCGCGTACTTCAAATAGTCAATGTTTCGGTCGGACAGGTAGGTGTACAGCACATCGGAGTCGTCCACGTTGCCTCCGTCAATGAGCATAGCCTCTCCGTCGCATAGGATAAGGGCTGCGTCTGCCTGCCCCACGTCTATGAAGTGCACTTCAATGGCGGAGTCCTCCGGGGTGACCACAGGGGCGGGGGAATCTGTGCCGATGCCGAAGAACATGAGGAGCAGCACCAATAAGGTTTGAATGATTTCCATTAGCTTTTCCTTAAGTCATCTCCTTTTTCTCATTGTATCACAGAGGATGGTATAAAATCAACGCAGCAAAAACCCTCGGCGAAAATGCCGAGGGAATTATTATGGTTTGCGTAGGGACAATGCCGTGAGAAGAGGGGATGCGTAGATGATGGGCAGGGCGTAGCGGACACCGTTGATGAAGAATACGGGACAGGCCATGCATACCAATATGCTCATCAGCACCGAGGCAAAGGGGACGAGGAACAGTCGGTCTCTGCGTTCCAAGGCCTTGCACAGCAGATACAGAGCCAGCCACACATGGCAGCCCGCATTGCACAGGGGCAGGGTCAGGGGGAAGCACTCGAACAGCATTACCAGATACCGTGCGGCGATTTTCAGAGGCATGAGGCCCTCGATTTCGTCAAATACCAAGTCGGGATTGGTGGAGATGGTGGTGTACCAGAAGATATACTCACGGGAGTTGGGGTGGAAGAAGCCATAGCAATTGTTCATGGTGGCTTCTATGTAGACCATGGGGTGACGGAGGAATTGCTTCAGCCAGACCTTCAGATAGGGGGCCACGGTACTCGGGTCGTCGGTGCAGGCATTTTTGACAGGATCGGAGAGGTTGGGGTCGTACCGTTCCGCCAGATCCTCCATGCCCAAAATGGCATCGATGACCGCGTATTCCTCCTCGGTAATGTCCTCGGGGTGGTCCCGTACATACCGCGCAGTCTGCTGGAAGGGTACGGACAGCAGCTCATGGAAGGGACCTGCGGGGACGTTCAGGGCAGGCAGCAGCACATTGGCGTACAGCAGCTGTACCGCGCAGGCGGCGATCAGTGCTGCGGTCATGGCCTTGTGGGTAGGACACCCGCAAGGGGCGTCCCTACGGATGTGCAGATAAACGAGGGAGGCGAATGCCAATGCCCACAGCAGCAGGAAGCCGTTGTTCCGCAGGAGCCCTGTGAGTACGGCTGCGGCAAAGATGGCGGCCATGCGCTTTTTGCTGTGAGGCAGTACCAGCTCCTCAATCACAAGGCACAGGAGCAATACGGTTATGCAGGCGTACAGGGCATCCTTCAGAATGGTGGTCAGGTAATTGGGGTATACGGTTGCCAGTGCGTACAATGCAACGGAGCCCATGGTGACCATGGCGGGGGACTTGATGCGTACCATAGCGCAGGCGGTGTATGCAAGCATGGCAGAGCAGCACAGCATTTGGAACACCACAAACAGGGTCAAACCCGCTTCCTTGGTGCCGAAGAGGGCTGTGCCCAGCTTGACCCAGAAGCCAATGAGCAGCGTGGAAAATGCGGGGTTGTGGGCGGTAAATTCTCGGAGCCCGAAGACCTGTTCCAGCTGCATATAGGCGTCGTGCTCCACGGCAGCGGGCAGGCGCACAAGGAAGTACGGCAGCCAGCACAGAAGGATGATGCACCAAGGCAGAAGAAAAGGACGCTTTTGCCAAAGCTTGGGCAGATGAATGGAGTCTGTGGGAATCCGAGACAGCAGGTGCTTAGCCCAACGGAGGGCGGTGGAGCAGATCAGCGTGAGGCCCACGAGGGTCACAGCGGACAGCAGCAGGGCAGCGGGAGAGCCGAATACCGGATTCCAGCTGTCTATGGCAGCGAAGCTGTCGCCCACCATCAGACAAAGGGAAAAGGCTGCGCAGAACAGGCGCTCCCATGTTTTGAGAGCTGCTTCGGGGCATTTCAGAAAGAATGCGGTCAGCGCAGCGAATAGTACCAAGGTGTATACATCGGGGGAAAGCATAGCCTCCGCACACAGGGGCAGGGCAGACAGACCGCCGCCGTTTTCGTACAGCAGAAGGAGCAGCTCCAAGTGCAGCACCTGAAAGGCAAAGAAGATAAGCAGCACAGAAAGGGCCGATTTTATAGAAAAGGGAATGGGTTTAGATGTCATAGAAAAACCTTCCTGCAATGGGGATCATACAAATTATGCCATAAAATCCCCATGGTTTCAACAGAGAAATAGGGGGTGTCATACGTATTCGAACGGTAAGGCAAGGGGCATCCGCCGCCGCACTCGTAGGAACCGTCCTCCCGGACGGTCCGCAATGCTTCATCCAAATCATCCTCCGCACCATAGGGCGGCCTGCCTCCCTTGCCTAAAGGGGGGTGGCTCGCCACATGGCGAGACGGGGGGATTCCTGCCGCCGTGGCGCAGTGAGATAATTTACCATAGACATATCATCGCATCATATTCCAACTGCATTATTGCAGCCCCATATTTTTCTGTACCGTACTGATTCAACTTCCATGCTCTACCCACAAGCGGCGGGAGCAAGCCCCCGCCCTACAGGTGTGGTGGTGTGTCGGACAACGCC
>JAFQDR010000196.1 GCA_017415945.1 Oscillospiraceae bacterium
CTATATTCTACAAAGTGTAATGGATACTTCAATCCCTAATTTCAAAAATATTAAATTGTGCAAATTAAGCCGATTCAAAAACAACCGCAGCAGATTAACCGCTGCGGTTGTTAACTGTCTTATGAGCTCCGCCCCTTTGGCGAGGTCTTTGATTATTCTACCTTCTGCTTTTCAAAGAGGATCAGCGCGATCATTTCCAGAGGCTCGTCCTTGCGGTTGATGATGCCGTGGCCTTCCCCGGGAAGGGTATGGGTCACATCCCCGGGCTTTACGGTGACGATATTGCCGTTGTCATTGTATTCGCCCTCACCCTTGAGGATGTAGTAAATTTCCCCGTCGCCGTTGTGGACGTGGTAGCCCACGCCGCAGTCCTTTTCGATGACGATATGGGCAAATACTCTGCCGGAATTGAAGATATCCCCATTGGATTCGATAAGATCGGTTCTCTTAATATAGCCGGGGCCGCCCGCCATATTGTTGATTACGCCGGCCTCAGGTCTGATGATTTTGCTCATATGGATTCTCCTTATTTCAGTTTATTTCTTGAAAAAGCTGAAAATGCTGCCCTTGCCTTCGGGCTGATTGGTCTTTTCACGGCTCTCCTCAATGAGGTCACGGACTTGGATGCCGCTTTCGATCACGTCGGGCAGCTCCTCCTCGGGCTCGGGACGGGGAGCAGGGGCCGTCGCCACGGGCATGGGCTTCACCGCCTGCATGGGGTCGGCAATGGGTGCGGGAACATCGATTGCAGGCTCCTTCTTCAGAGTGAACGCAATAAACAGCACCGTCAGCAGGTTCAGTACACCATCGGCGATCAGACCGCCCGATACCATTTGCTGCACATATTGATCCAGACCGAAGGGCTTCAGCAGCAGGCATACGCCCCAGCCGATGCAGATCAGCACAGCCAGCAGCTGCAAAAACCAAACGCTGCTGCCAAGACGCTTGGCATCCAGCACTACCTGGATCTTAAACACACAGTCCACCAGCATACACACCGCCAGCACCTGAGGCAGCAGCTGCAGCATCTCCTGAGGATGCACCAGCAGCACGGTGCCCGCCGCAATGCTCAATACGCCAACAGAAAAGTCATACTGCTCCACCATGGCATTCACCTGGCGGACAAAATAGAACACGATCTTCACCAAGCCGAACAGCATGGCACCGCCGCCAACGATCATGCAGGCCATATCGGTGGACAGCTCCGGCCACATGACCAGACACACACCCATAGCGACGAGGAAAATCGACAGCAGCAAATATGCCCAACGGATACGCTTCAGAAACTTCATGGGACACTCCCCCTTTTGTTTGCGATATATAAACCATTATATCCGTACAGGCAACAAATTGCAACAAAATCCGCACAGCATAGGGCAACAAGGTGTGAAGATTGTCTCATGCATTTCATTGATTTTGACGGAAGAAAGATTTATAATGATATCAAGGAAAGTGTTCCGTTTTTATATTGATAGCAATTGGAGGAATCCCCTATGGAAATTCAGCGTATCAAAAGCTTCGAGATCGACCACACTATTCTCGATCCCGGCTTTTACATTTCCCGTGTAGACGGTGACATCACCACCTTTGACCTGCGCACCCGCAAGCCCAACACCGACAGCCTCATTACTCCCTCCACCATGCATACGCTGGAGCATATGTTTGCAACCTTCATCCGCAACAGCTCCATTGCGGAAAACGTGGTGTACTTCGGGCCCATGGGCTGCCAGACGGGCTTCTACCTGCTGACCCGCAACGTCAGCCCCAAGGAGGTATTTGAGCAGACCAAGCTGGTTCTGCAGCAGATCATGGACTACGAAGGTCCCGTGTTCGGCTGCAGCCCCGTGGAATGCGGCAACTACAAGACCCTGAACCTGCAGACCGCCAAGGACGAGTGCGGTCCCTATCTGGAAGTGCTCAACAAGGTCACGGACTTCAGCTTCAGCTACCCGAAAGGAGATGCGTAAGCCATGAGAATCGGTATCATCGGCGCCATGCAGATGGAAGTGGATGCTCTGCAGGCGGCTATGGAAGCACCTGTCCGCGAAACGATCAGCGGCATCACCTTCGTCAGCGGACGCATCGGCAGCCATGACATTGTTGCCGCACAGTGCGGCATCGGCAAGGTCTTTGCTGCCATGTGCGCACAGACCATGATTTTGAAGTACAGCCCCGAGGCCATCATCAACATCGGCGTGGCGGGCTCCGTCACCAAGGGGCTCAGTGTGCTGGATATTGCCGTTGCGGATCAGGTCTGCCAGCACGACATGGACACCAGCCCTATCGGCGACCCCGTAGGGCTCATCAGCGGCATCAATCAAATTTATTTCCCCGCCGACCCCAAGCTCATTGCCGTCATCGACCAAGCCGCCAAGGCCAAGGGCTGCCGCAGCATCGTCGCCACCGTGGCATCCGGGGACCAGTTTATCCACACCCAAGAGCAGAAGACCTTCATCCGTGAGACCTTCGGTGCCTCCGCAGCGGAAATGGAGGGTGGCAGCATCGGCCATGTATGCGCCGTGAACAAGGTGCCCTTCGCCGTACTGCGCACCATCTCCGACGGTGACGGTGCCGCCATGGACTATGCGGAATTTGCCCCCAAGGCAGCCATGCAGTCCATCGAGGTCATCCTGGAGGCATTGAAGCTGCTGTAACCTCGTCCTCGCAAACTCCGTATCACTTTCCGTTCACAAGTGAACGGAGAGCGTTCACTTCGTTGCTCGTCCTCTTCGCTCTGCATCTTTTTCTATTCTAAATTCGCTAAAGCGAATTTTTATATAGTCTATTAAGATGCAGAGCGGCAAGTCAACGACAGGCAAACACAGTAGGAGCGAACATTGTTCGCCCGCATCGCGCACACGGTTGACGCAAACTGTAAAATGATTTGCGCACCCGCCCTACATTTCATCTATACACACCCGTCCAAATCTACCCGCATACGCATACAAACTCGCTGCTGCATCTTTTCAATCCACACCAAATTCCCGAAGGGAATTTGAAATAGAAAAAGATGCAGAGCGAAACGAGGTCGAGCAGTGGAATGAGCGCTCTTTTCTCGTTTGATTGAGCTAAGCAGCTTACACGAAGGGCTTCGGACTGCAAAGATATGAATCCGCAGCTGTACATTTGAACGAACAAACGAGAAAAAAGCGATATGGAACTTGCGAGACCGCAAAGGAGGGTTTCTTATGAAATTAACATTCATCGGTGCTGCCCATGAAGTCACAGGCAGCTGCACACTCATCGAGGTAGGCTCTGTCCGCGGTCTGGTAGACTGCGGCATGGAACAGGGCAAGGACTTGTACGAAAACGTCGAGCTCCCCGTAAAGGCGGGAGACATTGACTTCGTGCTGCTGACCCACGCCCACATCGACCATTCGGGGAACCTGCCCCTATTGTACAAAAACGGCTTCCGTGGGGTGGTGTACGCCACCGCCGCCACCTGTATGCTGGCAAACATCATGCTTCGTGACAGCGCCAACATCCAGATGCAGGACGCCGAGCGGGACAGCCGCAAGGAAATGCGCGCGGGCCGAGGACCTGTGGAACCCCGCTACACCATCGAGCACGCAGAGGGTCTGCTGAAGCTCATGCGCCCCTGCAGCTACAATGAAATGCTCCAAATCAACGAACACGTGACCATCCGCTTCAATGACGCGGGGCACCTCTTAGGCTCCGCATCCATCGAGGTATGGCTCCGTGAAGACAGCGAAGAACGAAAGGTGCTGTTCAGCGGTGACGTGGGCAACATCAACCAGCCCATCCTCCGCAACCCCGTCCCCGTGGAGGAGGCGGACTTCGTCATCATCGAATCCACCTACGGGGATCGTCTCCATGAGGAGCGGAAGAATGTGGTACAGCCCCTTGCAGCTTATTTGCAGGAGACCTTCGACCGCGGAGGCAATGTGGTCATCCCTGCCTTTGCTGTGGGACGTACTCAGGAAATGCTGTACTACCTGCGGGAGATCAAGAACGAGGGCTTGGTGAAGGGCCACCCCGACTTCCCCGTGTATGTGGACAGTCCTCTGGCCGACAACTCCACCAGCGTATTCCTCCAGTGCGACAAGGATTTTCTGGACGAGGAAAGCCAATATATCATGGACTTGGGCATCAATCCCTTGGTATTCCCGGGGCTGAACACCACCCAATCCGTAGACGAATCCCGCGCCATCAACGCCGACCCCACCCCCAAGGTTATTATTTCCGCATCGGGGATGTGTGACGCGGGGCGCATCCGCCACCATCTGAAGCACAACCTGTGGCGCAGCGAAAGCACCGTGCTGTTCGTTGGGTATCAGGCAGAGGGCACCATGGGCCGCAAGCTCATGGACGGTGCGGACACCGTGAAGATCTTCGGTGAGGAGATCGCCGTCCATGCGGAGATCGGCTGGCTCCCCGGCATGAGCGGTCACGCCGACCGTGACGGGCTGCTGAAATGGATCGGCGCTCTGAAGCGCAAGCCCACCGCCGTATTCGTCAACCACGGGGAGGATCAGGTGTGCAGCATCTTCGCCGACACCCTCAGCGAGCAGCTGGGTTACACCGCCTACGCCCCCTACTCGGGCACCTGCTACAACCTGCTGACGGAGAAGTTCGAGGTGGTCACACAGGGCGTACCCGTAGTCAAGGGCGAAAAGCTCACCAAGTCCGCCCGTGTACTGGGCGAGCTGGTTGCCGCCGCGGAACGTCTGCTGCGTGTGGCAAAGACCTTGGGCGGCCGCTCCAATCGAGAGCTGCGCAGCTATACCGAACGCATCAACGCCATCATCGACAGAATGTTGGAGTAAGCATCTCATAAGCCCGATGTTATTTGATATTATTTAATAAAGGAACGATGGATAAAGGAGTACCTTCCCCTGGATAGGGGAAGGGGGACCGCTTGCGGTGGAAGAGGTCGATATTGAATCCGCGAAGCGCACAATATAAATATTTTGCGGATTCGCCCAACTGCAACAGCATCGAAAAGCCTCACCGCTTACCTCCTCAGTCTCGTTTTTATGTTCGCACCCACATTTTGTATAATTATTACTTCTTTCGTGCGAACATAAAACGAGCCAGCTCCCCCTAAAAGGGGAAGCCACTCCTAAAGCAGATATCCGATGCAAAAACGGGCGAACGCAGTTCGCCCCTACACCGTACATTAGATTGGCGTGGGCACCATGACTCCGGTGCGGATTGCAGGAACATCCTCCCAAAATTGTGAACAATTTACCCTTGGATTGACTGTCAAGCGGAATTGTGCTATATTTGCGGTGTATATCTTCTATGGAGTGATTCCCTATGTCTGAAGCAAATAAATTCATGGAGACCTATGCCGTAGGCGACCGCATCGGTGCGCTGTCCCCCGCAGAGTTCATCACCCTGATCGACGGGGTATGCGCCGCACTGGAGGCCAACGAGCTGCCCTTCCACGGGGGCGTGAATGCTGCCAATATCAGCTTGGACGAGGACGGCAATGTAGGTCTTGGCGAAGCACTGACGGATGAGGACCTGAAGTTCACCGCCTACCAAATCGAATATATCGCACCTGAGGTATTCTGGGACAATAAACGCAGCGAGCAGGCGGATGTGTATTCCGTGGGTATGCTCATGTACGCATGGTCCAACGGCGGCTGTCTCCCCTTTCTGCTGCCCGATGCCTCTCCCACAGACCGTGCGGAGGCACTGCGCCGCAAGATGAGCGGGGAACGTTTCGAGCTGACCCCCGTGTCCGAGACCCTGAACCTCATCATCGACAAAGCCACCGCATTTAAGCCCGAACGCCGCTACGCCACCGTGGCCCAGCTGCGAGAGGCCTTCGCCCTGTTCCGTGAGGAAACGGAAGCCGAGGGCGGTGCCGCCGCACTGGCGGAGCGCATGACCGTGCTGAAGGAAAAGCAGCTGCGGGAGGCCTCCATGATGGCCAATATCTTAGCTGCCGCAGAAGCTGCCGCCTCCACAGGCCGCGGCGTGGCAGTGACCCCCAAGAAAACAAATAAGCGGGCCAAGACCGCCGCGCCCGTGAAACAAGAGGAGAAAAAGAAAATGAGCCTTCGTCCCCTGATCGCCGTTCTGCTGATCGCGGCTATTTTGATGGTAGCTGCCGTGGCTATGCAGTTCGGTGCCGACAACACCACCCTGGACAAGAACCCCAACGAAAACACCACCCCCAATGTGGGCACCAACGTCACGCCCACGGTTCCCGTGGCAGACCCCAATGCCTCTCCCGACATTACCCCTTATCTGCCCACCCCCACCCCCGAGACCTCTCCCGTTGTAGTTACACCTCCCCCCACCGTGGAGCCCATCGTCACCATCGACACCTCCAGATATAACGTGGTGAAGGCCGATGCAAGCTGGAACACCGCCGCAAACAACTGCATGGCAAACGGCGGCTATCTGGTGACCATCAACAACAAGGACGAGTTTGCGGGTCTGTGCGCACTGGCTGACAAGCACCAGCTGGAAGCAGTGTGGGTAGGCGGCTTCCGCAAGAGCGGCAACATTGTCTGGCTCAACGGCGAAACCAGTGACTACATCCCTTGGGGCGCAGGCGAGCCCTCCTACCGTGATGTATACGGCAACTCCGAAAACTTCCTGCTGCTGGTGAAGAACGCCAACGGCATTTGGGAATACTGCGATGCCATGGACGACGTGACCGCCACCTATTCCGGCCGCATGGGATACATCATGGAAAAGTAAAAAAGCACAATTGAATTTTGAACCAATTCTCCTCAGGGGCTGTTGCAGATTTTGCAACAGCCCCTGAAGTTTTCCGCAGCCGTAGGGCGGCTGCTTGCTGCCGCCGTTTTTACGTTAACAACAGTAGTTAAATTTGTGCATTGCAACAAAGTATGCGTTTTTTGGTATGTAACATCCTCGCTTAAACATGATACGATTTCACTTCCATTGGTGGTTATTTCACTGCACTGCGGCGGCAGCAAGCGGCTGCCCCACGGTGCACCGTTGAATCCAAACACCGTGCCTTGTTATACTGCATCGGTCATTTTTTCGCTCCACTTTTCCGCAAATATGCTATACTGTATCCATAGAAAATGCACCCGAGGAGGTTCCCCATGAAGCTGCGCAGCAAACTTCTTACCACACTCATTGCCTTGTGTCTGATTTGTGTCTTCGCAGGCATGACCGTCTATGCCGCGGACATCGACACTTCCATATACCTCACCCAAGAGGCGGCCGTCACCCAACTCCGCACCGCGCTGACCCGCCATGACGAGGTCATCACCGCCTATGTGAAGTCCGACACCAAGCTCACCGCTGAAGGGCTTTATGATCTTGCCGTTGCCCACACAGGGGTCCCCAACGAGGGGGATTACATCCGCTACAACACAGGCGGCTGCGAGTATTCCACCTCAGTCACCGCCATAGACGGAGTCTATTACCATACCTTTACCTTCACCCCCGTATGGCTCCACAACGCCGCACAGGAGCAGCAGGTCACCGCCGCCGTCACCCAAGTGCTCAAGGAGCTGAATCTGCAGGACGCCCATGAATACGATAAGGTCATGGGGGTGTATGACTGGATCACCGAGGAAGTGCAGTACGATTTCGATAACTACGACGACAATGCCTATACCCTCAAGCACAGCACCTATGCCGCCATGATCGACCGCTGTGCGGTCTGTCAGGGCTATGCCACCCTGCTGTACCGTATGCTGCTGTCTCTGGGGGTGGACTGCCGTTATATCGGCGGCAGGGCAGACAATGAATCCCACGCATGGGTCATCATCAAGCTGGACGGGAAATACTACAATGCCGACCCCACTTGGGACCGTGACCTCAAGGGACATTACCGTTACTTCCTGATCCCCAACAGCAATTTCGCCACCCATCAAAGGAGCAGTGAATACAATACCCAAGAATTTCTTGCCCAATACCCCATGTCCGAGACCCCCTATGTGCGCAATGTGGCAGCAAGCGGGAAGCTCAACGGAGATATGGCATGGGTGCTGGATGGGGACACAGGCACCTTGACCGTCAGCGGCACAGGTGCCATCCCCAGCTATCGGTTCTCCGAGCCCCCTTGGTACAGCTATCGGGAGAGCGTCGGTGCCATCGTTGTGAGCGAAGGCATTACCGAGGTAGGGGAGCGGGCCTTCTACTGGTGCACCAACTGCACAGAGGTCACCCTGCCCGACAGCCTCATTGCCATTCGGGAATACGGCTTCAACAACCTCCGCGCCCTGCAGTACATCACCCTGCCTCCCAAGCTGGAGATTCTGGAGTTCTGCGCATTTTCCGAATGCACCGCTCTACAGACCATCACCATCCCCGACAGTGTGCATACCATAGAGTCCAGTGCCTTTTCCAACTGCTCCGCCTTGAAGGGCGCACGGATCGGCGCAGGCATGACCTACCTCCCCGACAGTATGTTCGGCAACGATGCCAAGCTTGCGGGGGTGGTTCTCCCGCCCAATCTCACCACCATCGGGGACACCGTCTTCATCAACAGCGGTCTGGAATCCATTCGCATTCCCGCCACCGTTACCTCCATCGGCGTGTCCGCCTTCTCCGGCTGCAAACGACTGGAGCAGTTCACCGTGGAGGAGGGCAACACCGCCTACACAAGCGTTGACGGGGTGCTGTTCTCTGCGGACAAAAAGACCCTGATCTGCTATCCCGCCTGTAAATACGGAAGATACACGGTCCCCGAAGGCACAGAGTACATCGGCTACGGTGCCTTCCGCAGCGCCTACCACATGACGGGCATCACCTTCTGCTCCACCCTGAAGGAAATAGACGACTATGCCTTCATTTACTGCACCATCCTCAACGAGGTGACCTTCCCCCAAAACATCACCCGCATTGGGGAAAACGCCTTCCGAGGCTGCGGCTGGCTCGTTAAGATCACCTTCCAAAACCCCGATGTGCAGCTGGATTCCGGAGCCTTCTCCGACTGCGACGTGCTGCAGAACATCACTCTGCCCGCACGCTTGAAGGAGATCCCGTCCCACCTGTTTTTTGACTGCGGCTACTTAAACAACGTGGTCATCCCCGCTACGGTCACCAAAATCGGCAGCTCCGCCTTTTTGAACTGCGATAAGCTGACCTCCATCACCATCCCGGGGAATGTGAAGTCCATCGGACGACAGGCCTTTGACTTCTGCAACGTTCTGAAAACCGTGGACATTCAAGAGGGTGTGCAGACCATAGAGGAGTACGCCTTCCGCAACTGCCCCGCCCTCTCCCGTGTGATGATCCCCCGCTCCGTGACCACCATCGGCAAGGAGAACTTTGATGAATGCCCCAACGTCACCCTTGAGGTTTACTGCGGCACCAAAGGACAGCAGTACGCCAATGCCCACAGCATTTCCAACAGTGTCTCCCATCCCTATACCGATTCCACCGTGGTCACTCCCACCTGCACACAGCAGGGCTATACCCGATACCTCTGCTCCTGCGGAGAATTTGGGTACAGCAGCAGCTACGTTGCCGCCAAAGGCCACAGCTACGGCTCGTGGACCGTCACCAAGGCTGCTACCTGCACCGCTGTGGGCAGTCATAGCCGCCGCTGCAGTGTGTGCGGATACACGGATGTGCAGGAAATCCCCCGCATCCCCCACAGTCCCGACAGCCCTGTTACGGAAAATCAAGTTGCTGCCACCTGCACTGCCTCGGGCAGCTATGAGGATGTGGTCTACTGCAAGCTGTGCAAGACCCATGTGATCAGCCGCACACAGCGCACCACCCCCGCACCGGGGCACAAGGACGGAAACAAGGACTTTGCCTGTGATGTCTGCGGCGCGGATCTGTGCACCGACCATACCCTGATCACCATCAAGGGTTACGCCGCCACCTGCACCACCGACGGCCTCACCGACGGGCAGAAATGTTCCAACTGCGGCGAGGTCACAAAGCCCCAAACGGTCATTGCCGCCAAGGGCCACACCGCGGTCACCGACAAGGCCGTGGCCGCCACCTGTACCGCAAGCGGTTTGACCGAGGGCAGCCATTGCAGTGTCTGCGGATTCGTCATTGCAAAGCAAAATACGGTTCCCGCCAAGGGCCACACCGTAGTTGTTGACGGTGCGGTGGCTGCTACCTGCACGGAAAGCGGCCTCGCGGAGGGCAAGCACTGCTCTGTATGCAATACGGTGCTGACCCAACAAACCATCATCCCCCCAAAGGGTCACAGCTTCGGACTGTGGGTCGTGACCGTGGAGCCAAACTGCACCGCCCAAGGGGAGGAACGCCGCAGCTGCGGAAGCTGCAATGCCTTTGAAGTCCGCACACTGGATAAGCTCCCCCATAAGCCCGCCCCCGCCGTTCGGGAAAATGAAATTCCACCGAGCTGCGAAGCCGACGGCAGCTATGAGTCCGTGGTCTATTGCGCACAATGCCTGTCTCACGAGATCAGCCGCACTAAGCGCACCATCTCTGCCATAGGGCACCAAGACGAAAACAGGGACTTTATCTGTGACAGCTGCTCCGCAAAGCTCTGCACCGACCATAGCTCCGTGACCATAAAGGGCTATCCTGCCACCTGCACCACCGACGGCCTCACCGACGGTCGGAAATGCTCCAACTGCGGGGAGATCCTCAGCTCTCAGGCACGCATCCCCGCCACGGGACACAGCCTTGTAACGGACAAGGCTGTCGCCGCCACCTGCACCGCAAGCGGCTTAACAGCGGGTAAGCATTGCTCTGTATGCGGTACCGTCACGGAAAAACAGTCCGAGGTTCCCCCCACGGGACATACCGCTGTCACGGATGCCGCCAAAGCCCCCGGCTGCACGGAAGGCGGTTTCACCGAGGGCAAGCATTGCTCGGTCTGCCACAGCGTACTGACAGCACAGACGCCCCTCCCCCCAAAGGGTCACAGCTTCAGTCACTGGCAAATCAACATCGCCCCATCCTGCACCGCAGAGGGCAAAGAATCTCGCGGCTGCGCAGATTGCGGTACGATTGAAACAAGAACTGTCTCCAAGAACCCCCACCACGGCACAGCTGTTGTCCGCGAAAATATCACTGACCCCGGCTGCAATTCCGACGGCAGCTACGACGAGGTCATTTACTGCCGGGAATGCGGTACCTTTGAGATCAGCCGCACCAAGCGCACCATTCCCGCTTTGGGCCACAATGACGGAGATCGAAACTTTGTTTGTGACCTTTGCGGCAGCAAGCTCTGCATCAACCATACCCGCGTGACGATCGAGGGCTACCCCGCCACCTGCACCGAAGACGGTTTGACCGACGGCAGCAAGTGCTCCAACTGCGGCGAGATCATCGTGGCCCAGACCTCCATCCCCGCCAAGGGGCACCTCGTAGTCAGAGATCAGGCAGTTGCGGCAACCTGTACCGCAAGCGGCCGCACCGAGGGCAAGCACTGCGACCGCTGCGGATCTGTGCTCGTCGAGCAGAACATGATTCCCGCAACGGGACACAGCTACTGTGCTTGGATGATCACCAAAGCAGCTACCTGCACCGAAGAGGGCACCGAGCAGCGAGTATGTGAAAACTGCAATCTGACCCGGACCCGCCCCCTTGCCAAGATCTCTCACGTCAGCGGCCCGGCGGTGAAAGAAAACAGCGTGTCCCCCACCTGCACCGCAGACGGCAGCTACGAAATGGCGGTGTACTGCAAGAGCTGTCAGACAGAGCTGTCCCGCAGCAAGCATTCCTTAGCGGCATTGGGCCACAAGGATGCAGACAGAAACTTTGCGTGCGACGTATGCGGTGCCGACCTGTGCACCAATCATATTGCGGTGTCCATTCAGGGCTACCCCGCCACCTGCACCGAAGACGGTTTGACCGATGGCAGCAAATGCTCCAACTGCGGGGAGGTCATCACAGCCCAGACCTCCATCCCCGCAACGGGACACACCGCAGTCATCGACAAGGCGGTGGAGGCCACCTGTACCGAAAGTGGCCGCACCGAAGGCAAGCATTGCAGCATCTGCGGATTCGAAATCGTGAAGCAGAACGAGATCCCCCCTAAGGGCCATGACTTCGCATTTGGGAAATGCACTGTTTGCGGCGCAGCGGATCCCGATTATGTGGCACCCACGCCGACACCTACCCCCACGCCCAAGCCCACACCTACCGTACCCCCCACAGCGAAGCCAACACCCACGGTAACTCCCACGGTGAAGCCCACGCCCACGGTGACTCCCACGGTAAAGCCCACGCCCACGGCAACTCCCACGGTAAAGCCTACACCCACGGTAACTCCCACGGCGAAGCCCACACCTACCGTGACTCCCACGGTGAAGCCCACGCCTACGGTGACTCCCACGGTGAAGCCCACACCTACAGTAACTCCCACGGCGAAGCCTACGCCTACGGTAACCCCCACGATAAAGCCCACACCTACGGTGACTCCCACGATAAAGCCCACACCTACGGTGACTCCCACGGTGAAGCCCACACCTACGGTAACTCCCACGGCGAAGCCTACGCCCACGGTAACTCCCACGGCGAAGCCCACACCTACGGTGACTCCCACGGTGAAGCCCACACCTACGGTAACTCCCACGGCGAAGCCCACACCTACGGTGACTCCCACGGTGAAGCCTACACCCACGGTGACTCCCACGGCGAAGCCCACACCTACGGTGGCACCCACGGCGAAGCCTACACCCACGGTGGCACCCACGGCGAAGCCTACGCCCACGGTAACTCCCACGGTAAAGCCTACACCCACGGCAACTCCCACGGCGAAGCCTACGCCTACTGTGACTCCCACGGCGAAGCCGGATGCGCCTTGGGCGGAACGGCAGATCACTGTTGTCGGTGACTCCATTTCCACGGGAGCTTATGTGGAAATGCTGGAAAGCATGACAGGCGCGGAAATCCAAAATCTTGCGGTATCCGGTATGCGGCTTGCAGGCGGCATGACGGAAGCAGTCAAAGAAATTGAAAAGGACGCAGAGCTTGTCATCGTATATGGCGGTACCAATGACTATTGGCACAAAAAGACCCCCATCGGTACGGCTGGCTCCACCGACCCCAATACCTATGTAGGTGCGCTGCGGTATATCCACAGCTACCTGCAAACAAACCATCCCGACGGGGAGATCCTGTTTATTTTCCCGCCCAAGCAGATTTGGTCGGGACTGCCCAATACCACGGACTTTGGGTACGGTACATTTGCGGATTTCCGCGGAGCTTTCCTGCAATTCTGTGAAGACAACGGAGTCCACTATATCGATTTGGGAGATACGGAATTTGACTGCGCCAAGCATACCGATGACGGTGTGCATCCCAACGACTCCGGACATCGGCTGATTGCGGAAATCATTTATGACAGACTGTGTGAGGGCTTTGAGGACGTTCCTTCTGTGCCCACCCCCACTCCTACCGTGACTCCTACACCCACGCCCACCCCCATCACCAATCCCTTCGAGGACGTGAAGAGCAGTGACTGGTTCTACGATGCGGTTTTGTGGGCGGTACGGAATGAGGTCACTGGCGGCACAAGCCCCACGACCTTCTCTCCCGACGGGGACTGTACCCGTGCCCAGGTGGTCACCTTCCTGTGGGCAGCAAGCGGCAGACCCGAGCCTATGGGCAAGGACAATCCCTTCTCGGACGTAAGCACCGCAGACTGGTACTGCAAGGCTGTCCTGTGGGCGGTAGAAAACGGCATCACCGCAGGCACAGCCAAGGACAAGTTCTCCCCCGAGGACATCTGCACCCGCGCACAGGTGGTCACCTTCCTGTATGCGGCACAGGGCCGTCCCGCTATTGACGGGACTCCCGATTTCAAGGACGTAACAGCTGCCGACTGGTTTGCCAAGCCCGTTGTCTGGGCGGCAAGCAATGGGATCACAGGCGGTGTCGGTGACGGCTGCTTCGGTCCCGAACGCACCTGCACCCGCAGCCAAATCGTTATGTTCCTGTATAAAGCATCTCTGCTCTCATAATAAAAATCACACCCCCGATTCTTGGGAATCGGGGGTGTTTGCGGCGGGAGCAAGCACCCGCCCTACATTTTCTTAAATGGGTCTGTGGTACATATAGCACAGATCCCGCTCGATCATCTCCGTGATCTTCCAGTCGTCATCGGCTGTACGCTGCCACTTGCAGTCATAGTGGAGCCCGCAGAAGAAGGTATATTCCCCCTTGCGGGTGTTGCGGGTCATGGGGTTAAAGAGAATGTGGGTAGACTCCGCTGTGCTGCGGTCATCGCTGACCACGACCTGCACATTCCCCATGAGATGCTGGCTGCGGAAGCCGCCCAGGCCCTCGGGCCAATAGCTGAGCATTTCCTCAAAGCAGCACTTTGCGCCCCCTGCCACGGTGTAGTCAATATGTGCACCGGGCATGAAGACAGCCCGCATATTCTCAAAATTCTTGGTGTCCAGATTCCGGGCATACAGCTTGATCTTGTCCTCGATAGCTACCTTATCCAGCAGATTCTGCAGTTTTTTCATCATCAGTTCGTCCATAACAATACCTCCTTATATGGTGCAATATCAGCCGGTGGACCAGCCGTCTACGTTATAGAAGCCGCCTGTGCAGTAGGAAGACTCGTCCGAGGCCAGGAAAATGAACATCTTGGAGATTTCCTCGGGCTTACCCAGACGCCCCATAGCAATGGTGGAGCTGACCTGAGCCAGTGCTTCGGGGGTGATATCGTTGAGGGTCATATCCGTTGCGGTAACCCCGGGGCATACGCAGTTGACGCGAACACCGAAGCGAACCACACCTCTTGCCAGAGAGCGGGTCAGACCCAGCACCCCTGCCTTGGACGCACCGTAGCCGATGCCCATGGGTGCACCGTAAATAGCGGCGATGGAGGAGGTGTTGACAATGGAGCCGTACCGCTGCTTGCACATGATCAGCGCAGCCTGACGGTTCACCGCATAGGTGCCGAACAGGTTGGTTTCCACAACCTCACGGAACTTTCCCTCGGGGATATTGCGGATGGTGTTGGCGTGGGTGACGCCCACCAGATGACATACCGCGTCCAGATGCCCGCCGAATCTGCCGATAAAATCCTGCATAGCAGCACCCACCTCGGCCTCGTCGGAGATAGCGGGAGAGTAGCCCACAATGTTTCTGTCGGGGAACTGCTCACGGAGCTTGGCCAATGCTTCTTCTCTTGTGTGTTCATAGTGTGAGAAGATGCCCACAGCGTTGGCACCCTCCTTCAGACAGTCCACCGCAACCGCAAAGCCAATGCCGCGGGAACCGCCTGTGACGATGATGTTTTTACCTTCCAGTCTGCCCATAAACAAACCTCCTTCGGTTTTTATATTTCATGGAATTATTATATCATAGTGTCTCTCCGCCGTACAGATGTGTTTTATGTTTGCACAAAAAATAATGAGACACGGGAGACCATGTCTCATGTCAGACTGTCAAAAAATGCTTCGCACAACCTTGGCCCCCTCTGACGAGGGCGCGACGCGTTAAGCAAATATGCCTGTGGCATATTTGTAGCCAAAGCGCCGAGCAATCTATGATTGCGACGAGGGCCGTAGGCTGTCGAGCGTAGCGAGACTGGGGGAGAGACACCATAAATGCAAGATTTTGCCTGAAATTTTGCTGTTTTTAATAATCTCTCCCTCCGTCAGCCTTCGGCTGACACCTCCCTCATCAGAGGGAGGCGAGGGGAAAACCGTTCTTTAACACGCTGTCATGAGACACGGGAGACCGTGTCTCATGTTTCCTCGTCGTCCAAAATCTCATAGTCCGCAAAGCCTGCGGTGTTGCTCATATCCCCTTGGATGAACATATTGTAGGCACGCTCGGCAATGAGGCGCGTTTCCACGAAGTCCAAACTGCCGCTGACAATGCCTCCCACAATGGGTACCGCCTTCCCTACACTGACAGCCCCGCGGCTGCCGAACTTGGTGAACAGCCGATAGCCCACCCCGCGGTTGATGGTGGCGGTGAGCTTAGCGGGGAGCTTGGCGGCAACGGTCTTGGTCAGTCGGGTGCCGATCTTCACCCCCGTATTTTTCAGCATGGACTGGATGGAGATGCCCGCCAGACACACATAGGTCAGCATACGCACCTGGGGACTGTACACATCATAGCCCCCCATATAGGCCACTCCCGCGATCATTCGCAGCTGGAAATACAGCACTCCCGCAATATTGGCAGGAATTGTCACAGGCATGGTCACCAAGCCGCCCAAGCCAAGGACGAAGCCCGTGGCAGTGCATTTGGTAATGTGGTCGGTGATCAGATCCAGTGCCGCCTCGTCCACGGAGCCGTTCTTTTTCAGATACCGCTCCGCCATGGCCACCGCGCCCTCACGCTTCGGCGGCATCCCCTGCAGCACCTTGTCGTATAGGATGTCCAAGGTATTCATAATTTCTTCCCGCTTCACAGGCGCACCTCCCGAATGTTTCGTTGGGTATAGTATAGCATACTCTGCATTGCTACAGTATGTATTTCTTGTAAATTATCGATTTGTAGGGGCGAACTGTGTTCGCCCGCAAAAAGGCAAATGGGGTTTGCTCATTTGTCACTGCAACCGCCTGTCGCTGCCTGTTATACCGCTCTGCGCAGCCACGGTCACAATGAAAACGAGCAAACCACATTTGCCCCGACTTATTGTTCTTCTTCCATATACAGTTCTTCTGTTTGACATTGCGCGCCTGCAAGACAAGCAGCCGCACTCCTATATTGCTCCTTCTCCATCAGCCGCAATGCATCGGTAATGGCATTGAACAAAACATGATACATTTTTTCATAATTCGGCATAGTCACGCACCTTATTTGTATTATAGGTCAATTTCACCCTAATATCAATAGGTCAAATTGCCATAATATACACGGGTGATTGGATGCATAACAGATTGAAGCAGCTTCGCAAGAAGCGTGGATATACCCAAGTAAAAATGCAGATGCTGACGGGAATCGACCAGAGCGATTATTCCAAGATTGAGAACGGCAAACGGTATTTTACCTTTGAGCAATGCCGTAAAATCGCCATTGCACTGGATACCAGCATGGATTACTTGGCGGGGCTGACAGATGAAGAAGCTCCCTATCCGCGAACAGAACAACAGGAATGACCGAGGTGTTTTTGGTGCTTCGGTCGCTTTGTCCTTGGTACCCCATTGTTCCGGGTTTTTAAATATTATAGCCCATATACGGGCAATTGTCAATTTCGAGACAAGAAATTACCATACTAACTGTATGGAGGTGACTGTCCGAATGATCGTATATGATAGGCTGTGGGCGACCATGAAGGAGAAAAACATCTCCCAATATAAGCTGATCAAGGAATACAAATTCAGCAGCGGACAGCTTGACCGCCTGCGTAAAAATGAAAATGTGAATACCTACACCCTCAATCAGTTGTGCGCCATATTGGACTGCACACTGGATGAGATCGCAGAATATATTCCCGAGCAAACGGAATGACCGAGGCAGTTTCAGCGCCCTCGGTCATTTTTCCATATATGGCAAATCATCCGTAAAAGACTGCTTTGCGCCGTTCCCTACAGCATTCTTCGCAACCAAGCGCATAGCGGGCGAACACAGTTCGCCCCTACAGTTGCACATTCTCCGAAATCGTGTTATCATCTCCCTAATTCACCAAAAGGAGAATCACCATGCATGATGAACTGACCAAAGTGGACATTGAGAAGATGCAGCAGGAGCTGGATCACCGCCGTCTGGAACTGCGGCCCAAGCTCATTGAAGAAGTGCAGATTGCGCGGAGCTTCGGGGATCTATCGGAAAACTTTGAATATAAGGCCGCCAAGCGGGAAAAGAACCGCAACGACAGCCGCATCCGCTATTTGGAGCGCATGATCCGCACCGCCGTGGTCATTGAGGACACTTCCGCCCCCGACGAGGTGGAGCTGTTCGACACCGTC
The DNA here is from genome assembly GCA_017415945.1 of Oscillospiraceae bacterium. Next base: position 17,784 of record JAFQDR010000196.1, read on the forward strand.
ACCGTATTCCTCACCGACGAGTGCGAGGAGGAGGTCTTCCGCATCGTCACCACCCTGTGCCAGAACCCTCTGCAGGGGCTCATCAGCAAGGAAAGCCCCATCGGCAGCGCACTCATGGGCAAGAAGGTGGGGGACACCGTCCGTGTGCAGGTCAGCGAGAGCTTCGGCTATGATGCCAAGGTCATCAAAATCGAAAAGGGCACCGACGACGAAGACCTGCCCATACTGAAATATTAAATTTCAGAAAGTAATAAGTAAGAGTGAATAGTGAATAGTTGTGGTCAAATTCAATTCTTCGAGTGGAATTTGTTATTGATCGGAATGGAAAGTTCCATTCCTTTGTTCGATTTTACCGCACTTCTTCGCTGTTTGCTCTTTCTTTTTTCGACAAAATCCCCCCGCTTCTTCCTGTATCATAGTCCCATGGACATTCCCCCATTTTTCCGTTCTTGTGCAATTTCGGTTGCGCTCAATGCATTTTTAACATCATCTTAACACGTAAGCACCCCTCTGTTCATTGAATTTTCATGGTAAAGTAGTATAATGTTACACTGTATCAGTTTTTGAAAAACCGATTGTTGTTTGTTTTCCGAAACATTTTACCCATATAATACAGAGAAAGCGCAGGATTTTTGAAGGTATGATTATTCACAATGCTGCAAAACTGAAAAACCGCCTGTCTCTGGGCATCGACATCGGCTCCACCACCGCTAAGGTTGTGCTCATCGATGACGGAGAGGTCGTTTACGAAAAATACAGCCGCCACTTCTCTCAGGTGCGGCAAAAGACCATTGAAATGGTACAGGAGATTGAACCTCTCCTCCGCAGCCGCAGCTTCACCGTATCCATCTCGGGCTCTGCGGGTCTGGGTCTGGCCAACGCCGCAGGCATCCCCTTCGTGCAGGAGGTCTACGCAACGGGTGAGGTCATCCGTGTACTGGAGCCCGACACCTCTGCCGTCATCGAGCTGGGGGGCGAGGATGCCAAGGTCATCTTCTTTAAGGGCGGCACCGATGAGCGCATGAACGGTACCTGTGCAGGGGGCACGGGGGCATTCATTGACCAGATGGCTGTGCTGCTGGACATGACCGTGGAGGAAATGGATGCCGCCAGCTTGGAGCACACCCGCCTGTACCCCATCGCCTCCCGCTGCGGGGTATTTGCCAAAACCGATATCCAGCCCCTGCTGAACCAGGGTGCCAATAAGTCCGACGTTGCCGCCAGCATTTATCAGGCGGTGGTGAACCAGACCATTGCGGGTCTGGCACAGGGCAGACGCATCGAGGGCAAGGTCATGTTCCTTGGGGGCCCTCTGTACTACTGCCAAGGCCTCCGCGACCGCTTCCGTGAGACCCTGAAGCTCACGGAGGAGACTGCCATTTTCCCCGATTACGGCCGCTTCGCCGTTGCTCTGGGAGCGGCACTGTACGGTGCGGACAGCAAGCAGCTCTTTACATACGAAACCATCATCAGCGCACTGGTCATCTCCGCTGCCACAGCAGTACCCACCAGCGAGCGCTTGCCCGCTTTGTTCAACTCCCGTGAGGAATACGATGCCTTCCGTGCCCGCCACGCAAAGGCGCAGGTGGAGACTGCGGACATGGCAAGCTATCGGGGCAAGGCCTATCTGGGCATTGACTGCGGCTCCACCACCACCAAGCTTGCCCTCATCAGCGAGGACAAGAAGCTGCTGTACACCTATTACAGCTCCAATAAGGGCAACCCCGTCCAGATCGTCAGAGAACAGCTGACCGAGATCCTCACCCGCTGCGGTGACCGCATCACCATCTGCGGCAGCGCTGCCACGGGCTATGGGGAAGAGCTCATTTGCCACGCCTTCAACATCGACGAGGGCTTGGTAGAGACCATTGCCCACTACACCGCCGCCAAGCACTTCCAGCCCAACGTGGACTTCATTCTGGACATCGGCGGGCAGGACATTAAGTGCTTCAAGATTCGAGGCGGCGCCATCGACTCCATCATGCTCAACGAGGCCTGCTCCTCGGGCTGCGGCAGCTTCATCGAAACCTTTGCCAAATCCATGGGCTATGACGTGCAGACCTTTGCGGAAAAAGGCCTCCACGCACTTGCTCCCGTAAACCTGGGCTCCCGCTGCACGGTATTTATGAATTCCTCCGTGAAGCAGAGCCAAAAGGACGGTGCAACTGTGGAGGACATCTCCGCGGGCCTGTCCGTTTCCGTTGTGAAAAACGCATTGTACAAGGTCATCCGCGCCAACTCCCCGCAGGAATTGGGCGAGCACATCGTAGTACAGGGGGGCACCTTCCTGAACGATGCGGTGCTCCGTGCCTTTGAAATGGAGCTGGGTGCCCCTGTCATCCGTCCCGCCATTGCGGGGCTCATGGGTGCCTACGGCGCAGCCCTCCACGCCATGCGCTTTGGAGAAAGCCGCATTGTCAGCCTTGCGGAGCTGGAAAGCTTCACCCATAAGGCCACCAACTCCGTGTGTCAGGGCTGCGGCAACCACTGCCGCCTAACCATCAACATCTTCCCCGGCGGCAGACGATTCATCAGCGGCAACCAGTGCCAGAAGATGACCACAGGCAAGGTGGACGACTCTCCCAACCTCCACGCCTTCAAGCGTGAGCTGCTGAGTGCGCATACCCCCACCCCGGGCAAGCGGGGCAAGCTGGGTCTGCCCTTGGCGCTGGGCAATATGGAGCTGCTGCCTCTGTGGCACAGCATCTTCACACAGCTGGGCTATGAGGTCATTACCTCCAAGCTCTCTACCCGCCAAACCTACGAAAAGGGTCAGTTCTCCATCCCCTCCGACACCGCCTGCTATCCCGCAAAGATCATGCACGGGCATATGGAGGAGCTGCTGGAGGCAGGCTGTGACTATATTTTCTACCCCTGTCTGAGCTACAACATCAACGAAAACACAGGGGACAACCACTATAACTGCCCCGTTGTGGCATATTACGCGGAGCTGCTGAAGGGCAACATGGAAAATCTGGCACAGACCAAATTCCTGTACCCCTATCTGAGCGTGAACAACGAGCGGGAGCTGAGCAAGACTCTGTACCGCTATTTGAACAATGTGGACTCCACCATCAAGTTCCGTGAGGTGCGCAAGGCCGTCAAGGCAGGCTTCGCCGCCTACGAGTCCCACATGGCTTCCATCCGCGCAGAGGGCGAAAAAGCCGTCGCCTACGCCAGAGCCAACGGCAAGCGCATTATGATCCTTGCGGGCCGTCCCTACCACATCGACCCCGAAATCGGTCACGGCATCGACAAGCTGGCAAACCAGCTGGGCTTCGTGGTGGTCAGTGAGGACAGCGTCTACCATCTGGCAGATCACCAAAAGGTGAACGTACTGAACCAGTGGACCTACCACTCCCGTCTGTACCGTGCCGCCCGCTATGCCGCCGAGCACCCCGATACGGAGCTGGTGCAGCTGGTAAGCTTCGGCTGCGGCGTGGATGCCATCACCACCGACGAGGTTCGTGACATTCTGGAGGCCGCAGGCAAGTTCTATACACAAATCAAAATCGACGAGATCACCAATCTGGGTGCCGTCAAAATCCGCCTGCGCAGTCTGCTGGGTGCATTGGAAGAAAAGGAGGGCAAGTAAATGAACGAGGAACGAGGCTACGTGGCCTTTACGGAGGACATGATCGCCACCCATACCATTTTGGTGCCCACCATGCTGCCCATGCACTTCAAGATGATCCTGGCATACCTGCGCACCTATGGATATAAGCTGGAGCTGCTGGAAACAAGCGGCCCCCACATTGCGGAAACAGGCTTGAAATACGTCCACAACGACACCTGCTACCCCGCCATTCTGGTCATCGGTCAGCTGATGGATGCTATCAACAGCGGCAAGTACGACATTGACAAGCTGGCACTGGTGCAGTTCCAGACAGGCGGCGGCTGCCGTGCTTCCAATTATATCTACCTGCTGCGAAAGGCTTTGAAAAAGGCGGGGCTGGGGCACATCCCCGTCATCTCCATTTCCTTCCAAGGGCTGGAGACCCACCCGGGCTTTAAGCTGGACGTAAAGAAGTTCCGCGGCATGATGTACGGCATGCTGTACGGAGACCTGCTGATGACCTTGGTGAACCAGACCCGTCCCTACGAGCTGGAAAAGGGTACCGCTCAAAAACTGGCGGACGAATGGACAGAGTCGCTGGGCACGGAGCTGGGCACAGGCCGCGTCAGCTACAAGGACGTGAAGGAAAACTACCGCCGCATCATCGACAGCTTCGCCCGTATCCCCATGGAAAAACGCCCTGCCGTAAAGGTGGGCGTGGTCGGCGAGATCTTCGTAAAATACTCCCCTCTGGGCAATAACAATCTGGAGCAGTTCCTCACAGACGAGGGTGCGGAAGTCGTGGTGCCCGGGCTCATGGATTTCTGCCTGTACTGCATTACCGACGGCATTCTGGACCATAAGCTCTACGGCCGCGGCTACTGGAAGGCACAGGTCTGGAAGGTTGCCTTCAAATACCTGAACGGCAAGAAGCAGGACATGATAGACCTGCTGAAGGAGGACGGACGCTTCGAAGCCCCCACCCCCTTTATCCACACCCTAAAGCTCGCGGAGGAATATCTGGGACTGGGTGCCAAGATGGGGGAAGGCTGGCTTCTGACAGGGGAAATGATCGAGCTCATCGAATCGGGCTGCAAGAACATTGTGTGCACCCAGCCCTTTGGGTGTCTGCCCAACCACATTGTGGGCAAGGGCATGATGAAGCCCATCAAGGAGCGCAACCCCGACGTGAACATCGTGGCCATTGACTACGACGCAAGCTCTTCCAAGGTCAATCAGGAAAACCGCCTAAAGCTCATGCTGTCCAACGCCCGCGCCAATCTGGAAGCGGAGCTGGCAGCCAAGGAAGAAAAAGAAACCGTTATGGCATAAAAACGAAACAAACTAACCGACACCTATCCCGTGTCGGTTTTGTTTTGCTCTGCATCCAATTTCCAAGCACACTCATAACACATTACCGCCATATTGGCGAGGATATAAAAATTGGCGGACTGCATATACGCAATCCGCCGAGTACAGGGTTGTGGGATAAAGATATGAGCCTGGCCCGCATTGCGTGCCAATTGGATAAGCTGTGATCATAAGATACACCCCGCAGGAGGCAAAGTCTGTCGAACGGTGCCGCCCGTCAAAAAAAATTTTTTCGTATATTCCCGTGCATCAGCGGAAACAATAGGAGAGAAACCAAAGGAAAAGAGGGTCGTTATGCCAATGATGATCATGGACCGCATTGCACTGGCGCTTGCCATTATCGGCGGTCTGAACTGGGGGCTGATCGGACTGTTCCGTCTGGACCTGGTCGCATTTCTGTTCGGCGGTCAAACCGCACTGCTGAGCCGCATTGTGTACACACTGGTGGGTCTTGCGGCAATTTGGTGCATCTCGCTGCTGTTCCGCAACGATGAAGACACCGCCATCCGAGACAACGAAAACCCACAGCTATGACAAGCCCCCGAATCCCTAAGGATTCGGGGGTTGCAGACTGTCAAGAAATGCTTCGCAGAATTTCGTCCATAAGGACGAAACAAAGTCAAATCTATTTTTCGCGCCGGCATGTACGAAGCGAAAAATACAAATAGGTCTGCAAGTGTGGAATTTGTTCGCAGAATACGGACAAATTATGCGCGTGGCAGACCTGCTTGCCCATCGCGTATGCGGGGGCTTCTCTGTCAAAATGCTCCGTAGGAGTATTTTGACAGACTCACCCCCCCGAATCCCTAAGGATTCGGGGGTTGAATATTATAATAACGGAATAGCATCCCGCCTCGTAGGGAGCGTCGTCCCCCACGCTCCGTTCCGCAGGAAGCGCACTCTGTTCGTCCGAGCTAAAAAGCGGAGCGTCGGGGACGACGCTCCCTACGGCGGTATCACCGAATCACTTCAGTCGAATGTGCTCCGCGCTGAGGCACTTGCCCGTGTCCGCGTCGATTTCAAACACGCAGCCCTCCAGCTTGCTTGGGCCGCTTGCGGGGTCATAGCGTCTGGGGGGATCACCCAGGAACTTGCCGATGGACTGCTCGGGAGTAATGCCGATGACGGAATGGATGGGGCCCGTCATGCCAAGGTCGGTGATATAGCCGGTACCCTTGGGCAGCACCATAGCATCGGAGGTCTGCACATGGGTATGGGTGCCCCACACCGCGCTGACACGGCCGTCCAGATAATGCCCCATGGCGATCTTCTCGCTGGTGGCCTCCGCATGGAAATCCACCAGAATGATGTCCGCACCGGGCTCCTGCAGAATGGAATCCACCACCACAAAGGGGTTATCGGTGTTGGTGTCCAGACCGTACTTGCCGATGAGGTTGATGACCTCCACCTTGCCGAAGTCGGCGTTGATGACCACATCCCCCGCACCGGGGCACTGGGGGGCGTAGTTGGCGGGACGGATGACACGGCGGCTCTCGTCCAGATAGGGCTGCAGCTCCCAGCGGGTCCATGTGTGGTTGCCCAAAGTGACCACGTCGGCACCCGCACGGAGAATAGAGTCGCACTGCTTGGGGGTCACACCCACCACATTGGCGTTTTCACCGTTGACCACCACAAAGTCGATGCCGTTCTGCTTTTTATAATTTTTCAGTACACGGTGCAGGAAGTCCAGACCATTGGTGCCGCACACGTCCCCTACCGCAAGAATTTTGACCGTCATAGAAATCTCCTTCTGAGAACACAAAAATTGCTAATAAGGTATTGTACCATATTTGCATGTAGAATGCACATAATAATTGCGACAAATTCGAAAGGAGGTCAGAAAATATGGATACCAAGAACATGATCCGCGCGGTAGGCCTGGGCATGGCAGCGGGCGCGGCGGTGAGCATGATGGCAGCACCCCGCAAGAAGCACAAGACCATGATGAAGAAGTCCAACATCAGCAAGGCCATCCGCGCCATGGGCGACGTACTGGAAGACGTGGAGAACGCCCTCGGCTGGTAAGCGGCGAAATGGATTTCATATCGCTTTTGGCAAGCCAATATAGGATAAAGTTTTTCTTCTGCTCCCAACCATAACAATGGAATAATCTTCGGCTTGCCAAGAGCGCTCATTCCATCATTTCGCCTTGTTTCGCTCTGCATCCCTTTTCATTTCAAATTCGCAAGCGAATTTTGCGTTTGATTGAGGGATGCAGCAGCGATTTTGGAAAAAATGTGCATGGGGAAACCAACCATGGTTTCCCTTGAAGACCCTTCCTTCACCCACTGCAGCAGAGAACCACGAGCGGTACAGCCCTCTGCCTCCCCTTTTAAGGGGAGGTGGATTTTGCCGCAGGCAAAAGACGGAGAGGTTTTCCTATATGAATCGGAATGCGCATCTGCCAGTAAAGGGCAATGCCCATTTCTCCTCCACCGAACAAAAATCTTCCTCCGCACCGTGGGGCGGCCGCTTGCTGCCGCCGCTTGTCGGTAAACATCGGCAATCAAATTGGTGCGCCACGGCAGGACCAAGGCCCTGCCCTACATTCGCTCCTACCAACACCTTCACCCCCGTAGGGGCCGTCGCCCGGCCTAAGTTAAGCGGTAAGAACTTAGGCAGACCCCATGCTACGCATATGGGGCCTCGACGGTCCGAGATTTTCACCGCAGCAAAATTTTCTCCCTTGTGCGGCAACCTACAAAAGGCCTGTCATACCGACCGAGCGTTTTCGGTTGGATGGATGATGGACATATACCGCAGTTCTTCGTAAGCAGTATCACGTCCGATACCTTCAAGCGAGTGGAGTGTATCCCCCGGTTGACAGGCAGCGCATGGGGAAGCGCCCTTGCGGTGCATCTCCCCATTCACTCCTCCCCCATAAGTATTTACAATGAAGAAGCCGCATCCACAAATTCGTACGCAAAACATACTCCTAAAAATTTTTTGGAAAAATTTCAAAAAAAGGCTTGCAATTTGATTTCGACTGTGCTATTATAACTGAGCTGTCAGCGAGACAGTGGTATGCGCTCTTAGCTCAGCTGGATAGAGCGTCTGGCTACGGACCAGAAGGTCAGGGGTTCGAATCCCTTAGAGCGTGCCAAAAACCTCGAAACCGCAAGGTTTCGGGGTTTTTTTGTTTTTCTCTGCGATTTTCTCCCCAAAAAGTTCGGGATTCCGCAATTTCCAATAGGAGAAAAGTGTTCAAAAAAGGCTGTTTTTCCTGAACAAATTGCGTCCATTCCGCACATTTTCCGCACAAATTCCGCACAGACCATAAAAATGACCCTCAAAAACTCGGAAAGGAAGGGCATTTTGGCAACTGTAAAAGAGTATTTTCGAGACGGAAAACTATATTCCTTCCACTTCACTGCCACTCTTGGAAGGGACAAAAACGGAAAACAAATCCGCAAATACAAAACTTGGATTGTCCCAAAAGGTCTCACACCCGCAAAAGCGAAAAAACAGGCACAGGTGGAAGCAGAACTGTGGGAACGGAGTTTGAAAGAACCATCCCCCGCTCCCCCAGAATCATCACCCAATCAACCGCCCCCGCTCCTGTATCAACTGCAATCACCGCTCTATCATCCAGTAGAGAGAAGAGATGATTTTGTATCATTCATCAATGATGTGTGGTTCCCCATTCAGGTGAAGGGCAACAACCGCAAGCCGAAAACCGTTGCTTTTTATGAAGCCACACTCAAAATCCTGACCGCTTATTTTCAGGGAGCAATCCTCCAAGAGATCAAGCCAATGGACATTGAGCGATATTTGGCGTATCTACAAACCGATTATCAGGGGAGATTTGGAAGACCGCTCACAGCGAAAACCGTGCGACATCATTACAGTGCTCTCAACCTGATTTTCAAGTATGCGGAAAAGCAGGAGTTCATCCTCAAAAATCCAATGGAGCGGGTCAGTGCCCCCAGAAGAGAGCAGAAGCCCGTAGATGCGTTGAACCAAGAGGAAGCGAAAGAGTTTCTGGAAGCGGTCAATTCCTGCCCGCTCGAATTTCGTTGTATGCTGTTGGTATTGCTGACCACAGGCGTTCGCAGAGGAGAATGTGCGGGACTGCGTTGGGGAGACATCAACGACCAAGCGAAAACGGTTTCCGTGAAACGAAATGTGTCCTACACACCGAAAAACGGTCTTGATGTAAATACCCCGAAAACCAGAAACAGCATCCGCACCATCCCGCTCATCCCAAGCGTGTATGAAAATCTGCGAGTCTTGCGGGCTTTCACCCAAGCCAAGCACCCACACACCGACCTGCGGAACGCATACATTTTCCCAAGCAAGGATGATATTTTCACACCTCGCACCCCCGACAGCATCACCCGACATTTGAAGCGGTTTATGGCTCGCAGCGGGCTCCCCGACCTGTCGCCCCACGATTTACGCCATTCCTGTGCCTCTCTGCTATTGGCAAACGGAGCCGACATCAAGAGCGTTCAGGACATTCTGGGGCACGCCGACGCAAGCACCACACTGAACTTTTATGTGCGAGCCGACCTGTCGCAAATGCGGAACTCCACCACGAAATTCGCTGCTGCCTTTGGATTATAAGAGCGGGGTATCATCGTCAATCATCTGGGTATCATCTTTGTATCATCCAGTAGCAACCGAATATCATAACCCAAACAAATGGAGAGATGTTTTCACATCTCTCCATCATCTTTATACATATCATAAACATTTTGAATGAACTTCCGCATCCCTTCCACCACAGGAGCGGGGGAGATGATCTGTGCGGACTTTCCAAAAGTCGCAATCCACGCATAGAACGGCGGACTCACTTCCACGGGAACCACCGTCGTGAAATGCTTCTCATCATAGGGAACCATCAAAATATCCTTGCCGAATTGGTCAATGACCGCACTCGCCAAACGATTGGAAAAGCGTATCTTCACATCGTAAGCGGTGCCCGCATACATATTGAAGACCTTTGCTTTCTTGGTGTTCGTGGAAATATCCCGCTCTGGTTTGTCTTTCCCTTCTCTCCGATCTGGGAGCGGGTGGGAGATGTCTTCCATTCGATCGACGCGGAAATAAGAGAACCTCTTCCATTCGCTGACATAGGCATACAAATAGAAGTTGCCGTCGTTCCACGACAGCGCATAGGGACTGACCTTGTATCTGTCGCCCTTCTTGGAATAACTCTTTTCCTTACTGCGGTCGGGAGTGTAATGGAAGTAGCGGAAACCGATTTTGCGGTCTTCTTCAATGGCGCGGTAAATCCTGTCCGCATCGCCCACAACGCTGTCATTCATCGAGCGCACGCGGTTCGGCACGACTGCCGTTCTGTTCAGCGCGGAGGCCGTTTCCGTGTCAGCCAAATTGCGTATCTTGCGGGTTATCTCATCTGCTTTTCTCTTGGTGATAAACTTGGAGGCTTGGATGCTATCCACCATCAGACTCAATTCATTTGGTGTAAAGTCGGGGTTCTTTATCCAATAGCCTCTCTTACTCTTATCGTATTCGATTTGAAGCCCCATCGCATCCCCGCTCAACACCGCAATATCGTGATACAGAGTGTTGTCGGTGATTTCGATGTCGTATGATAACAGCAGATGGTCTTTTATCATCTGCTTGGTTGCGACCTTGCCTTTGCGGGTGTTCTTGCGCAGGAACTGATAGAGGATGAACTGTCGCTCACCCACTGTATATTCGTTTCCGTTTATCTTCATCTTTCGCACGACAACCGCCCCCGCTCTTGGTTTTTTGAATATCATAGCATACCAAGAGAAAAGAAAAAAGAGCAGCTGCCATAATTAGCAACTGCTCGATAAATTGGAATTTGACTCTCCGTCAAACTGAAAGTTGTCGCTCTACTTTCAAAGATATAATTTTATCCTCTATTTATCTTTCTCTTCATATGGTTTATCCCAAGAACCAATTTCAATAACATTACCTTCTGGGTCAGCTATAAA
>JAFQDR010000197.1 GCA_017415945.1 Oscillospiraceae bacterium
ATGCTGCCATGAATCTGAAAAAGCTGGCAATTTGGAGTTGGAAGAACTCCTTGCATCGTTTCATTTTCAGCATTTTTGCTCCCTTTTACAGAAATACCCCTGTTTTCGTTTTTTGAAAACAGGGGTTCTTTGACAGTCTGAGAAAATCCCACCACCCTTATGGGGTGGTGGGATTTTTAGTGAATAGGTAAGAGTGAAAAGTGAATAGTTGTTGTGAAATTCAAAATCTTCGATATTGAATTTCTGGTATAAAGCAAGTTTGCCCGTGTTGCCGCAGAAAGGATACCGTGCCGCAATGAAATGATAACGCCTCAAACTGTAGATATGCTGTGTAGAAATATTTTGCTGCATCCATCGTAGGGCGGGGGCTTGCTCCCGCCGTACCGCACCAAAACTTTTGTTTCTCTCAATTCAATCTGCATATTTTCATATCCCTGTCATTTCAAATTGTGCAGCCTATGACTGCCTACTTGCGGCGGGAGCAAGCCCCCGCCCTACGGTTGCAGAGGTGAATTGCGGTGTTTCGCCCCTACTGCTTGACCCACTCTCGGTTTAATGCTATTCTAATGGTATCCAATCAAAAGGCGGTGAGTGTATGGATATTGATATTGTTCGCAGTGACCTGGAGGAACGCTTCCCCATGTGGACCGACCGCATCCGTCTTCTGCGCTTCAAGGAGTCCCCCGCCGCCATGCCCACGGACAACGACGGATCAACCATCTTCTATAACAGCCGCTTGGTAGACCGCATGACCCGTGAGAAGCGAGGCTTTTACATGGCTCGTGAGCTGCTGCACATCCAGCTGGCCCACCATCAGCGGCGTGGCGACCGTGACCGTTCGGTTTGGAAACGTGCCACCGACGGTATCGTGCACTCCATGCTCCGTGACGAGGGCTTCCAAGTCCCCGAAGAGGTGCTGCTTGTCCGTGACGGTGCATCCCTGTGCGCCGAGGAGCTGTACGATGCCCTGTATGTCATTTGGGACGACGAGACCATGTCCGAGGATGCCTCTGTGCCCATGGTCATTGATTCCGAGGAGCCTGCCAAGGTCAAGGAGGCGGGCAAGGACAGCAAATCCCGTGAGATCGAGCTGGATGACCCGGGGCTTGCCCGTGCGGTTGCGGGCTTGGCAGAGCTGCTGGAGCCCAGTATGCAGGTGGACTACGACTGGTTCCCCGGTACCACCATTCGTGACGGGATGCTCCGCTACGACTTCCGCGCCTACCCTGTGGCCCGTGCGGAGATTTTGCTGGATACAAGTGCCTCCGTGGATGCCGACCTGCTGCGGTACTTTGTCCGTGCGGTGAAGGCCCTCATGCGTGAGGACGCGGTGGTTCGGGTGGGCTGCTTTGATACGAAATTTTACGGCTTTAAGGACATCAACACCGAAGCCGATATTGAAAATCTGCGTCTGGTAGGTGCGGGCGGCACGGACTTCAATGTAGCCGTGGAGGCCTTCACAGGGGATGCGGAGAACCAAATCATATTTACAGACGGATATGCCGAGATGCCCGAGCAAAGCTGCAACGCGGTTTGGGTGGTCTACGGCAGTATGCCCATCCAACCCAAGGGCGGACGGGTGATCTATGCCAAGGCTACTGAGGAGAAAGAGAAGCATGAAATCGAATTTCTTATCACATGAACAAGTATACGGCGGGCTGCTGCCTGTGTTTGACAAGGTGGGCAAGGCCGCTCCCGCATCGGATCTGGCTCTGCTGACCATGTCCGACGACGGCTTCCTCATTGACGGCCCCTCCATCAACTACTATCTCACCGACGGTGTGGTGGACCGCTTCGGCCGTGACGATGCCTGCGAGCTGTGCGCCGTGCGTCCCGTCATCGAGCTGGAGGAGGGAGACGAGGCACTGCTGGGCCGCAAGCAGACCGAGGGTTCCGTCACCATCGTGGAGTTCGGCCGCTACCCCTATGTGCTGCTGGACGAAACCATGCGTGCTCTGGCTGCCCGTGAATACGCCCGCGGCGCCCTGCCCAAGACGGGGGCATCCGTCACCGTCGGTGGGAAGGCATACCCCGTGTACCGTCTGGGGGGCAAGGAGGTTATTTGCCTGACCTTTGAGGAAGGGGGCATGACGGGCTATGTACGCCTGTCCGATGGCTCCGTGGTCACGGAAGGGGAAGAAGTGTTCTTGGAAATGCGCCCCGTCCGCTGGGTGTATGAGGAGGATGCCAAGCTGCTCATCGGCTGCATGGCGCTGCTGGGGGGCCTGTCCCGTGAGGCTGCCATGGCATATTTGCAGGAAGGCTTCCTTGGGGAGCTGACCTATGTGCAGGAGGAGGCTTCCCCCGAGGAGCGGGGCTTCCAAATCCGCACCCATGACGATCTGTCCCTTATCCGTGCCTATGTGGAGGCCAACATCCCCGTGTTCCTCCATGGTCTCAGCGGCGACGGCAAGTCTGACCGTGTCCGCCAGATCGACCCCCAGGCGCTGGACATCGAGCTGGTGAACGAGACCCCCGAAACCATCAATGGCCGTGCGGTGTACAACGAGACCACCAATACCATTGTAGACATTAAGCCCGTGTGGCTGATTAAGTTAGAGGAGCTGTGCGAGGACGGCAAGCTGCACATTTTGTTCTTTGACGAGCTGACCAATGCCACCAAGCAGACCCAGTCCGTCATCTTCAAGATCGTTCTGGAACGCTTCGTCAACAACCGCTGGCCTCTGCCTTCCAATGCCCGTATTGTGGCAGCGGGCAACGACCGCAGCGAATCCACCGCCGCCCACGATTTGGCAGAGCCCCTGTTCGGCCGCTTTGCCCACATCTACATCCGCACCACCGTGGAAAACTGGATGCCTTGGGCCATTGCCCATGAGATGAACCCCTATGTCATGGAGTTCCTTGCCAACAACGACCTGTATCTGCGCACCGCCTTTACGGGCACCGAGGGCCACGCGGACCCCAGACGCTGGGAAATGGTCTCCAGAGTGCTGGACCATTCCGGCAATGACTTCTCTCTGCTGGCACCCATCGTGGGGCAGGAGACCGCGGATGCCTTTATCCGCTTCTTCAAGGCGCAGCAGGAAATGGAGACTCTCGGGGACTACACCGACGCCGAGATCGCAAAGTTCTCCGTTGCACGCCGCTATCAGATCGCACAGCAGTGCCTGTATGTGGCCAAGGCACGGCCCGAGGAGGCCCGCGCACTGGTGAAGCGTCTGGGCAATGAGTATCTGGCATGGTACGAATATATGCTGGGCAGAAAGGCTGCGGCAAAATAATGCATCCAAGGCACGGCAGCCTGCTCTGCTGTGCCTTTTGCATATTCTGACAAAGGCTTGGGAGGGAGACTATGGGGAAATATCCCATCAAAAGAGAGTTTTTTCCGTTTTCTCGGTTTACACCGCCCATTAGCGAGAAATTCCTTGCAATGGCTGTGCCGAATATGAAAACGCCGAAATTCATTTTCAAGGACAAAACCATTGATACCGTGGCCCATAGGGTGAAGAGCTATGACGGCGAAGAAATAAAGGCGTTTTTGATGTCACCCAAGGGCATGGCAGACAATACGGCAGGCCTTGCAGGCGAGAGTGGCATTTATGAAGGCGCGGTTTTGGGGAGACACATCCTCTTGATCCATGCGCGGAAACAAAAGCGATCTATATAATAACCCCCCATCCATGCGGATGGGGGGTCAGACTATCGACAAGGCTTCGCAGAATTTCGTCCGTAAGGACGAAACAAAGTCAGAATGATTTTGTCAACGATTTGACACCCCCATCCATGCGGATGGGGGTGTGTTGCTTGGTGCTTATTTGGTTTTGTATGCGTACAGGAAGGTGACTACCTGTGCGCGGGTACAGGTTTCGTTGGGAGCGAAGGTAGTGGGGGTCTTGCCGCCGGTAACACCCTTTTCCACCGCCCACAGCACGGGGTTCAGATACCAGTCACCGCTGCTTACGTCGGTGAAGGGGTTGTCGGTGTCGGCAGCTGCGGGCTTGCCTGCGGCGGCGTACAGGAAGGTGACCACCTGTGCGCGGGTGCAGGTCTCATTGGGTCCGAAGGTGTTGGGGGTCAGACCGCCCGTAATGCCGTTTTCTACCGCCCACATGACGGGATTGTAGAACCAGTCGCTTTCGGAAACGTCGATGAAGGGGTTTGCGGTGGGGTTGATTTCGGGCTTACCCGCAGCGGCGTACAGGAAGGTGACTACCTGTGCACGGGTGCAGGAGTTGTTGGGGCCGAATTCGGTTGCGCTGATACCGCCTGTGACGTTATTTTGTACCGCCCACTGTACGGGGTTGAAGAACCAGTCCGCTTCAGCCACGTCGGTGAAGGGGTTCTCAGCGGGAGGTGTAGGTGTGGGTGTGGGCTTGATTTCGGGGACAATATCGCCGTAGTGGATGACAGCTTCCAGCTGCTTGCGGACGGAATCCTCCATTTCCACAGCCTTCCAAACCTCACGGGTGCCTGCGAAGTTCACTTCTTCCAGATTGTCTGCGCTCCAGAATGCTTCAGTGCCGTTGATCTTGGTCAAGGTTGCGGGCAGATTCAAAACAGTCAGGCTATTGGTATAGCGGGAGGCAAAGGCCTGTCTGCCGATGGAGGTGATGCCCTCACCCAGAGTCACGATTTCCAGATCGGTGCATTCAAAGAACACATGTGCTTGGATTTCCCCTACGGTGCCGGGGACGCTGATCTCGGTGAGACCGCTGTCTTCAAATGCGTTGCTGCCCAGCATGGTCAAGCCCTCGGGCAGGGCGATGGTCTTCAAATCTTGGCAGTGTGCAAAGGCATAGTCGTCGATGGATTCCAGCGTGGAGGGCAGGGTGACGGTTTCCACATACTTCAGGCCTGCGAAGATGGCGGGACCGAGACCCGTGACACCTTCCTCTACCACGATTTCCTTGATCTGACGAGAGAAATTACCGTAGCCGTAGTTGACGCCGTTGCCGCCGCCAAACCAGGGGGCGTCGGTTTTTTCGGTCTTCCAGTCATACATGTAGCCGCCTGCGATGCCCTCACCGTAAACGGTCAAAACACCTTCGTTGAACTTCCAGCCGTTGCCGTGGATGCCGGGCTCGGGAGTGGGCTCGGGAGTGGGCTCGGGAGTGGGCTCGGGAGTAGGCTCGGGAGTGGGCTCGGGAGTAGGCTCGGGAGTAGGCTCGGGAGTAGGCTCGGGAGTAGGCTCGGGAGTGGGCTCGGGAGTAGGCTCGGGAGTGGGCTCGGGAGTAGGCTCGGGAGTGGGCTCGGGAGTAGGTTCCGGTGTAGGTTCGGGCTCGGGCTCAGAATCGTCGGTGAGTTCACCGACCTTAACGGAGATGGTGTAGGTCTTGCCGTCGGTGTGGGTGTAGCTGATGGTTGCGGTACCCTCTTCGCCGAATACCAGATTCTGCATATCTGCATCATACATGCTCATGCGTACCATGCACACGGCGTCATTGTCAGAGCTCAGGCTGCCGTAGGGCAGGAGGATTTCCTCGGTGCCGTCATAGAAGAAAAATGCAAACTCGGCGCTGCATGGATTGCTCTGCCAGCCGGTGAACTTGTTGCGCTCAATGCCGAACCGGTAGTATTCGTCGCTGCTGTACATATACAGTGCGGGCTCGCTGCCGCTGTAAACGGTTTCGGTCTTCACCGCATCACAAACGGTACAGGTGAAACGCTTCAGATTGTCCCCTGCATCGGTGCCGTTGTCCCAGCTGTGCATGCCGCCGAACTGCAGCTGCCAGTCTGCGGCTTCTGCATAGCTCATGGGCATGAACTTGTTGCTTTCTTCGCAGATGTCACAGGAATAGTGGGCATAGACACCGGGGGTGGTGCAGGTGGGCTCTGCCTGCTCATGGTAGGTCAGATAATGTACCTCTGCGTTGACCAGAGGGTCATTGCCATCCTGAATGATGATGCTTTCATATTCCTCGGGGGTGCCGGGGTAGTGAACGATTTCCAGTGCCTTGCAGCCTGCGAAGGCATCGGGCAGGATGTTCTGCATACTCGTGGGCAGCAGTATGCTGTCCATGGCGTAGCAGCTGTGGAAGGCACCGAAATGGATGGCAACGGGGCCTTCGTGAAGGATGGTGCTGCCGCCCAGATTGGGAGCCTTGGCGTAGACAACAAGGTCTTCTTCGCCTGTTTCCTCATTGGGCACGGACTTCGTAATGCAGCCGTCCATCACGGACATGCCGTTGTAATTACCCTCGGGGAAGGAGATCTCTGCCAGAGAGGTGCAGCCCACGAAGGGAGCTTCGAAGTACATCAGATCCTTGGACAGCTCCAGTGTCACCAGATTGTACAGGTCATAGAAGGCGTTGTTGCCGATGGTGCCGCCGTCCTTCATCAAAACGGTGTGGATCTCGTCGCGGCGATCGTACCAGGGTGCGCCGCCGGGCTCATAATTGTACATAAGGCTGCCGCCTTCTTTTGCGTAGATGGTCAGCACGCCGTCCTCCAGAGACCAGTAGAGAGCATCGCCGCACATATCGGGGGCGGGAGTAGGTTCGGGAGTGGGTTCGGGCAGTCCGTTGGCATTGTAGTGAATGGCTGCGGACTTGAGGGGATCATTGTAATATTGATTGATTTTGACCTCAGCCCACTGTGCTTCTGTGCCGCCGAAGTACACATCGGTCAGCCCATTGCATCCGCTGAAGGCGCTTTGTGCGATTTCAGTTACGGAAGCGGGGATGTACACAGCTTCCAAAGCGGAGGAATACGCAAAGCAAGAGTAGCTGATTGTTTGCAGTCCTTCGGGAAGTGCTACAGAGGACAGCTTGTAACAGGCCATAAAAGCGCTTTGTCCGATTTCGGTGACAGAATCGGGGATGGTGATTTCGGTCAGACTGTGGCAATTGGAAAATGCAGAATCGGGAATGCTTGTGAGGTTTTTGGGCAGGGTGACCTTGCCCAGATTACGGCTCATAGCAAAGGTGTTGCTGCCCATGGTGGTGACGGAATCGGGAATGACGATTTCGTGGAGTGTGTTAATGTACGCAAATGCCGAGCTGCCGATGGATGTAAGACTGCCGGGCAGCGTTACGGATTCTACGGTGCTGCTGTTTGTAAGGAAGCTGTCAGGCAGCTCGGTGATGCCTTCCTGTACCTCAACGGCGGAGAAGATGCTGCCGATGCCGCTGGGATGGGTGCTCCATGTGGGCTCGGTCACGGCACCGCTGCCGCTGATGACCAAAGCCTTGGTCATGCGGTCATAGGTCCAAACAGCGTTTTCCCCGCAGGGAGCGCTGATGACGGGCAGCTCGGGGGCGGTATCCTTAAAGTGGATGGTGGCATCGAAAAGGGTATCGTTCCGTTCATCGATCATTATGGTTGCCCACTGGTCTTCTGTGCCGTTGTAATAAATATCGGTCACATTGAGGCAGTTATCGAATACGATATAGTCTATTTTCAGCAGGCTCCGGGGCAGGGTCACCTGCTTCAAATTGGGGCAATTGGAAAAAGCGCCGGTGATCAGCTGCGTGACACCCTCGGGGATGACCAACTCGGTAACGTTGGGGGTGTAGAAAGCTCTGTATCCGATGGTTGTGACGGTATCGGGAATCTCATAATCGGCTGCCAGCATAGAAGGGACTACCATTAATTCGGTGCCGGCCTTGTTAAGCAGTGCGCCCTTGCCGTCGCCGGAGTAATTGGCATTTGCTTCGTCAACCCAAATGCTTTCCAGAGCGGGGCAGTCGTAAAAGCCGGGAGCAATATAAATGTTGGCGTTGATGGTGACGCTTGTGAGCTTGGAGCAGTTGAGGAAAACATCGTGATCCGCAGAGGTAATGGTGTCGGGCATCACATACGCTCCTTCATACATTGCGGGAATTTTGATGAGCTTGGTTTGATCCTTGTTGTACAGGAAGCCGTTTTCATCGGAAGAATAGTTTTCGTTGTCGGGGGCTACGTGAAATGCGGTCAGGCTATTCAGATCCCACAGCGTTTGGTAGGTGTCAAAGGTTTCCACCGACGCGGGAATGTTCAGCTCGGTCAGAGCTGCACAGTGAGCGAAGCTGCCTTGCCTGATGGTGGTCACGGTTTCGGGAATGGTGACGGACTGCAGGCTGACGCAGTCCAGGAAGGTGTATGGCTCGATAGTGGTGATATTGGGCAGGTCGATTTCCTTCAGATTGGAGCAGCGCTCGAAGGCGTTCTCTCCGATTTCGGTGACGGAATCGGGGATGGAGGCCTCGGTGAAGCTGCAGCCGGTGAAGCATTTGGCGCCGATGCGGGTGATGCCGTCCTCGATGACCAAGGTCTTCATGTCCTCGCTGTAGTCACGCCAAGGCATATAGTAGGCGTTTGTGTCGTTCATGGGGCCTGTGCCGCTGATGGTCAGAGTACCGCTTGCGGTATCATAGGACCATGTGGCATTTTCGCCGCATTTGCCGGATGTGGTATCCGCAGCCAATGCGGTGACAGGAAGCATGGACAGTACCATAGTCAGTACAAGAAGCCATGCAAACAGTGTTTTCTTCATGTTTTGTCCTCCTTTGCATCATGTAAGACACTGCCATTTTAATATACATACATATGTATATAAAGTAGAAATAGGGTCGAGGCGGACAAAATCGGCGAAGTGTCGAAAATCAGCGATGTAAAGTGGTGAATTTTAACCATAGGCACTCCACACTTGACGAATCTGTTATACTATAAGAAAAAACCAAAAGGAGCGGGGAATATGGTAAGATTCGGCATCATCGGATATGGGAAGCAGGGGCAGCTGTATGGGGGCATCCTCAGCGGTACGGAGCATTGGGGCGGCTTCACCTCCCCACAGCCCAAGGACTGCGTGCTGACGGCGGTGGCATCCCGAAATGAAGGGGTGCGGGCCCAAGTGGAAGCCCTGCCCAATGTGCAGTATTTCAAGGATTGGCGTGACCTGATCGCCTCCGATGCCTGCGATGCTGTGGTCATTACCGTGCCCCATTTCAATCACCACGAGATTGCTGTTGCCGCGCTGGAGGCAGGAAAGCATGTGCTGTGCGAAAAGCCCATGACTGTCCGTGCCGACCATGCCGAGGCCATTGTGGATGCGTGGAAGCAAAGCCGGGGCACCAAGGCGGCGGTGATGTTCAACCAGCGCTCCAATCCGCTGCTGCGCCGCATCAAGGCCATCATCGACAGCGGTGAGCTGGGCACTGTCCGCAATACCTATTACCTGAACAACAACTGGTGGCGCCCCGATAACTACTATGCCGAAAATTCCTGGAGAGGCACATGGACGGGAGAGGGCGGGGGTATTCTGGTCAATCAGGCACCCCACCCGCTGGATTTGTGGATCTGGCTGTGCGGGATGCCCAAGTCCGTGTATGCTGTCTGCGAGGAAGGAGCCCACCGAAGCATCAACGTGGAAAATGATGTGATGGTCATGGCCCGATACGAAAACGGCAGCCACGGTATGTTCACAAGCTGCTCCCATGATCTGCTGGGCACCGACCGACTGGAGATCGCCTTTGATAAAGGCAAGATCGTTTTGGAGGGCAATCGCAAGGCTACGATCCTGCGCTATGCCAAGACGGAGCGGGAGTTCGGTGAGATTTATGACTTCCGCAGTTTCGGAGGCGTTCTGGCAAGGGATCCCGAATCCATCCGCAGGGTGGAGGAGCTGTCCTATGAGACCGCCTTCACCGAGGACTATGTTGCCATGTTTGAAAACTTTGCCGACTATGTGGAGGGCGCAGCGGCACCCATCGCTTCCGCAGAGGATGGACTGAATCAGGTGCGGCTGACCAATGCTATTCAGCTTTCGAGCTGGACGGGGAAGGAAATCGAGCTGCCCTGCGACACCGAGGCCTATGGCCGGTGGCTCGCACGAAAAATGCGGGAAGAAAAAGAAGCATAAAAAATCAGACCACCGAGCTTAGTGCTTCGGTGGTCTTTTAACTATGGATATGATTTTATAAACCAGCATCTGCGCGGCGAAAAACAAAAGGATGTTAAACGGCGGCATGACGAACTTGGCGATGGCTTCGGGGAGAATATAAAACGGGTCCCGCACCACGAAGAACCAGTTGTAAAACCGTTCTCCGTTATAGCAGAGATTCCCCAGCAGTGCCCACAGCACCATGCAGACAATGACGGTCAAATCCCGCTTCCGGTCTTTGTAGGAATCGGGCTTGGCCTCATATACCAAAACCAACAGACCGTAGACTGCCATGAAGCCGTGGAACAGCAGAGTCTCCAGGACCCGATAGGACAGGGGATGGGTTTGGTGCCACATAAGCCCTGCGGGGTAAATGAGGTACCCCAGATTGGACAGGAAGCCCAAGGTGCCGAAGGTGACGGTGTAGGGCTTCAGCTTCTCTACTCTGCGGCTGAGGAAGCACATGACACACATGGCGGTGCAGATGTGGAAGGGCAGCTTTTCGATGTCGATCTCCCCATAGGCCAAGGGCATGAGGAAGAAATCCAGAACATACAGGCCGAAGGATATGCCGACGAACAGATCCGCGGTTTTGCTGCGGGCGGCTTCACTTTTGTTCCTCAGGGTGTAGAGGACAATGCCTGCAAGCACTGCGAACAAAGCCATATACCCTATATGCCAGCCGCCGAAGCAGCGAAACAGCACCCCATCGGGCTTATCGGATAGAATTTGATGCAGAATCGGATACATATGCGCACCGCCTTTATTGCTCATTGGGATCGTAAATCGTTTCAATGTAACGAAAATCATCCGTAATGGTTATGTGGTCGATGGTATCATCATAGGAACTGATTTGGAGATACTGCGTTTTATCGGAGTCTCGGGACAATTCATAAAAGTACCAAACATCTTCAGCGTTTGGCTGTCCGAAATAGGATTTGAATTCTGTAAAGCTGTTTGAACTTTCCAAGAAGCGAGTAACATCTTCCACGTTCAAAGGAGGTGTTGCGGTGGAATATTTGTACGGGTATTGTTCAATGCACCGCACCTCTTCATCCAATGTTTTTTCGGCGTATATGTTAAGGCCGGGATGCTCGACGAATTTTCTATCTTCATATCTGAAAATATAGTGCTCGTCGGCTGTATAGAAATCAATTTGCGTAATACCTTTTTGGTTTTTATCGAATGTATTTACATACATCAAGTTTACATAAAACCAATAATATGTTTCGCCACATCGAACGGGAAAGGTAGCGAGGGTATATTTTTCTGTGTTGCCGTGGTCGGAGGAGGAACCTCCGCCTACCAATCCATTCCAACCAATCTCGTCCACGGGGCCTTCGTATACGGACAACAGCTTGTTGATTTGCTCTTTCAAATCCTCATCCTGTTCTCTGACAGCGGGGGAGAACAGACTGTATATTGCATCCGTGTCTTTGCTGTCTAAAGCTTGGAACAGCGTGGTAATTGTATCGCCGTATGCTTTTTGTTCTCTGGAAGTATCAAATCGAGAAACACCGCAGCCCAAAAGAGACAATATAAGCGAGATGCAAATAAATATACAAAACATTTTTTTCATGATTCTGACCTCTTTGATAATATATATTCTCTAATTTAATTATATCAAAACGGAATGGCAACCGCAACAAAACTAAAAAAGCAGCCCGCCTGACGGCGAACTGCTTTGCCGGCAAAACTACCACAAGTTGATACAATGCACAGCCTTTTCGTAAATGCACTTTTAAAGCTTTATAAACCCAAAGCGGCGATACCCGCCAAAGCAAAGACGATACCGACGAATGAAAATTTGCTGATTTTTTCTTTCAAATGTACCGCACTCAGCAATACCAGCAGCACCAGAATTGCACTGTTTTGAATCGGATACAGGACGGAAGCATTTACATACTTCAACAGAATCACCAACAGATTCATGGCAACCGACAGAGCTGCACTACTGGCCAGTGCATAACACCAGCTACGTTTTTGAAGCTGAAATGCAGTCTTTATATTGGTCTTGCACCCCAAAATGAGATAAAGCACAGAAACAACCGCCAA
>JAFQDR010000198.1 GCA_017415945.1 Oscillospiraceae bacterium
ACAGGGTATCGCCGGTCTTGACCTTGTCCATCTTGCCGATTGCGCCGATGTCGCCGCAGGACAGTTCCTTGACTTCGGTGGTCTTCTTGCCGCACATGGTGTACAGACGGCCCAGCTTTTCGGTTTCGCCGGTGCGTGCGTTTACCAGAGGAGTATCGGAGGTGATGGTGCCGGACAGAACCTTGATGAAGGAGTACTTGCCGTACTGATCGGAAACGGTCTTCCATACGAATGCGGAGGGAACGCCGCCGGGAGATACAACAAATTCTTCGGTGGTGCCGTCAGCCTTGGTAGCCTTGTGGTAGTTGCCTTCGATGGGGTTGGGCAGCAGGTCAACGATGTTGTCCATCAGCAGCAGGGAGCCCATGCAGTTTACGCCGGAGCCGCACAGAACGGGGAACATGGACAGCTCGGTAACGCCCTGATGCAGACCCTTGATCATTTCAGCGTAGGTGAAGTCTTCGCCGGAGAAGAACTTATCCATCATTTCTTCGCTGGTTTCTGCAACGGATTCCTTCAGAGCTTCGTTGAATTCTTCGATAACGTCTTCCTTGCCTTCGGGAATTTCGATTTCAACGCGCTTCAGGTTGTGCATTTCGTATGCACGCTTGTTGAGAACGTCCATCAGACCGGTAGCCTTCTTGTTGGAGTCCAGAGTGGGGATAACGATGGGAGCGATCTTGTTGCCGAAGCGTTCACGCAGTGCGTTGTAGGTTGCGTTGTAGTCGGAGTTTTCTTCGTCGATCTTGGAGATGTAGACGAAGCGGGGCATGTTGCGTTCTTCGCAGAACTTCCAAGCCTTTTCCAAACCTACGGTGATGCCGTCCTTAGCGGAGCAGACGATAACAGCTGCGTCAGCTGCACGGAGGGATTCCATAACAGCGCCGGAGAAGTCGAAGTTACCCGGAGTGTCAATGACGTTGATCTTGGTGCCTCTGTATTCTACGGGAGCAACGGAAGCGGAGATGGATACACCGCGGCGTACTTCTTCGGGATCGTAGTCGCAGACGGTGTTGCCGTCAGCGTTCTTGCCCATACGGTCGATTGCGCCGGTGATATAAAGCAGGCTTTCGACCAGAGCGGTCTTACCGCTGCCGCCGTGGCCCAGAAGGCAGATGTTGCGGATATTGGTGGTTGCGTAGCTCATGATTGATTTCTTCCTTTCAGAAACTTAACTTGTATATTATAAATCAAATTAGTTTTCAAAATATTAACAGCTTTGTACATTATACATGATTGACTAATGATAATCAATGGGATAAAGGTGCACAAAGTTTTAGGGTTATATTCTACGAACCAGCACATTTTTCTTTGATATTAGCTTGAAAACAGGGAAAAAACGGAATTTTAAGGAAATTTCTCTCATTACCAAAGCCAATTTGCAAATTGGCTTTGAAACTATTCACTCTTATTTATTCCCTCAAATAAAACGCCCCTATGCCCGCGGCGGACATAGGGGAATTGTGATATGGCGTTTTATTTGGTGATGCTGACGGTCAGTGCCAGTGTGGGGACAAGCCACAGCAGCATGAAGATCAGCAGTCTGCCTACGGTGACGGCGCTGCCTGCTCCTGTCAGTGCCATAATGAACATCAAAACGATGCCCATGACGGAGGACACTGCGGACAGGGCCACGGACAGGGTCACGGAACGGTACAGATATCGAGCCTTTTCCACCACAGCGGCGTAGGAGAAGAAGCTCTTGCGGGATACCACCGCTGCGCTGACTGCGGTATCGGAGTCGGCGTGGGAGGTGATCTCATAGCGCTGCTTATAGGAGGGGAAGCGCAGGGTGTCCGTGGGGGACTTGAACTTCTTGCTGATGAGCAGGGGGGTGATGTTGAAGTCACGGGCCGCAAAGACCATTTCCACGCTGCCCCGCAATGCGGATTCCAGACCTGCACGGACGGACTTGATGGGCTTGTAGTCCATGACGATGTAGGCGATCACATGACCGTTGACTGCCATGAACAGTGCGTTTTCGCTGTCCTTTTTGCGGGCGGGGATGCGGAAGCCCTGAAGCTTCATATAGGAATGGCTGGCGATCAGTACCTCGTCGGGGCCGATCATACCGCTGAGGCCGCCTGCCTCATGGCATTGGAATTCCTCCACAGGCCGCAGCTCACAGTCGTTGTTTTCAGCCAGCTGTTCGAAGGCGGGCACCAGACAGCTGCCGCTTTCCTTGATCATGCTGCAGAAATAGCTCATGGTCAGCTCGGGGTTCACCCCGTCCACAATGCGGATGCTGTTGATGACCACGGTCTCATCGGGGAACAGGTCACGGTCGGTGACGATCATGGTGGAAACACGTCCGATCTCCTTGGTGCCCGTCCAGCCCGCAATGGCGGACTTGGTTGCGTACAGGTCACGCTGGGTCAGGAAATAGGGCAGGGGGAAGGCCAGCAATGCGGAGAAGGCGGGGGCGGCGGCATACATGGCTGCCAGAATATGGAAGAAATCTCCCATGCCGTCGGACAGCAGAGCTGCCAGCAGACTCAAAACGGGAATGCCCACCAGCAGCAGAGGTGCGGCCAAGCCGTAAACGGTTTCCGCAAGGTCTTCTTCCTCGCTGCGGTGGATGTACTGCTCGGGATGACCGATGGTACGGTATACGGTGGTGGTCTCCTCGTCCACGATGCCGTAGTCCACGCTGATGGTCAGGGGCTCGGCGCACTGTTCCAAGGTCTTGAAATTCAGTCGCTGGCTGCGGCAGTAGAGCAGGCTGCCGTAGATGGCAAAGCACACGCTGATGGCAGACACGGCGCAGAAGGGCAGATAGCCGCCCTTACCCTTGGTGGAAATGATCACGAGGGCATCAATGACAGATGCGATGCAGGAGACGAACACCAAGCTGTGAAGGGTGGGCTGTCTGCGCAGAAGGGCGGTGAAGCCCCTTGCCAGAATATCCGCACCTGCCAGCATGACTGTCAGCAGGAGCATCATGCACATGGTTGCAGCTGTGGCGGGGTTCCGGAGAGAACCGAACACGGGCAGACCCAGTGCGATCCATGCGGAGATCACACACAGCACTGCGGACAGCCGCACGCGGAAGCGATAGTCATTGATGAATTTATTAAAGAAGCGATAGGCCTTGGTGGGGGTGACCTCCGCGCCCAGAGCATCCTCGTCCTCATCTCCCATAGCGGCGGTGAAGAGAGCCATGACCGCGTTGAATTTCTTGCCGATATGGCTGCCGATGGCCTTTGCGGGGGCCTCCTCGGGCACATACCGCAGGTCATCGTCGGAAATCTTGTCCTCTTCGGCTTCAGCAGACACAGCGGCACCCTCCTGCTGGGTGTCGGGATTTTCCAGCAGAGACAAAATCTCTGCAGAGCTTTCCTCCTCCGCATACTCTGTGGGAGTCGGAGCGGGCTCTTCCGTGACGGAAAGCGCGGGCAATTGGGCCATGGGCTCTGCGGTATCCTCCTCAGGCAGGGCGGGAACGTAAACCTGTACGTCATCCTCCTCCGCCAATTCCACGGCGGGCTCTTCCAAGGAGAAGGCATCCTCCTGCTCGGCGGGCTTGCGGCGGAGCTTGTTGGTGGATTCGATCCAGTCAAACAGCTCATCCTGTGCCACGGACTGGAGCTCTTCCTCCTCGGCAGCACGGAGAGCGGCTTCCTCTGCGGCCTTGCGCAGGGCTTCCTCCTCTGCTTCCCGCTGCAGTGCGGCAATGGCTGCGGGCACCTCGACGATGGGGTCGGCCACATCCATGATGTGCTCCTCTGCCTCCCATGCAGCCTGCTTGGCTTCCCGTTCCGCTTCCATCTCCGCCATGACCTCCAGCTCCAGCATCAGAGCACTGTCCATGTCCAGATCGTCTACGGACAGCATCTGATCCTCGAACAGGTCACGGGCGTGGGCAAAGGGATCGGCGGGCGCGGTATCCGCGGTGGCCTTGGCGGGCTTCTTTTTGAAGCTGCCCAACAGACCCATGACTGCGGCAGCGGCCTTGGTCAGCAGACCGGGGCCCTTTTCCTTGGGGGGCTCGGTCAAAGCTGCAGGTGCGGGGCCGATGGCCTCGGGGATCTCCAGATCCTCCACGGCGGTGAAGGGCACGGTTTCCTCGGGGATATAGACCTTGATGTCCTCCTCATCCTCCGCGGGCGCGTCCTTGGCTTCGGGAGCATAGACCTTCACACCCTCCTCGTCTATGGGGGTGCCGAATTCATAGAGGATGTCGCCGATACCGAAGGGGTCACCCAACAGATCCCCGTGGTACACAGAGGTGTCCTCGGAGACGGCAGCTTCGGGCATTACCTTGACATCCTCGTCTTCCTCATCCTCGGAGAAAAAGTCCTCGGGGGCTTCGGTGATGACGGGAATGACAATAGTCTCCTGAGGGACGGGCTCCTCGGTGGCGGGAGCTGCGGGTGCTGCTTCCTCTGCAGGATCCTCGATGGCGGCGAATACCAGAGTGGCATCGTCCTCCTCAATGATCTGCGGCAGGGGCTCGGCATCCTCCTCGGGGGTGTCGAACAGACCGGGGGTGCTGAATTCGAACAGGATATCATCCAGATCAAATTCGATATCGTCCTCCGATGCATCGGTCAGATCCAATAATTCCAGATCTTCCAGAATACTCATTATCTCACAATCCTTACGATATTACTTCATTCTCTGGTGCAATACTTCGTACATCAAAATGGTGGCGGCACAGGAAGCATTCAGGGAGCTGACCTTGCCCTTCATGGGGATGCTTACGCATACGTCGCAGCTCTCAGCCACCAGACGGCTCATGCCGTCCCCTTCGGAGCCGATGACCAGACCGATGGGGCCTGTCAGGTTGGTTTTCCACAGGGAGGACTGACCGTCGGCAGCGGTGCCGTAGATCCACAGGCCTGCCTGCTTCAGCTCCTTAATGGCATTGGTGATATTGGGCACGCGGGCAACGGCCATATGCTCGGCGGCACCTGCGCTGACCTTGCCCACAATGGCGGTGACCCCTGCGCTGCGGCGCTTGGGGATGATGATGCCGTGGGCACCCGCGCATTCCGCGGAGCGGATGATGGCACCCAGATTGTGGGGGTCGCTGATCTCATCGCAGATGATGACGAAGGGATCCTCCCCACGCTCCGCCGCAATGGCCAGAATGTCGTCAGTGGAGCAGTAGGTGCGCACGGCACAGACCGCAACCACGCCCTGATGGGCACCGGTCTGGCTCATCATGTCCAGCTTGCGGCGTTCGGTCTCCACCACCACAATGCCGTTGGCACGGGCCTTGGAGGCAATGTGACCCAGCGTCTTGTCGGTCTCACCCTTTGCCAGATAGATCTTATCGATGGCGCGGCCCGCACGCAGTGCTTCGATGACGGCGTTGCGGCCCTCCACGATCTCGTTTTTCAGCTCACGCTCCTCACGTTCGGGGTGGAGCTGTTCGTTGTTTTCTTCGTATTTCAAAGTCATTTCCTCAATTTCTCAGTAAAATGGGCATAGTAACGCGATTCTATAAAGATACAGCATAAATATAACATATGTGTCGAAAAAACAAAAGCATAAAAATAGTGTATTTGCAAACAAATTATGGTACAATGTGCTGTGCGAAGGATTTCGCATGACTACTTACCCCTCACGGAGGAAACAAACATGAAAAAGCTTATGGATAAAATCGACCGATTTTGCTACACCCACCCCAACTTCGGTATTCCCCGACTGATGCTGTACATCGTCATCGGCAATATCGCCGTGTTTCTGCTGTCGGCTATGGACACCACGGGGATGCTGCGGGGACTGCTGACCTTCTCGCCCGAGATGATCTTCAAGCACGGACAGATCTGGCGTTTGGTCACCTTTGTGTTCATCCCCGAAAGCACGGGGCTGGCATTGGTGCTGTGGCTGTATTTGTATTACTTCATCGGCAATGCCTTGGAGGATCGCTGGGGCAGCGCAAAGTTTACGGTGTTCTATGTGTCGGGCATGCTGCTGAGCGGTCTGTACAGCACTGTCATGTGGCTGCTGACGGGCTATGACGTGACCGCTACCTCTCACTATATCAACCTGTCCATGTTCTTTGCCTTTGCCACTCTGTACCCCGATCTGCAGCTGCTGTTTATGTTCATCATTCCCATTAAGATCAAGTGGCTGGCACTGGCTGACCTGCTGCTGTTTTTGGCGGGGATCTTGGGCAATCCCTTCCCCTACAACCTGCTGCCCGTTGTGGCACTGCTGAACTATGTGCTGTTCTTCGGGGAATGGCTGCTGCAGCTGTTTACCCCCGAAAGCAAGGCACGCCGTCAGACCAAGACCAACTTCAAAAACGAGCAGCGGCGCATCCATCACGAAATGAAGACCAAGCCCTACAATCGCAAGTGCGAGGTCTGCGGACGCACCGACACGGACTATCCCGATCTGGAGTTCCGCTTCTGCTCCCGCTGCGAGGGCTACCACTGCTACTGCATTGACCACATCGGCAATCATGTTCACAAAACATAAGTCTGTCTTCCGTAGGGCGGGGGCTTGCTCCCGCCGAACTGCAGCAATTTCATAAGCAAAGAGCGGCAGGACCAAGGCCCTGCCCTACTTGAAACACGAAGAACAGGAGAGATACAACATTGTTTACAGGATTTACCCCCGCTGCCTCGGATTTTCTCTGGGGCATTCGGTTCAATAACTATCGTGACTGGTTCATGGCGCATAAGCAGGAATATCTGAGTCTTGTGCAGCAGCCCTTGAAGGAGCTGGCACAGGAGGTGTTCGACCGATTTACGGAGAAGTACCCCGACTTGAATATGGAGCTCCATGTGTCCCGCATTTACCGTGATGCCCGCCGCCTCCACGGGAAGGGACCCTACAAGGATCACCTGTGGTTCTCCATTCGCAGACCCGCCGCGGAGCATTGGACGGAACGGCCTGTGTTCTGGTTCGAGATCGGCCCCGAGGGCTACGGCTACGGCATGGGCATGTGGATGGCCAAGCCCTTTACCATGGAGTGCTACCGTAAGGAGCTGCTGGAGCATCCGGAGGGGCTGCTGCCCTTGGCGGAGCGGTTAGAGGCACAGAATGTGTTTGTGCTGGATTCCCCCGAATATAAGCGGCCCAAGCCCGATACCCCCCAGGGGATTTTGGCAAAGTGGTACAACCGCAAGGGCTTTTCCATCAGCTGCGAGCGGCAGTGGGACAGCACATTGGAAAGCCGCCAAATTGCAGAGGATCTGCTGGAGGGCTACGACTTCCTGATGCCATATTACCAATACTTCACCGAAATGTGTGACCTCGCACGCATGAAGGAATTTATGAGATGAAAAAACGGAACGAGCCGATTTGGTTCGTTCCGTTTTTGTGCATTATGAGGCTTCGTCTTCATCAGCGGTTGCAATGTAAATCTCCTCACAGATGATTTGACCTAATTTTAATACAAATATGGCAGCTTCCTTTGGCATGTCTTCTTCCAAAAATCGAACTGCCGTTTCTGCAGCGCGGAACATGGCAATGTACATTCGTTGATAGTCCGTCATGTTTTTCTCCTTTGTTGTGGGATATATCCAATACTATACCATGCTTCTTCAAAAATTGGGATATGTCCCACACGAATGAGGGACAAAATATCTAAAATGTTTATTGGATATATCCCACAGGAGAGTGTAACATGACATTGAAAGATGCCATTGCCAACAGAATTATGGAGTTGTGCCGCCAGCAAGGCATCGCACCCAATGAACTTGCCAATCGTGCAGGAGTAAGCCCTTCCACGGTTTATAGTATTTTGGGCTCAAAGAGCAAACGACCGGAAGTAGCGACTATTAAAAAGATTTGCGATGCACTGGAAATCACACTTGGGCAGTTCTTTTCCACAAAGGAATTTGACGGATTGGAACAGGAAATTCAATAAATCAAAAACGGAACGAGCCGATTTGGTTCGTTCCGTTTTTTGTGCTGTGCCCCATAATTTGACGCACCGTAGGGCGGCTGCTTGCTGCCGCCGCTTGAAGGTTAAGATGGGCAGCTC
>JAFQDR010000199.1 GCA_017415945.1 Oscillospiraceae bacterium
GTCAGATACTCCACACCCAGGGTGCGGCAGTAGTTGGCGATGCGGCGAAAAGTCTCCGCTCCAGCAGCATGACCGGCAGTACGAGGCAAGCCGCGGTTTTTCGCCCACCGGCCATTACCATCCATAATAATGGCAATATGCCGGGGTGCAGGAAGCTGCTGCACTTTTTTCTTCTCAAATAATGCCATTTTTCACACCTTAAACTACATGAGGGGCGCAATGCGCCCCCCGTTGCAAAGCGATCATCAGATCGCCATCAATTCCTTTTCCTTGGCAGCCAGGGCAGCATCGACCTTCTTGATGTTTTTATCCAGCAGATCCTGCAGATCCTTCTCTGCCTTCTTCTGATCGTCCTCGGTGATCTCACCGTTCTTCTTCAGCTTCTTGACATAGTCCATACCGTCACGACGGATGTTACGCATGGCCACTTTCGCTTCTTCAGAATACTTCTTGACCTGCTTTGCCAGATCCTTACGGCGTTCTTCGGTCAGCTGGGGGAACAGCAGACGGATGCACTTGCCGTCATTGGTGGGGTTAATGCCCAGATCGGAGGTCAGAATTGCCTTTTCAATGCCCTTCAGAATAGAGCTGTCCCAGGGCTGAATGACCAGAGAACGGGGATCGGGAGAAGAAATGGAAGCAACCTGCTGGATGGGTGTGGGGCTGCCGTAGTATTCAACCTGAATATGGTCCAGAACAGCGGGGTTTGCTCTGCCTGCGCGAACAGTTGCAAATTCGCTTGCCAGATGATCCAGAGATTTCTGCATTCTTTCCTTAAATTCCTTGTGGTTAGCCATGTTTATTTCCTCCTACAAAATATGGTAATAAAATTATTTCACAACAGATGTGCCGATCTTTTCACCCAGAACCACGCGAACGATGTTTTCGGGTTCCTTCAAAGCAAATACTTCGATGGGAAGATCGTTTTCCATAGCAATGGAAGTTGCCGCAGTATCCATAACAGCAAGATGACGGGCAAGCATTTCATCGTATGTAATGGTGTCATATTTCACCGCAGTGGGATCCTTATTGGGATCCGCGGAATATACACCATCAATATTCTTCGCCAGCAGAATGGCTTCCGCTTCAATTTCCAGCGCACGGAGAACCCCCGCGGTATCGGTGGTAAAATAGGGATTGCCGGAGCCTGCGCCGAAAATGACCACACGGCCCTTATTCAAATGACGCACCGCAGCTTCCTTGGTGAAGGTCTCCCCAAATGCAGGCATGGGGGTTGCGGTCATGACTCTCGCATCCACGCCGTTCTGCTCAAATACATCGCTGAGTGCCAGCGCATTCATAACGGTCGCCATCATACCCATACGGTCGGCACGGGTACGATCCATCTTGCCTTCGCCGTTCTTGACCCCTCTCCAGAAGTTGCCGCCGCCCACGACGATACCAACCTGCACACCCATATCGGTGCACTGCTTAATGGCAAGGCATACTTCCTTCATAACCGCAAAGTCCAGACCGGTGCCCTTTCCGCCGGACAATGCCTCGCCGGATACCTTCAGCAGCACACGACGATATACAGGATTGCTCTGGGACATATGATTACCCCTTTCAGATTATACATGATCATAGTGCAGAGTCCGCCTTTGTAACCATCAAAGGAGCTTTCTGTCATCAAGGCGAAACTATACAGACTTATTCTACCACAAAATTACACTATTGCAAATGACAAATTTCTTACAACCCACGGTTTATAATGTTTTCCATGAACATCATTTACCTCGACACTCTTTTTTTAATCAATTTTATATGTGACTACATACTGTTGCTGTGCACTGCACGGGTTGGAGGGGCGGTAATCCACAGAGCTTCCATTCTCCTCGCCTCTGCTTTGGGAGGGATCTACGCCTGTCTGTGTACGCTGCCCGAATTCTTTTGGATAAGTCATCCCATATTGGAAATAGGCATCAGCTGTATCCTTTGCATTCTGTCCTTCCGCAGAGAGCAGCATTTTTTCCGCTGTACTCTTATTTTTTTGTGCATCTCCGCAATGACAGGTGGGTTCCTGTCCGCCGTCTCCATAGAATATCGGAACGTCCGATATCTTCCGCTGCCATTCAAAAGCATATTTCTTATATTCAGTCTGCTCTACTGCATTCTCAGCTTCTATTTCCGAAACACCCCTCAATTCAAAAAAAGAGAATATCACACCGTTTCCGTGTCGCTGAACGGTAAAACCGTATCCTTTCAAGCACTGCACGACAGCGGGAATGAGCTGTACGACTCCATTACAAACCGCCCTGTCCTTATTTGCAGCAACGACAGCCTTCTTCCTCTGTTCCCCGACCTCCGTATAAAGAATAACGACCCCTATGAGCTGTTTAATGAACTGAGCAGCATAGAGTACTGCAAAGGACGTATGCGGCTGATCCCCTGCCGCACCATTACAGGCAACGGAATGCTGCTGGGCTTTTCCCCTGACTCCGTCATCATCAACAACAAATCGGAACCACACATCGTCGCCTTTTCCCAAACTGCATTCAGCGCCCAAACCCCATATCAAGCAATTTATTAGGAGGAAATATGATAAATCAAACGATCCCACTGAAATGGAAGCTCTTATCCGCCATTCTGGGCACCCCATACATATTTTACATTGGCGGCAGCGACACCCTTCCCCCTCCGCTGAATAAGCAGGAGGAGGAAATTGCCATCACCCAAATGACAAGCGGCAGCCTGTATTACAAACAGCTGCTCATTGAGCATAATCTCCGCTTAGTGGTTTATATCGCTAAACGCTTCGAGAACACAGGCATCGGCTTAGAGGATCTGATTTCTCTGGGAACCATCGGACTCATTAAGGCTATCAACACCTTTAACCCCACCAAGAACATCAAATTGGCTACATACGCATCCCGATGCATCGAAAATGAGATTCTCATGTATCTGCGGAAATACAGCAACGTAAAGACAGAGGTCAGCTTGGATGAGCCGCTGAACACCGACTGGGACGGAAATGAGCTGCTGCTGTCGGATATACTGGGCACCTAGGATGACGCAGTCAGCAGACCCTTAGAGGATGACGCGGATAAAAAAATGCTCCGTGAATCCATAGCCGCGCTGAACCCTCGCGAACGCAGAATCATTGAACTGCGCTTCGGGCTTCAGGGCAGTCGGGAATATACGCAAAAAGAGGTTGCCGAGATCATGGGAATCAGCCAGAGCTACATCAGCCGTTTGGAAAAACGCACGATCAGCAGACTCCAAAAAGAAATGACACGAAGAATGGAATAAAAAAATAACAAAAATTGACGTTGCACTGCAAATATGATATGATACAACCAGTTGGAAAACACCTCAGAAAAGAAAAAAAACAATAAGGGAGATCAATATGGATTATCAGGAAATTTGCAAGAATGCCAGAGAAATCTTCGGCAATCACTGTCTGGTATGCCCCACCTGCAACGGTAAAGCATGCGCCAACAGAATCCCCGGCCCCGGCTGCAAGCCCCCCGGACTGACCGCTGTCCGCAACTACGAAAAGTGGCAGGACATCTTCGTCAACATGGATACCATCTGCAGCAACAAGACCCCCGACACCTCCTTCGAGCTGTTCGGCAAGCAGTTCAAGTACCCCTTCTTTGCTGCTCCCATCGGCTCCATGAAGATGCACTACGGCGGCGACCATACCGACATCACCTACAATGCACAGCTGATCCCCGGCTGCATTGAAGCGGGCATCGCAGCATTCACCGGCGACGGCGTTGACCCCGAGGTTATGCTGTCCTCCGCTCGCGTCATGAACCAGTTCGGTGGTATCGGCGTTCCCGTCATTAAGCCCTGGAACATTGAGGCTGTAAAGGAAAAGCTGGATGTTCTGAACGCAACCGATATTTTTGCGGCAGCTATGGACATTGACGGTGCAGGTCTTCCCTTCCTGAAGGCTATGAACCCCAATGCAGGCAGCAAGTCTGTTGCAGAGCTGCGTGAGATCATTGAATACGCAAAGATGCCTTTCATTCTGAAGGGTATCATGACCGTAAAGGGTGCAGTCAAAGCCGTTGAAGCAGGCGCAAAGGGCATCGTTGTCTCTAACCACGGCGGCCGTGTTCTGGGCAACTGCCCCTCCACCGCAGAGGTTCTGGCTGACATCGTGGATGCTGTGGGCAAGGACACCGTCATCATGGTTGACGGCGGCATCCGCACCGGCTCCGACATCTTCAAGGCTCTGGCCATCGGCGCTGACTGCGTTCTGATCGGTCGTCCCTATGTCCCCATGGTATACGGTGGCGGCAAGGAAGGCATCAAGGTTTACACCGATAAGCTGGGTGCTGAACTGGTTGACACCATGACCATGTGCGGCGCACATTCTCTGGACGAAATCAGCAGAGATATGATCTACTTCGCAAAGTAAGCATAGCAGCATGTAGTAAAGCAGACGAAAAATTTCGTCTGCTTTATTTTTTCCAAAAATAGACTATCATATTTGGAAAATATGTGTTATGATAATTCTGTCTGTAAAGAAATTTTTAATCTGGAGGCTACCAATGATTACTGTTGACAATCTTTCCATGCAGTTTGGCGGCTCTGTGCTGTTTTCCAAAGTCGACCTGCAGTTTACCGCCGGCAACTGCTACGGCATTATCGGTGCAAACGGTGCAGGCAAATCCACCTTTGTAAGAATCCTTTCCGGTGAACTGGAAGCATCCTCCGGTCATGTTCATATCGATCCCAAAGCACGTATGTCCGTGCTGAAGCAGGATCAGTTCATGTATGACGAATACACCGTTATGGATACCGTCATCATGGGCAATCAGCGTCTGTATGACTGCGGCAAGGAAAAGGATGCCATCTATATGAAGGAAGACTTCACCGATGAAGATGGTCTGCGTGCCGCAGAGCTGGAAGAAGAATTTGCCGAGCTGGGCGGCTGGGAAGCTGAATCCGATGCAAGCCGTCTGCTGCAGGGTCTGGGTATCACCCCCGACATGCACTACAACATGATGAGCGAAATGGATCCCCGTCTGAAGGTGAAGGTACTGCTGGCACAGGCACTGTTCGGCAACCCCGACATTATCCTGCTGGACGAACCTACCAACAACCTGGACCTTGCTTCCGTTGTTTGGCTGGAAGACTTCCTCATGGACTATGAAGGCACCGTTCTGGTGGTCTCCCATGACCGTTACTTCCTGAATAACGTATGTACCCACATCGTTGATATTGACTACGGCAAGATCAAGATGTACGTAGGCAACTACGATTTCTGGTACGAATCCTCCCA
>JAFQDR010000200.1 GCA_017415945.1 Oscillospiraceae bacterium
ATATGACGGATAAGGCTGCCTATGAAAACGCGGTGGAAATGTTTTGGGGAAAGTACGATAAATCTGTGAATCGGCTGTAATGTGCAAAAGAGGTACAATACGTGAAAACAGAGTCGAAAAAATACGTTCCGCTGTTTGTCGGCGCATTCCTTCTCTTTCTGGCTGTCCATTACTGGGATCGGCTGAGCGGATTTTTTGGAGTATTCCTTGATGCCGCATCGCCTTTGCTTGTTGGATGTGCCGCAGCTTTTATCCTGAACATTCCCATGTGTTTTTATGAGCGTCATTGGTTTCCCGGGAGTAAAAGAACAGCTGTAATAAAAACAAGACGGATACTGTGTCTGCTGTTTGCTATGCTGACACTGCTTGTCATCATCTCACTGGTTGTCGCTCTGGTGATTCCTCAGCTGTGGGATGCTGTGGAACTACTGCTCAATATGATTCCGACAGCAATGCAGAAGCTGACCCTATGGGTAGAAGAACTGCACATTCTCCCGGAAGATATGTTTGCTATGCTGGAAGGGATTGATTGGAAATCACAGATTTCTAAGATCCTGAATGCCGTTACTTCCGGTGTGGGAAGTGTGGTTGATATTGCATTCCGCATTATCGGAAATGTATTTTCCGGCGTGGTAAACTTTCTTCTGGCAGTCATTTTTGCTGTATATTTGCTTTTGGGCAAAGAGAAGATTGCCGCACAATGCTGTCGGGTGATGAATCGGTATCTGAAACCAAAGGCAAAAGAAAAAATCCTGTATGTCCTGCGTACCTTCAACGATTGCATACATAAGTATATCGTTGGACAGTGTACAGAAGCAGTGATACTCGGTCTGCTCTGTACCATAGGTATGTTGATTTTCGATTTCCCGTATGCCACCATGATCGGTGCGCTTATCGCTTTTACTGCCCTGATCCCGATTGCCGGTGCATATATCGGCGCAGGCATCGGAGCATTCATGATTATGACGGTTTCGCCCATGAAGGCTGTCCTGTTCATCGTATATATCATTGTTTTACAGCAGCTGGAAGGAAATATCATTTATCCCCGTGTTGTTGGTTCCTCCATCGGGTTACCCGGTATCTGGGTGCTGGCTGCGGTCACCATAGGCGGCGGTGTCATGGGAATCCCCGGAATGCTTCTCGGTGTTCCGCTTGCTGCCGCTTTGTATCGGCTCCTGCGGGATGATGTCAATAAAGGGAAACCAAACCGTGAATCCGAACAGGAGATGGCGATGTTC
Source organism: Oscillospiraceae bacterium (assembly GCA_017415945.1). The sequence continues at coordinate 1,239 of JAFQDR010000200.1, forward strand.
TGACCATCTGTATAAGCACTGATCTCGCATGATATGATAGAATACCAAGAAAGACGAAAAATTGTATGCTTGAACTGAAAAACATAAAAAAAGATTACCCTGCCGGCGACGGTACGGTACACGCTCTGCGCGGCATCAACCTGAAATTCCGGGAAAGTGAATTTGTATCCATTCTCGGTCCCTCCGGATGCGGCAAGACCACCATGCTCAACATCATCGGCGGACTCGACCAGTATTCGGACGGCGATCTTGTGATAAACGGACGTTCCACAAAAGATTTCAAAGACCGGGACTGGGACTCCTACCGAAACCATTCCATCGGTTTTGTGTTCCAGAGCTATAACCTGATCCCGCACCAGTCGGTACTGCAGAATGTGGAACTGGCGCTGAGTCTGTCCGGTGTGTCAAGGCATGAACGCCGGGAGAGAGCAAAGAAAGCATTGGAGGATGTAGGGCTTGGAACACAGCTTCATAAAAAGCCTTCGGAAATGTCCGGCGGTCAGATGCAGCGTGTGGCAATTGCCCGTGCGCTTGTCAACAATCCAGATATTATCCTTGCGGACGAGCCGACCGGTGCGCTTGACACCGAAACCAGTGTACAGGTTATGGAGATTCTGAAGAATATCTCCCGTGACCGTCTGATCATTATGGTTACGCACAATCCGGAGCTTGCGGAAAAATATTCCACCCGTATCATCCGGATGCTGGACGGACAGGTTACCGACGACTCCTTCCCCCTCAGTGAAGAAGAAATCCAGCTGAACAGACGCAGTGATGAGCGAAAACTGGCAGAAAAAAAGACGGAAAAGAAACCGTCCATGAAGCTGTCCACCTCCTTCGCACTGTCACTCAAAAATCTGACAACCAAAAAAGGCCGTACCATGCTGACCTCCTTTGCCGGCAGTATCGGCATCATCGGTATTGCGCTGATCTTCGCCGTTTCTCAGGGCATGACTGCCTATATTGACGCTCTGCAGGAGGATACGCTGTCCTCTTATCCGCTGACACTGGAATCCCAGCATATGGATATGGGTACACTCATGCAGACCTTTATGGGACAGGCACAATCCCACGGTGAGCACGAAAAGGATGCAGTGTACCAGAAGGGTATGATCTACGATATGATCAATACCCTGAATACACTGGAAGCAGATGAAAATGACCTGGCAGCATTCAAGACCTACATAGAATCAGAGCGCGCAGACGAGGAAAGCACTTCCGGTCTTTACGATGCTGTCAGCGGTGTACAGTACACCTATAACCACGATCTGCTCATCTATACCAAAAATGTGGACGGGGAGATCATCCAGTCCGATTCACAGGCACTGATGCAGGATCTTCTGATCGAATACTTCGGTATGGATATGTCCTCCATGATGGATATGGGAGAAGCCACCGGTTCCACTGCCAATATGGAATCCATGGCAAGTATGTCTCCGATGGGCTCCTCCATCATTCTGTGGCAGGAAATGCTTCCCGGTGACAACGGAAAGCCAGTCAGCCCTCTTCTGGAAAAGCAGTACGATGTGATCTACGGATCATGGCCGAACTCCTACAATGAAATCGTTCTGGTGGTGGATGAAAACAACGAGATTGACGACATGACACTGTATGCGCTGGGGCTGAAATCAAAGGATGAGATCGATGCCATGGCGCAGGCGGCATTCAACAAAACCACGCTTGATATCACGGAACAGAAGTGGAGCTATGAGGAAATCTGCAATATGGAATTCCGCACGATTCTCAACTCCGATTGCTATACATTGGATGAGTCAACCGGACTGTATACCGATCTGCGGGATACACCGGCAGGTCTGAAATATCTCTACGACAACGGAACGGTTCTGAAGGTTTCCGGTATTATCCGCCCCAGCGAAGAAGCGGTTTCTACCATGCTTACCGGCACGATCGGCTACACAAGCAAGCTGACGGAATATGTGATTGAAACTGCGGCAGATTCTCCTGCTGTACAGGCACAGCTTGACGATTCCTCCCGTGATATTTTCACAGGGCTTCCGTTCCGGGAAAACACAGGAAATTTGACCGATACGGAAAAGGTCACTGCATTCAAATCTTACATTGCATCCCTGACAGAAGCGGAAAAGGCATCGGCATACACGAAGATCATGTCGATCCCGTCGGAGGAAGAGCTGGATGCCATCGTCAGCCAGACCATGGGAAGCATGACCCGTGCAGACATGGATGCCGCCATGACGCAGGCGCTGACTCAGCAGATGGGAATGGCGGAGAGCGATGTAAAGAGCTACATCGAAGCGATGTCCGACGAAGATATGACAGAAATGTTCACGCAGATGGTGACGGAGCAGACCAAAGCGCAGTATGCCGCACAGGTACAGGCACAGCTTTCCGCTATGACAAGCGAGCAGCTTAGTGCCGCACTTGATATGGCAATGCCGTCCTACACCGACAATCAGATGGCACTTTACTATGATGAGGTTCTGGAATTCTCCGATTCCACCTATGAAAGTAACCTGATCGAACTCGGCTGTATTGACCTTGCAAATCCCTCCACGATCAATCTGTATGCATCTTCCTTTGAAAATAAGGATGTGATTGAAGAAGCCATTGTGGCTTACAACGAAAATGTGGACGAACTGTCCAAGATCAGCTATACTGACTATGTGGGACTGATGATGTCCTCTGTGACTACGATCATCAATGCAATTACCTATGTTCTGATCGCGTTTGTTGCCATTTCTCTGATCGTTTCCTCAATCATGATCGGCGTAATTACACTCATCTCCGTACAGGAACGAACCAAGGAAATCGGTATTCTCCGTGCCATCGGTGCATCGAAAAAGAACGTATCGAATATGTTCAACGCCGAGACTGTTATCATCGGCTTTACATCCGGTACGCTGGGCGTGATCATTACATGGCTGCTCTGCATCCCGATCAATGCGATTCTGCATCATCTGACGGGCATTGCCAACCTGAACGCATTCCTGCCGCTGCCTGCGGCTTTGGTTCTGATCGGTATCAGTGTGCTGTTGACGCTGATTTCCGGTATTATTCCGTCCAGAAGTGCAGCGAAGAAGGATCCTGTGGTTGCTTTGCGGAGTGAGTGACCACAATTTAATCAACATATATACCACGATATATACCACGGCAGGTCTCATTAGCGAGATGATGCCGTGGTTTTTGTTATTGGTAACAGCAATGTAAATATTGGGTAACTTTCTGAAATGAGTAACTTCTGACATTTTTAATGCGTAATTGGATGCAGATGAAAAATCATCTCACAACCGAACAATCCAACTGCCGGGAGGGATACAGGATCTGCGGATAGTGTGCCATGAGGCTTCAGCTCATGAAACGGAGCGTGCCCGCAGAAGAATTGATGCACAGCATCAGCCTGCAAAAACGTGGTCGGGAGAGCATAGGAACTGGTCCGAGCGTTGGATGCATCACAAAATATCAGGAGGTTTATCTATGGCGAAAGAAATACCGATCTGGGAAAAAAGCAATCTTACCCTTGAAGAAGCAGCGGCATACTCGGGAATAGGGATAAATAAACTACGCAAACTGACAAACGATGATAAATGCGAGTTTGTATTGTGGGTAGGCAGTAAGCGGCTGATCAAGCGAAAAAAGCTGGATGAATATATTGAAAAACACTTTTCAATATAAATCTGCTTGACGGCACGGATTGTTAATAAAAGGAGACTTGCACGGATGCTGCAGATGTGATAAACTATTATTGTAACATCCTGCGTCTCCTTTTTGAAGGAGGAGCATAATGACAACGCAAAAAACAAGCAAAACAGCGAAAGGGAAAAGCAGCAGACGACTCGATAAAGAAAGAATCGCACTTCGCAAGGGCGAATTACAACGAGCAGACGGGGTATATGAATATCGCTGGTCAACACCGGATGGCAAGCGTCATTCCGTTTATGCAGGCACGCTCGAACTTCTTCGCGAAAAAGAAGAACAGATTGCGGCGGATGTAAGAGACGGTATCAAGACTGAGACAAAACTGATTACGGTCAATGAAGCATTTGATATGTGGTGCAGTCTGAAGCGCGGTATTAAAGACAATACGTTTCAGAACTACAAATACATGTACAACCAGTTCATTCGCCCACAGTTCGGTAAACTACGGTTGACAATGGTGAAAAAATCGGATGTCAGAAGATTCTATAACTCTCTGGCAGATGATAAAATTCTGAAGGTATCCACGATGGACACCATACATAACATTCTTCACCAGGTGTTTTCGATGGCTGTTGATGACGGTTATATCAGAGTAAATCCTTCAGAGAATGTCCTGAAAGAACTAAAGAAAGCCCACAACTTTGAAGTTGAGAAGAAAAAGGCTCTGACCGCTGAAGAACAGAAGTTGTTTATTGACTATGTTAAGAACAGCAAGCAGTACGGTCACTGGTATCCGATCTTTGCTGTAATGCTAGGTACAGGGCTTCGCGTCGGTGAAACCGTAGGACTCAGATGGTGTGACATTGATCTTGAAGAAGGAATGGTCGACATCAATCACACGCTGATCTACTACGATAAAGGTGGTGCGGAAAGATGCTCGTTCAGCATCAACACACCGAAAACCAAGTCGGGCGAACGCACTGTTCCGATGATGGATTTCGTCAAAGAAGCTTTTCTTATGGAACGTCAGCGTCAGCAGGAATTGGGTATCACCCGTCAGCAGTCGGTGGATCTGTATACGGATTTTATCTTTGTAAATCGTTTCGGACATGTACAGCACCAGGGAACTCTCAATAAGGCGATCAAGCGTATCGTCCGTGACTGCAACTACGAGGTTCTTGAAAAGAATCCCAGCGCAAAAGTTCTGCTTCCGCCGTTCAGCTGTCACACGCTCAGACATACGTTTACTACACGTCTGTGTGAAGCCGGCGTTAATATCAAGGTTATCCAGGACACGCTGGGGCATGCCGATATCAGTACGACCTTGAATATCTATGCCGATGTGACGAAGGATGCCAAGCAGAAAGAGTTTGCTTCCTTGGGGAATTATTTTGAGAAACTGTCGGGTTAAGCTGCTACACCACACTACACCATTTACTACACCAAAATGCCTGAAACTTATGCAGAGATACAAAGGGTTATGTAAATGTCTGGTCTTAAAAAGCCTGTAAACAAAGGCTTTTTGCAGGATTATGTGGAGTTATAAATCGCCTGCTCTTGTAATCCCCACAATGAAGACTCTCGACTAAAAAGTACGTGAAAAAGCGAGAAAAGCAGAAAAATAAAGAGATATAACGAGATGTGAGAACATTTCAGTTAAAAATTTAGTAGTTTTACGACAGATTTACGACAGAAGGAACAATTCTTGATACATCCCCTCATCATGTTTTACTTCATGGTGGGGGGATGTTTGCGACAGGGATAAGGATACACTAAAACAAGAGGTTCTTTTTGGCACTGTACTCTTTTCGGGGGTGTAGTCCATTGAGTATCTGAGTA
>JAFQDR010000201.1 GCA_017415945.1 Oscillospiraceae bacterium
AAATGCTTCGCAGAATTTCGTCCGTAAGGACGAAACAAAGTCAAATCTATTTTTCGCGCCGGCATGTACGAAGCGAAAAATACAAATAGGGCTGCAAGTGTGGAATTTGTTCGCAGAATGCGGACAAATTATGCGCGCGGCAGACCTGCTTGCCCTTCGCGTAAGCGGGGGCATCTCTGTCAAAATGCTCCGTAGGAGTATTTTGACAGACTCTATCCCCCTCTTCCAAGCGGAAGAGGGGGATCGTTGTATTATCCGATATCTGCGTTGGTCAAGTGGGTGATGGCACGGTGGAGGGCTGCAAGGAAGCTGTCCGCGTCCAAGACCTCGGCATCTGTCAGCCAGCTTTTCAAAATTGCCAGTACGGCCTCTGCCAGCAGCTTTTCACAAATCATGTCCTCTCGGGTGGGCGTTTCCATTGCCTCCACGGCCTTGTCCCGAATGAAACTGCGCAGATGATCCTCGAAGCAGTTTTGTCCGTCATACTCCAGTACCACACGGTAAAAGTCCCGCTGGTCATACAAGTAGCGGCACAGCTGCTCCAGCCAGGAGCACTGTTGGTTCTGCTGACGGTATTCGGTAAATTCGGAGTCAAAAATGAACGATACCAAATCGTATTTGTCCTTGAAGTGATAATAAAAGGACTTTCGGCTCATGTCGGCGTGATCGGCGATGTGGGATACGCTGATTTTGCGGAAGGGCATAACATTGGTCAAATCCTTCAGTGCCCCTGCCAGCTGGAGTTTGGTGAGTTCGGAACGTTTCATGTTTTTGCTCCTTTCTGTTTTGCTACAAAAAGGATACTGTGTCAATATAAACTGAAACTAAACAATTGCATCATCGTGAAATTATGTACAGTATATAGGCAGCGTTACCTTAAAAGAGGTGACATTGTTTTCACTGCTGACGGAAACGGTTCCGCCGTGAAGGTCGATGACGCGCTTGACGATAGCAAGGCCTACCCCGTTGCCCTCGGCGGCATGGGATTCGTCTGCCTGATAGAACTTGTTGAAGATGCGCTCCATGGCCTCCGTCGGGATCTGACTGCCGTGATTGGTGACGGATACGGCGATGCAGTCCCCTTGGTCATGGGTGGCGATTTCCACAAGGCCGCCCTCGGGGGTGAATTTTATGGCGTTGTGGATGAGGTTGATCCACACCTGCTTCAGCAGCTCCTCGTTGGCATGGATAAACAGCTCATCCATTTCCAAGCGAAGCTCCAGCTGCTTTGCCTCCCACTTATTCACCAGAAGCAGAATGCAGTCACGAATCTGTTCCGCAAGGTTAAATTCCGTCAGGTCTGTGAGTATGGTCTGATTCTCCACCTTGGTCAGATTCAGCACATTGGTGGCCATATAGCTCAGGCGCATGGACTCCTGCTCAATGATCTCCAAATACTCCTGTGCGGATTCTTCCGACAGATTGCCCCTTCTCAGCAGCTTGGCGAAGCCCGCAATGGACACGATGGGGGTCTTAAATTCATGGGAGAAATTGTTGATAAAGTCCGAGCGCAGCAGCTCTGTGTCCTCCAATTCCTCTGCCAGCATATTGAAGCTGTCGGACAATTCCTTAAAGCCGGGGAAGATCCATTGGAGCCCCGTAGAGTCCAGACGTGTGTGGAAGTCTCCGGCTGCCAGTGCGTGCATGCTGTCCACCAAATTCCGCAGAGGTGCCATAGGGATCTTGGTTACCAGATAGGAAATGACAGCACCTATAGGCAGGCTAAGAATGACTTGCATTAAAACCAGCCGCCATGCCTGGGTAGTGGCGGTGCCTGCAAAAAACCAGATGTCGTTAATGGAAAGGGTAATCAGCAGCCAGCTGACCAGAATGGTATTGATGATGACCGCGAAAAGGATGATGGAGCTGAAAAACAGAGTCAGCCAAAAGCGACCGGGGCTGCGTTTGTGTTTCACCGATGCTTCACCGCCTTATAGCCCAGTCCGCGGACGGACACGATCTCAAATTCGTCCCAATGCTCAAAGCGCTTGCGGAGACGGCCGATGTGTACGGTGACGGTTTCCCAGCCGGTCTCGCTGTCGGCACCCCAGATCTCGTCCATGAGCTGAATGCGGGTAAAGATCTTGCCCGGGTAGCTCAGCAGCTTGTACAGCAGCAGAAATTCCTTGCGGGGCAGCTCCTGTACCTCGCCGCCGCGGCTGACGGTCAGAGTGTCGTAGTCCAGCACCACATCCCCGATGATGATGCGGCGGTCGTTTGCGATCTTGGCACGGCGCAGCAGAGCACGGATGCGCAGGAGCATTTCCTCCTCATCAATGGGCTTGGTCATATAGTCATCGGTGCCCACCAGGAAGCCCTGCTTTTTGTCGGCGGGCAGCTGCTTGGCGGAGACCATGAGAATGGGCAGGTTGTTGTCTGCACTGCGCAGAGTTTTGGTGAAGGTATAGCCGTCCATTTTCGGCATCATAACGTCCAGTACCACCAGATCGATGTGGCTGTGCTCCATGGCGGCAAGGGCCTCCTCGCCGTCGGCAGCGGTGACTACGGTGTAGTTTTCCGCTTCCAGTACTGCCTTGAGAAGCAGTCGGGTGTTTTTATCATCGTCAACGACCAGAATATTAAACATTTACGATTCACCTCGGAAAAAGAGTTATTTTATCTATTCTATACCAAATTGCCCAAAGAAACAAGGAGCTGTTGCATAAAATGCAGCAGCTCCTTTGGTTTATGCGTCGTTGGGCAGGTTTCGGGTGTGTCGCTTGTAAATGACGCGGTAGGCGATCATTTGGGCGATGAAGGTCACGATCCAGCTGACGATGTAGGAAATATACAGGCTCTTGGGGGTGTGGTATTGGGGGATTTGGAAAACCGTGTAGATCCACGCAATGCGTATGCCGCAGACACCCAAAATGGAAATGATCATGGGGGTGAGAGAGGCGCCCAAGCCTCGGAGGGCACCCGTGGATACGTCCATTACACCCAAAATGAAGTAGGGGATGGCTACATACAGCAGACGCTCCATACCGTGGATGATGGCCATGGGAGAGTCGGTGATGTAAATACCCAGCAGCGTCTCCCCTGCGGCGTAGATGCCCAGACCACCTGCCAGTCCCAGTACCGTGGAGCAGCCCAGACATATCCACAAAATCTTATTCACACGCTTGTACTGCAGCGCGCCTACGTTCTGCCCGATGAAGTTTACGGCGGTTTGGTGGAAGGCATTCAGTGCGGTGTAGAGGAAGCCCTCGATGTTCCCCGCAGCGGCGTTGCCGCTCATGACCGCGTCTCCGAAGGAGTTGATAGAGGACTGGATGATGACGTTGGAAATGGCGAACATGGAGCCCTGCACCCCTGCGGGCATACCGATGCGGATCATCTTCATGAGCTGGGGCTTGTAGATGTGCATTTCCTTCGGTACGAAGCGGCAGGCATCCTCACGGCGCATCAGAGTGCGCAGCACCAGTATTGCGCTGACCACCTGAGACAAAATGGTTGCCAGTGCCACACCCGCCACGTTCATGTGGAACACGGTGACGAAGAAGACATTCAGCACCACGTTGATGACACCCGCCAGAGTCAGATACATGAGAGGGCTTTTCGTATCCCCCGCTGCGCGGAGAATGGAGGCGCAGAAGTTATACAGCATGGAAAAGGGCATCCCCGCAAAATAAATCTGCATATAAATGGCAGACAAGGGGAGAACATTATGAGGGGTGTCCATCCACATCAATACGGGACGGGCGGCGGCAATGCCGATGCAGCTGAGCACCAGTCCTGTGATGATGGCGGTGGGGATGGCGGTGTGAACCGTGCGGCTGACGGTCTCGTCATCCTCCCCACCCAGACCATGGGCCACGGTAACGCCCGCGCCTACGGACAGGCCGATAAACAGGTTCACGATCAGATTGGTGATGGCACCTGTTGCACCTACGGCGGCTACGGAAATGCTGCCGCAGAAGCGGCCCACGATCACAAGGTCGGCGGCGTTGAACAGAAGCTGCAACACCCCCGTAAGCATGACGGGGATGGAGTATAAAATGATATTGGTAAACAGCGGGCCTTCCAGCATGCTGCGGTTTTGGGTTCTCATGATTGCACCTCACAGGGGTCATTTTACCTGTATTATACTCCCACGGTGTTCTTGCGCAATGCCAAAACCTCATAAAGTATTTACATTTTTCACCTTTTGAAAGCAGGTGTTTCCATGAAATTTTCCGATCGTAAGGGTACTGCCCTATTTTCCGTGTTTCTGCTGACCATGCTCATTGTGACGGAGGCACTGACTCTGCTGCTGTTGTGGCAGTGGGGAGTGCCCCTTGCGGCTGTGTGGCTGCTGTTTGGGGTGCTGAGCCTTGTGAGCTTGGTGCTTTGGCGGGGGATGTTCCCCAAATCCCCCCGCTTTGCCATGGGGAAGCGGTTTGTGTCCTGCCTGCTGTCCATCGTTCTGACCGTGGGCTGTGCCGCGGGGAGCTTTATGGCACTGGAGCTGAGCAGCAGTCTGGACAATATGTTCGGGGAGGCAGAGGTGCCTTTGACCGCCGCACCCCCCAATCCCCACAAGGAGCCTTTTATTGTGTATCTGGGGGGCAGCGATACCCGCAGCGGCAAGCTCACCAAGGGGCGCAACGATGTGAACATTTTGGCGGTCATCAATCCCAATACCCGTCAGCTGCTGCTGGTAAATACCCCACGGGATTACTATGTCTCCAACCCTGCGGGGGACGGTGCCAAGGACAAGCTGGCCCACTGTGGGCTGTACAGCCTGGAAAATTCCAAGGAGGCACTCAGTCAATTGTATGGGGTTCCCGTGGCCTACGGCGGGGTCATCAACTTTAAGGGCTTCGAGGCCCTCATCGATGCCTTGGGTGGGGTGACGGTGTATTCCGAGACCGCCTTTACCACCACCATCGGCGGCTATCGTATTCAAGCGGGAGCCAATACCTTGAACGGTGCACAAGCCCTTGCCTTTGCCCGTGAGCGCAGCAAGCTGGCGGGGGGTGACAATACCCGAGGGCAGCACCAAATGCAGGTCATCGGGGCTATGGTGCGGCAGCTGTCTGCGGGGAATGTGCTCAGCCGCTGGCGGGAGATTTTGAACAGCTTAGAGGGGATGTTCGTGACGGATATGCCCCTGACAACTATGACCAAGCTGCTGACAAGTGAGCTGGACGATTTGGACGAATGGGAGATCTTTTCCGCAGCAGTGACGGGGAAGGGCGGCACGGACTACAACTGGTCTTCGGGGGGCAAGGCCTATGTGATGTATCCCGACGACAGCGTGGGACAGGTTGCGGCACTCATGCAACAGGTGTTGGACGGGGAACGTCTTACGGAAAATGTCCCTTAAATGGACGGAATTGCCTATTCTACCGCTCGTAGAGAGGGTTCTCTCCGCTGTTTCTTGCCTTTTTTCCATGGAAACGGTTACAATGTCCTCAGTAAAATAGGAAGCCTATGGGAAAGAGGTATTGATATGAATTATAAAATCGTTTCCGACTCCTCCTCCAACATCATGGAGCTGGAGGGCGTACCCTTTGCAAGCGTGCCCCTGAAGATTGTCGCGGGGGACAAGGAATATGTGGACGACACCACACTGGATCTTGCCAATATGGTGGGGGACCTGAAAAAATACAAGGGCAAAAGCGGCTCCTCCTGCCCCAACGTGGGGGAATGGCTGGATGCCTTCGGTGATGCGGAAAACGTGTTCTGCGTGACCATCACCAAAAACCTCAGTGGCAGCTATAACGCAGCCATGCAGGCCTGTGCCGAGTATGTGGATGAGCACCCCGACCGCAAGGCCTATGTATTCGACTCCCTGAGCGCGGGCCCCGAGCTGGCCATGATCGTTGACAAGATCCGAGAGCTGGCAGAGGCGGGCAAAAGCTTTGAGGAGATCCGTGACCAGGTGCTGGACTACCACAACCACCTGCATACCATTTTCTGTCTCCAGAGCCTGACCAATCTTTCCCGCAACGGCCGCGTGAATCCCGCGGTTGCCAAAATCGCAGGGGCACTGGGTATCCGCATGGTGGGGGCGGCTATCGGAGGTACTATCCAGCCTCTGGTGAAGCCCCGTGGGGAAAAGAAGGCGCTGGAGGCTATGCTGGAGCAGATGGAGCAGCGAGGGCTGTACGACGGAGCGGAGGTGCGCATTGCCCACTGCTACAACAGCGGTGGGGCTCTGGAGCTGAAGGAGCTGATCCAGCGGAAGTACCCCAACTGCAAATTCATCATTGAGCACACCACGGGCCTGTGCAGCTACTACGCCGAGGTCGGCGGCTTCATCGTGGGCTACGGCGGCAAGTACAATACGGAAAATCTCAATCACGAACACTAAAGCAAAAAGCCACCTTCGGGTGGCTTTTCAGTTATGAGTTTACCTATGGGGAATGTGATATTTGCTTCGCAAGCTAAGGTGCATCTATGGGGATTGCTATGTAGGGAGCGTCGTCCTCGACGCTCCGTTCCGCAGTTGGATAATTTCCGATGGATAGATGATTGCTGCGTGTCCAAATGCGGTGGTGGCGGAGCATCGGGGACGATGCTCCCTACGAGGGAAGAATATTTGGGTGCTCCGTTATTACGGAAATAAAAAAGACACGGATTTTGTCCGTGTCTTTTTTGATGATTTAGTTGTATGCCTTGTACAGGAAGGTTGCGATTTGTGCGCGGGTGCAGGGCTGGCTGGAACCGAACTTGTCTGCGGTTACGCCGCTTGCAACCTCGTTTTCCAATGCCCACAGCACCGCGTCATAGAAGTAATTTGCTTCCGTTACGTCGGTGAAGGGGTTATCCGTGCGCTCGACGGCGGGGCTGTTCACTGCTTTGTACAGCAGTGCAACCACCTGCGCTCTGGAGCAGGGAATATTGGGGGAGAAGGTGGTGGCGGTGGTGCCGCTGGTGATGTCGTTTTCCACTGCCCAGATGACGGGCTTGTAGAACCAGTCGCTTTCCTTTACGTCAGAGAAGGGACTCTTGGAGGTGGGCTCGGGCTTGCCGTTTGCTGCCCACAGGAAGGTCACGATCTGCGCGCGGGTGCAGGTCTTATCGGGGGAGAAGGTGTTCTCGCTTGTACCGCTTGTGATACCCTCCTTGACTGCCCAGCGGACGGGCTCATAGAACCAGTCCTCGGTGCTGATGTCGGTGAAGGGCGTATCACCTGCCGCGGGAGGCGTGGGAGTGACTTCGGGAGTGCCTTCCACATGTCCGCAGCGTGTGCAGCTGCCGTTCTTGTAGTTGTGACCCAGGGCGGGCTTGACCCTGCCCTCCTGCAGTACATGTCCGCAGCCCTTGCCGCAGATGATCTTGCCGGTGAAACCATCCTCGGTGCAGGTAGCTTCCTTGGGCGCTACGAAGAACAGAGTGTGCTTGCAGGTTTCGGGATCAAGATCGGGGTTGGGAGAGGGAGTTGCGGGAGGTGTGTTGGGCTTGACAGTGGGAGTGGGTGCGGGGGTCACTTCGGGCTTTTCGGTGGGACGAGGCTGATTGCCGAAGGTCATGGCAGCAGAGGTCAGCACTTCGTTGCCTTCTTCCAGCTTGACGTTGGCTTTCCAGTCAGCCTCGGTGCCGTTAAAGTGGACGTTCTTCAACTGACCGCAGTAGCGGAATGCATTGTATTCCACAGTGGTCAGCGTTGCGGGCAAGGTGAGCTTCTTCAGAGGATCCTCAGCGAATGCTCTCGTGCCAATGGTGGTTACACCTTCGGGGATCACGATCTCATTCAGCTTGCCGCATTCACCGAAAGCGTCCTCACCGATGGTTTCGAGGCCCTCGGAGAGTGTGACCTCTACCAGATTGCCACAGCTATAGAACGCATCGGGGCCGATGGTCTTCACGGTACCTGCGATGGTTACGGTTTTCAGACTGTCGTGCTGGTTAAACAGCCCGCCGATGGAGGTGATGCCTTCTTCAATCACAGCGTGTTCGATATTGCTGGAGGAGACCATGGAGGACACGACACCCTGCCAAGTATCATTGACGGCTGCGCCTGTGCCGCTGATGGTCATGGTCTTGGTTTCGTTGTTATAGTTCCAAGTGGAGTTATCTCCGCAGGGGCCGCTGGAGCCGTAGGGAGTTCTCAGATACTTGGAATTGTAGTACATATCCGCACCATCGATTCTATTGTGGTCGCCGATTTCAATAGTGAACCACTGATCCTTGGTGCCGCGGAAGTGTACCTGACTCATGGTAGAAATGGTGCCGAAGGCGGAGCCGAGGTTAGAGTAGCATTCCAGTGCTCTCGTTTCAATTTCCTTCAGGCTTTCGGGCAGGGAGATCCAGCCGATAGGAGTGCCAAGGAGCAGCCCTGCGGGGAGAACAGTGATGCCGTCGGGAATGACAATGGTGCCAAACTTCATGTCTGCGAAGGCTACAGCACCCAGCTTGGTGATGCCTTCTTCGATCCACACATAGGCAATCTGATCACGGTATGCGTGCCAAGGTGCCATTTCGCCTTCGTACAGATCGTAGTCGTACATAGCACCTGTGCCGCTGATGGTCAGGATGCCCTTTTCTTCGTTCAGTACCCAAGTCAGGTTGTCACCGCACTTGCCATTGGGACCCTGAGGGGTGGGAGTGGGTGTCACCTCGGGAGTGGGTGCTGGGGTGACTTCGGGAGTGGGTTCCACAGTGGGAGTAGGTGCTGCGGTAGGCGCGGGGGTGGTTACGGGTGCATCGGGCAGACCGCTTGCATTGTAGTGAATGGTGGCGTTCAGAAGATAATCATTTCCTTCGTTGACAATGATGTCCTTCCAGTCTGCTTCGTTTCCGCCGTAGTAAACATCGGTCAGACCTTTGCAGGCGTTAAATTCACTGGAGGTGATTTCAACGATGCTCTTGGGAAGGTAAACTGCCTTCAGACCGGTACAGTCGGATATGAAATTTACTTCTTCGATGCCTTCAGGCAGAGCGAGCTGCAGCAGTGCATCACAATTGTTGAATGCGGCATCACCGATTTCGGTCACGCCGGAAGGAATTTTCAGTGCGGGCAGAGCGGTACAATCATAGAATGCACGATAACGGATTCTTTCGAGGGAGTTGGGCAAGTTAATGGCAGTCAGCTTTTTACAGTTCGAAAAAGCGTTGCCGCCGATTTCAGTTACCCCTTCGGGAAGAACGACTTTAGTCAGTTCAGAACAATCTGTAAACAGATAAGTTTCCAGGATGGTAACTTTTGCGGGAATTGTGACTTCGGTCAGCAGTTCACATCCGAAAAATGCCTGTGCACCGATTTGGCTGACGGATTCGGGGATGTCGATGGTACTCAGACGAACGCAGTCCATGAATACAGAACCACCAATGGATTCCAGACTTTCGGGGAGAGAAATTTTGGTCAGGTTCTGGAAATTGCGGAATGCGCAGGTGCCAATATGGGTGATGCCATTTTGGATGACAATGGTCTTAGTTTTGCCGCGATAGGAATACCAAGGGGTATTTTCCGCGGAACCCCAATTTTCTGTCTCGCCCTCGCCGTAAATGGTCAGGGTGCCGGTGGATTCGTCGAAGCTCCACTTTGCGTTTTCGCCGCATTCACCGCCGGGCAGGTCGGGCTTCACGGTAGGTGCCACGGTAGGAGTAGGTGCCACGGTAGGAGTAGGTGCCACGGTGGGAGTGGGCGCAGCGGTAGGTGCGGGAGTTACAACGGGAGTAGGTGCTGCGGTGGGTGCGGGGGTGGTGACCACGATGTCCTCGGGCAGGCCGCTGCAGTTATAGTGGAAGTTGGCGTTCAGCAGCTCGTCATTGCTTTCGCCCACGGTGATTGCCTTCCATTCCAGCTTGCTGCCGCCGTAGTATACGTCGGTCAGAGATTCACAGCCCGCAAAGGCATTCTTGCTGATTTCCGTAACGCTCTTGGGCAGATAAACAGCCTTCAGATCCGCGCACCGGGAGAAGAAGCCGTCTACAAGCTTCACATCCTCCAGCACGGATGCGTATTCCAGACCGCTGCGGGCAAATGCGCTGCGGCCCACGACGATGCCCTCGGGGAGCACAATTGCGGTCAGTGCGGTGCAGCCGCTGAAGGCTTCGCTGTCGATTTGGGTCATGCCCTCGGGGAGGGTGATGGCGGACAGGGAAGCGCAGTCGGTAAAGGCAAAGGTGCCCAGCTTGGTAATGCCGTCATGCAGAACCGCTTCCTTCAGAGAGGAGCAGTATGCAAATGCTGCGGAGGGCACGGCGGTGATGCCTGCGGGCAGGGTCACCTCGGTCAGGGCAGTGCAGTAGGAAAAGGCGCTGATGCCGATTTTGGTGATGCTGTCGGGCAGGTCAATGCCTGCAAGCTTGGTGCAGCCGTAAAATGCGTTCTTGCCGATGCTTGTGGGGGCTGCGGGCATGGTGACGGTGGTCACATTTGCCAGACCGTCAAAGGCGTGGTTGCCGATGGTGGTGATGGCTTCGTCCATGACCACGGACTTGACCTTGCCCCGGTAGCTGTACCAAGGTGCGCCGTTGGCAGCGTAATCCGCCATGGCACCGCTGCCGCTGAGGGTCAGTGCCCCTGTGGACAGAGACAGGTGCCAGCTGATATTCTCGCCGCAGGTACCGGTGGGATCCCCGGGGACGGGGGTGGCCACCAGCTCGGGCAGCTTGCCGATATCCTCGATGATGTCTCCAAGGTTATCGTTGTTGATGCCGGGGATCTCGGTGATGTCCTCCAGTGTGGGGGCGGCCAGTGCGGTCACGGGCATCAGGCTCAGGATCATGGTAAGGCAAAGCAAAAGAGTGATGAGTTTGCCGAATGTTCGCTTCATAGATCTTACCTCTTTCAGAGTATATTATCTCATAATGATAGATGTTGACATTATAATAAAAGTTACAGAAATTTACAAGTCCTTTTTCAAAAATTACAAAAATTCGGCAAAACGATGAAGAAATGAAAAATACCCCACAAAAGACCGTGCTTTTGTGGGGGGTGGGGTGGGTTTTATTCGATTGGCGGTTCATTTTCCGCAGTTTCATGTTCTGCGGGCTCTTCTGTAAGATTTTCTTCTGCGGGGGCTTCCGTGCTGGGTTCCGCGGCTGCCGCAAGCAGACGGCTGCGTCTGATGAGATAAACGACGGCACCCAACGGAACCACCAGCTGCAGCTGGAAGGCGCTTGTGGCGGTGAGCTTCAGATGGCTGTACAGCATGGGGTAAACGCCGATGTTGAAATGGGCGGAGAGGTGTCCGTTTTGATAGGTCACCGTGAAAATAAAGGCACCCAAGGCAATGAACAGCAGCCACAGCCATTTGCGCTTTATGGACTGTCTGCAGCAGTCAATAAAGATGACCACGGTGAATACAAGCACCGCAGCGGACAGCACCAGCAATGCCCACTGCAGGGCATTGGAGCCTGCCAGTGTGGTCAATGTGCCCGTGTGAGGCAGGGCATCGGCTGCCTCAAGGTCCTTGTAGGAGGTGATGTTGAAGTGCACCAGACCGTCATAGTCATCGTTCATGACGCCCAATACATAATAGTCTTCGGCGTTGGTAGTCATCTCAAAATTGATCTGATATTGGGTTATGCCGTTCTTGGTCACAACATGCCAGCCAACCTGCTTCAGGGTGTAGGTCTCCACACCCTCTAAATAGGGGATCACGTTATCATAGAAGTCTTGCAGTGCGGCGTCGTCGATTTCGTCCGTGGGGATCATGGCGCGGATGGCGTCTTTGTCTCCTGCCAGAATGGCATCGATCATGTCTTCGCAGTGGGCCTTGATCTCGTCGCCCTTTTCCGTTTGCACTTCGGTGCATGCACACAAGCTCAGACACAGCAGAAGAACCATACAGATGATCGTCATTCGTTTTTTCACAGCAACACCTCCTTAATCATGGTTTCGAGAATATTATAGCAGAGGATGAGGAGGAAAACAAGTGTATACGATTGGCACACGGGTTTGACGTTTGTAGGGGGCGGCACCCTCGACGACCCTGCTTCGGTGCAGAGCGTGGCTCCCACAAAGCAAAAAGACCAATCCATTCGGATTGGTAACATAACGCCCCTATCGTACTGCGTTTTCCTCCCCAATAAATCACCACACATCCCAACGAAGTGGATGTGTGGTGAAAAGGACGAGCAATGAAGTGAGCGCCCTCCGCTTGTTTACAAGCGGATAGCGATACGGAATTCGCGAGGACGCGGCTGCGGGGATTCGAACACACCGACCACTGCGTGGCCGGCAGTCTCAATCATCCGTTTCCACCAAAACGAAAACCGACCCAAACGGGTCGGGTTTCGTTTTGGTGGGAGCGGGTGGATTCGAACCACCGAAGGCATCGCCAGCAGATTTACAGTCTGTCCCCTTTGGCCACTCGGGAACGCTCCCATATGAAGTTGAAATGCTGTGGAGCTGGTAGACGGACTCGAACCCCCGACCTGCTGATTACAAATCAGCTGCTCTACCAACTGAGCTATACCAGCGTATTCCAGCTCGACTATAATAGCAAATCTTTTCCCACTTGTCAATCCTTATTTTTTTATTTTGTGAGACGGAGGAGACACCCGCAAGGGGCGTCCCTACAGCTGCAGCGGGGGATGCTGCTTTTACATTCCACAAAAGACGGGAACTTTTTTGCGCTTCTTTTGTCAAAATAAAAGGAATTTACAAAATAAGTTGTCTTTTTGTGGCTTCTGTGATAAAATACTGCATGATTTTATGTTTGTGAGGTTTTGCGTATGCATTCGAATACATATAAAAGAATCCTGTGCGGCGGTATGGCTGCTTTGATGTTTGCCATGACAGGCTGCACCGCCATCGATAAGTTCAAGGAATTTGTGGGTGTCGGTCAGCCCGATCCCACCCCCACTCCCAAGCCCCAAATCACTGTGGAATACGGTACCGCCGATCCCGTGACTCTGGAGCTGCAGGAGGGCGTTCCTGTCAGCACCCTCAAGAAGGGCGACTTCGGTCGTGACGAGCAGGGCCGCATCACCTACTCCGCAGACGGTGCGGAGATTATGACCGGTATCGACGTGTCCGAGTATCAGGGCTACCCCGACTGGGAAAAGGTCGCTGCTGACGGTATCGACTTCGCTATGATCCGTCTGGGCTACCGCGGCAGCAGCGAGGGTATGCTGTACCGTGACCCTATCTTCCGCTACAATCTGGTGAAGGCTCACAATGCGGGCCTGAAGGTTGGCGTGTACTTCTTCTCTCAGGCTACCGACCGTGCGGAAGCCGTTGCGGAGGCCTATTACCTCCTGTCTATTCTGGAGGAGCACAAGGACAAGATCACCATGCCCGTTGTGTTTGACTGGGAGGAGACCGGCACTGAGACCTCTCGTACCAAGGGTATGAGCGGCAAGGCTGTTACCCAGTGCGCAAAGTATTTCTGCGAGGTCATCCGTGAAGGCGGCTACACTCCCGGTGTGTACTTCAACCGCCACATGGGCTACTACCTGTATGATCTGGCTCAGCTGCCCGACGTGGTGTTCTGGTTCGCAGGGGAAGGGGATTACTCCGACTTCTACTATGAACACGCACTGTGGCAGTACACCTTCACCGGTAAGGTGGAGGGTATCAACGGCAATGTGGACATTGACCTGTTTGTAAACAACGGCAATGCCGCCGCTATGAACGGTGCTTCCGTTCCCGAGCAGACCGCTCAGCCCGAAAATACCGATGTGCCTTCTCCCACGCCCGGTGTGGATGTTACTCCCGCACCCGAAGGGGAAAATGAAACTGCCGCCGACCCCAACATCAGCGGCGAGACTCCCGAAGACTGATAACCCCAATACCCGATGCAAAAACGCATCGGGTATTTTAGACTGTCAAAAAATGCAGCGCACCGCCTCGGCCCCCTCTGATGAGGGGGCTGTCGAGCTTGCGAGACTGGGGGAGAGATTCCATAAATGGAACTTATTTCTAAAGTTTTTGATGTTTTAGCATTGTCTCTCCCTCAGTCATCCGCTCGTTCCTCGCGTCTGACAGCTCCCTCATCAGAGGGAGCCAAGGGAAGATCCTATTCTTTGACACGCTCCAATCCCCGATGCTTCTGCATCGGGGATTTTTATGAATGATGAAGTGTGACAATATTTGATGGATAGAAAACCGCTTAGTGTTCAACTATGGAAAAACGGAGCGTCGAGGACGACGCTCCCTACGAGAAGCAGGAAATCGGGGCACATATGCGGACAGACAAGGGAAGGGTTCACAGTCGGCCCTGTCTTTGGGTTGAATTATGAGAAAATAGTGATATAATTAAATGTTAGAATACTACCAAAGAAAGGAACTTTCTTATGACCAAAATAGATATTTTTTCCGGCTTTCTGGGTGCGGGTAAGACGACCCTCATTAAGAAGCTGATTGCCGAAGGCTACAAGAATGAAAAGCTGGTGCTCATCGAAAATGAGTTCGGTGAGATCTCCGTTGACGGTGGCTTCCTGAAGGAAGCGGGCATCGAGATCACCGAAATGAACTCCGGCTGCATCTGCTGCTCTCTGGTGGGAGACTTTAACGAAGCTTTGAAGAAGGTTATCGCCGAATACCACCCCGACCGCATCCTCATCGAGCCCTCCGGTGTGGGCAAGCTGTCCGACGTGATCAAGGCGGTACAGGGCGTGGCCGCTGAGGACGAAAGCATCCTGCTCAATGGCTTCACCACCGTGGTGGATGCCTCCAAGGCCAAGATGTACATGAAGAACTTCGGTGAGTTCTTTGCAAACCAGATCGAAAACGCTGCCTGCATCATCCTCAGCCGCACCGCAGGCATCAAGGATGACAAGCTCAAGACCGCTCTGCAGATCATCCGCGAGGCAAATCCCGAAGCTGTGGTCATCACCACCCCCTGGGAGCAGCTCAGCGGTGAGACCCTGCTCCGTGCTATCGAGACCAAGTCCACTTTGAAGGATACTCTGGCGGGCATGCTCCACGAGGCCCATCACCACCATGACCATGGCGAACACTGCACCTGCGGCTGCCATGACCATGACCACGAGCACCATCATGAGCACGAGCATCACCATGAGCACGAGCATCACCATGAGCATGAGCACCACCATGAGCACGAGCACCATCATGAGCATGAGCATCATCACGAGCATGAGCATGATGAGCACTGCACCTGCGGCTGCCATGACCACGACCATCATCACCATCATCACCACGCCGACGAGGTTTTCGTCAGCTGGGGTGCCGAGACCTTCCTGAAGTACAGCGAAGCAGACATCGCCGCCATGCTGAACGCATTTGTGGACGATGACGAAACCTACGGCATGGTGCTCCGCGCCAAGGGCTATGTGCCCGCTGCGGACGGGGAAGGCTGGGTTTACTTCGACTATACCCCCGGTGAGCTGAATGTCCGCCGCGGCGGCGCCGATGTCATCGGACGTATCTGCGTCATTGGTTCCGCACTGAAGGAAGAAGCATTGAAGGAGTTGTTCCGCATTGGCTAATTTCATGCAAAAAGCACCCAAGGAGGTGCCTGTCTATCTATTCACGGGCTTTCTGGAAGCGGGCAAGACTCGTTTCATTCAGGAGACCTTAGAGGACGAACGCTTCAACAACGGGGAAATGACCCTGCTGCTGCTGTGCGAGGAGGGGGAGGAGGAATACGCTCCCGAACGCTTTGCATCCCCCAAGGTGGTTTGCCGTGTGGTGGAGGAACAGGAGGATCTGACCCCCGCCAATCTGAACAAGTGGCTGCTGGAAGCCAAGGCTACCCGTGTGGTATGCGAGTACAACGGCATGTGGCTGCTGCAGACCCTGTATGACAATATGCCCGAGGGTTGGATGGTGTATCAGGAATTCTTCTTCGCCGATGCCCGCACCATTCTCAACTACAATGCCAATATGCGCCAGCTGACCTTCGATAAGCTCCAGAGCTGTGAGCTGGCAGTATTCAACCGTTTTGACCCCGCTATGGATAAGATGGAGCTGCACAAGCTGGTGCGCACCGCTTCCCGCCGCAGCGACATCGTTTTCGAGCACGCCGACGGCACCATTGAATATGACGACATCGAAGACCCTCTGCCCTTTGATCTGGATGCTCCTGTGGTCATGATCGGGGAGCGGGACTACGCCATTTGGTATCGGGATATGCTGGAGGATCTGGACAAGTACCACGGCAAGACCGTCATGTTTACGGGCCGTGCGGTGACCCGCCGTACCATGCCCGGTGCGTTTATGATCGGCCGTCATGTGATGACCTGCTGTGCCGATGACATCACCTTCTCCGCCATGGTCTGCAACTGGGACCGTGCCAAGGTGCGTGCCATGGCAAAGGATCAGTGGGTGACGGTGAAGGCCAAGATCGACGTGAAGTTCCACCCCAGCTACCGCGGCAAGGGTCCCGTGCTGACCGCATTGGAGGTTCGTGTGGCAAAGAAGCCCGAACCGGAAGTGGCGACATTCTACTAAAATAAGCCCCCCTTGCCTAAAGGGGGGATGTCCGAGCGTGCGAGGACAGGGGGGATATTCCTCATATCCGGTTTTGACATATTCTCGAAACTATGATATAATTTTAACAAGAAGAATGGCTGTTCTTCAAATCCTCAAAAGGAGGAAGTATTATGAAAAAGATCATTACCATCAGCCGTGAATTTGGCAGCGGCGGCCGTACCGTGGGCAAGCTGGTTGCGGAAAAGATGGGGTATAAGTATTACGACAAGGAGATCATCGAGCAGGTGGCCGAGGAAACCGGCTTCTCCAAGGCATACATCAGCCGCCGTGGGGAACATTCTCCCTCCGCAAGTATGTTTTCCTACTCTTTCATGGGCCGCTCCCATGACGGCTTGAGCACCGACGACTATCTGTTCTCCGTACAGCGAAAGATCATTCTGAAGCTGGCTGAGGAAGGCAACTGTGTGATCGTGGGCCGCTGCGCCGACTACATCCTGCGCAACCGTGAGGATGTGCTGAACGTGTTCATCCACGCACCCAAGGCATGGAGAGCAAAGCGTATTGTGGAGGTCTACGGCTCTAACAGCCATAAGCCCGAACGCCGTCTGGATGACAAGGACAAGAAGCGCCGTGTGAACTATAAGTATTACACCGACCGTGAATGGGGCGACTATGACAATTATGACCTGAGCCTCAACACCGCCAGCCTGGGCATCGAAAACTGCGCCGATTTGATCGCAGCCATCGCACAGGCAGAATGGATGTAACAAAAGCAAACTCCCTGATGATGCTCATCGGGGAGTTTTTTAGGTAAGAGATAAGATATCGTAGGGCGGGGCTTGCTCCCGCCGCTTTTTATTTCAGATTGGCAGTTACATTGTTGCGGCTCGGCGGGAGCAAGCCCCCGCCCTACAAATACTTTTCATATTGCATTATTTTGAATTAAAAAACCGCACGGACAATACCCGTGCGGTTTTGTTATGTTCAGATATTGTCTTCCACAAATTCGGCGATGTCGCCAAGGGTGTCGCACTCGAAGTCGGAGGGGAAGTCGATCTCCCAATTGTCTTCGGCGAAGCTGATGATCTCGTAAATATCGCCGTCGCTGAGCTCCAGATCCTCACGCAGGTCCATGCCCATGCGGACAGAGTCGGCGGCAAAGTGCTCCGCTACAAACTGCTTCAGTGCGCTTTCGATTTCGTTCATGGAATAAAAGCCCCTTTCAGGAATAATTTAGTAGTCTTGTTGGCACAGATTATAGCACAGGAAACGTACAATGCAAGAAACAGTTGTATACAAATCTAATCTTTGTGCAATGGTATGAAAAAAACGCCGCAGAATTGTGTACTGCGGCGATGCTTATTGGGCTGCGAAAGCTTGTACCAGTGCCTGCATTTGGGTGCGGGTGGTGCAGGCTGCGGCTTGACTTATGAGCTTCTCCTTGTCTCGCTGCTCTGATGCGGCGTATTTTGACAATGCGGCGGGGTTTTCTACCAAGGCAATGCCCAGCTCAAAGGGCAGAGGCCCGCTGCGCCAATCGGGTTCCATGTAATCACTCCTTTGGGGATAGTTTAACCAAGGAATGAAACGATTAACCATCTTGCCTGTCATCCTGAGTGCAGCGAAGGATCTCAAGGGCTTGCCGGTGCCGGGGAACTACGCCGCAACGCCGTCCTAAGTGGTGAGATCCTTCGTCGCTTCACTCCTCAGGATGACAAATCAAAAAACAAACACCCTCGCTGGCACGAGGGTGTTCGTCGATAGGATGAGGATAAAATGAAAAAGATGAAATAAACGATTCTTGTCTTGTTGAGTATAGTTTATCCTCAAGTTGTTACATAAAAAAGGGGGAAGATGTTACAGAAATATTAAATAGAGATTTGATGTGTAAAATTCACATGGGAAATTTTGTAAGATGCCACAAATTTGTGAAATGTGCTGAGTGCAGGGGCCTCGCGGAAACCTGCCGAAACACTGAAATCATCATCCGACGTAGGGAGCGTCGTCCTCGACGCTCCGGAAC
>JAFQDR010000202.1 GCA_017415945.1 Oscillospiraceae bacterium
TCAGACTGTAGACAAACCCGACTTACGAAGCACCGTAAGTCGGGTTTTGGCGTAAATATGGAAAAAGCGAGCGAAATAATGCGGCAAATGTAGGGGATTGCCACCGTACATTTGCTAATTTTTTAAGATTTTGGCATGCAAATGTAAGCGCCGATTTCATCTCCATCCGCGCCTTGCCAAACATCTGCGTATAGCGAAAGCCGTGGTACTCTTTCGCATCCGCAAACAATCGTTCTATTGTTTCTTTGCGTACCGGATACCAATCCTTTACGCCGTATTCGTATCGGTTGTTCTCCGCTTCCTCCAACTCATCTTGCCACACATGACGGGTTACCAGCTTTTCGCACTTCTTGTTTTGTGTACATATCCCTCTGCACGGACAATTTGCACATACCTTTCCGTCGCTTTTATACTCTTGGTATCCGTGTCGATTGGTTGTTCTGTAGCTTAGTATTTGGTTTTCCGGACAGATGTAGCAATCGTTGTATTCATCATAGACAAAATCTTTCTTTCCGAAAAAGCCTTCTTTTGTTTTGGGTCGGCTGTATGTACTCAATAGGCCAATACCCTTGTCGTGCAGATACTTTGCAATTGCAGGAGTCTTGTATGCTGTGTCGCCTACGATCAGGCTTATTGGCAGGCTCTCCAGCTTATCCATCAAGCTCTTAAATGTTCTTCCGTCGTTCTCGTTGCCGGGGTTTACACTGTAACCCATCACAATACTGTGGTGGTCGCAGGCTGTCTGTACACTGTATGCAAATACATGTTTATGCTCACCCTTGCGGAACCAACCGCTTTCAGGGTCGCTTTTGCTTACCTTGCGGTGCTTTTCCTTCTTCCGTCTGGCTGCTTTCTTCTTGGAAGTATTCTTGTTCAGTTTGCCGGCTCCGCTGGGTTTATTGTTGTTTTCATCATCTTCATCCTTTTCGTCACTTTCTTCCTCAGTGACTTCTTCATCCATTTCGTCGTCCGTTATTTCCAGATCCTTCAGTGGCTTTTTGCCATGAGCTTCTCGATCCCTCTGGATCTCTTGTTTCAGCTCCTGTGCGAACCACAACGCTTGATCTTCAGCAAGTTCGTCCCGATACTTTTTTCCATTCGCTCTTGCCTTTACATGGGTCGAATCCACAAACAAAACCGATGGGTCAACCAATCCGGCTTCCATGCACTCCTTCAAGATATGCTGAAAAATCTGCTCAAATAGGTCTGTGTCCTTAAACCGGCGGGTGTAGTTCTTGCTGAATGTGCTGAAATGAGGAACCTTGTCCTGAAGCCCTAATCCCAAAAACCAACGGTATGCCGTGTTTACTTCTGCCTCAGCTACAGTCTGTCGCATGCTGCGGATACCGAACATATATTGCAGGATCGGCAGCTTAATGAGTGTTACGGGGTCGAGACTGGGTCTGCCGTTGTCCTCACAGTACAAAGGCTCTACCATGTCGTAGATAAAGCTCCAGTCTATTGCAGCTTCCAGCTTACGCACTAAATGTTCGCTTGGTACCATGTCATCCAGACTGATTATTTCTATCTGTGATCTACCATCTACACGTTCTCGTGTCATCATTTCTACCACTGCCTTTCTGCTTCTATTATACCAGAAAAGTCCCCTAATTTACACCTTTTCTTGCAAATTAGGGGACTTTGTCGACAGTCTGAGCTCGGTCATCTGACCGAGCTTTTTGGCGGAGCGGCGGGAGCAAGCCCCCGCCCTACAAAGGATATCCTTAATACAGCGAATACTGTGTTGGTTTTCGTTTGTACTTGATGCCCGAGACGATGCCCATGGCTGCCCAGGAGGATACGATGGAGGAACCGCCGTAGCTGAAGAAGGGCAGGGTGATGCCGATAACGGGGGTGACACCCATGCACATGCCCGTGTTTTCAAAGGTCTGGTACAGGATGGATGCTGCCATGCCCACGCACACCAGCATACCCAGATCGGTGCCGGAGCGCATACCCACATAAATGACACGAACCACAATGACCATCAGCAGCAGGATGCAGGCGATGCAGGCGATCATGCCCAGCTCCTCGCCGATGACGGAGAAGATAAAGTCCGTGTGCTTGCCTGCGCGGTCGGACTGGCTCTGGGGCCCGTTGTACAGGCCGCGGCCTGTCAGCTGCCCCGATGCAAGTGCGATTTTACTCTGGTTGGCCTGCCAGTTTATGCCGGAGTTGTCGGGGTCGATGCTGGGGACGTAGGGTACCAGCAGTCTGTCACGCTGGTACTCCTTCAGTACGAAGGTCCATGCAAAGGGCATGACCGCCAAGATGGCAGCAAAGCCCGCCACGAACCATTTCCAGCTGAAGCCCGCCGCGAACAGCATCAAGGCGAAGACCATAAAGAAGATGGACGCGGAGCCCAAGTCCTGAGAAATCACGATGATCAGACCGAAGATGGAGCCGAAGTGCAGTACCAAGCCGATGACGGAGGGAAAATCGTTCAGCGTGTTGCGGTTTTTCAGATGGGCAATGTGCTTTGCCATAACAACGGTGTAGGAAACCTTGACAACTTCCGAGGGCTGTACGCCGATGCCGAAGAAGCGCAGCCAACCGTTGTTGCCCGTGTCACCCGCTTCCCCGAAGAAAATCAGAGAGCACATGAGGGCTACGTTAAATACCGTCAGAATGGGCCAGTTATCCGCCAGGGTGTCAATGTCCACATAGGTGAAGAACACATACAGCCCCAAGCCGATGAAAATGCCCAGAGTCTGAACGTACACATACTGCATACTGCCTGTGGAGGCGGTGGCACTGGAAATGACCACGACACCGAACACGGATGCGATCATGCACAGGATCAGCAGCAGCATATCACCGCGGGCGAAAAAGTCCTTTGCGGTGGACAGAATCATTTTTTTCGATAGGTTCACAGGGATACTCCTTATATAAGAAACGTCATGCCGATAATTATTCCAATTATAATCTTACACATTGTATCACAAGGAAACACTTTACGCAACGGCGAAAAAAGGGTATAATGTAACATTAGAATAAACATTGTGTGAACTTGCGAGGAATTTATGATTTACTATACAAACAGCGATAAAGAGACGGAAGCGGTTGGCGAGCAGTTCGGCCGCACCGTGAAGGACGGTACCGTGGTGGCCATGTACGGGGATCTGGGTGCGGGGAAGACCGCATTTGTCCGTGGGATGGCCCGCGGCATGGGCATCACCGAGCGTGTGTCCAGCCCCACCTTCACCATCGTCAACGAGTATCTGGGTGACCGCACCCTGATCCATTTCGATATGTACCGATTGGGCAGCGCGGATGAGCTGTTCGACATCGGCTGGGAGGACTATCTTGCCCGCGGTGCCGTGTGCGCCGTGGAATGGAGCGAAAATGTGGAGGAGGCCTTCTACGGGGATGAGATCATTCTTACCATTGAAAAGACCTCCGATACCTCCAGAAAAATTACCATTGAGGGGGCAGATCTATGCTGACACTTGCATTTGAATCCAGCGCAAAGGCCGCATCCGTTGCACTGTGCGACGGAGAGAAGCTCATTGCTCAGACCACCCAGAACTGTGGGCTGACCCATAGCGTGACTCTGCTGCCTATGGCAGAGGCACTGCTGAAGACAAGCGGCTACAAGCTCAGCGATGTGGAGCTGTTTGCGGTTGCCCACGGTCCCGGCAGCTTTACGGGCATCCGCATCGGTGTGTCTGCTGTGAAGGGTCTGGCATGGGGTGCGGACAAGGCCGCCGTGGGTGTATCCACCTTGGAGGCCATGGCCTACAACGGCTTGGCATTTGGAGAAGGCGCGGTGCTGTGCTGTGTGATGGATGCCCGCCGCAATGAAGTTTACAACGCACTGTTTGAAATTCGTGACGGTGCCCCTGTGCGCATCACCGATGACCGCCCCATTGCACTGGCGGCTCTGGCGGAGGAGCTCACCGCATTGGGTAAGCCCGTGGTGCTCATGGGCGACGGCACCGAGGTCACCGGGAAGTATTTTGCGGGCGCGGGCATCAGCCATACCGCTGCCCCCGATCCCATCCGTCTCCAGAGCGCGTACGGCGTGGCTATGGCGGCGGCAAGGGCAGAGATCGGCACCGCCGATGACATCCACCCCGTGTACCTGCGTCTCAGTCAGGCAGAGCGGGAACGTTTGGAACGCATGAAAAAGGAGGAAGCAGGCAAATGAGCAATGTACACGTATTCGACCACCCTTTGATTTTGAATAAGCTGGCCATTCTCCGTGATAAGAACACCCCTGTGAAGGAGTTCCGTGAGCTGATCGGAGAGATCGCCGCGCTGATGTTCTTTGAGGCTACCCGCAATCTGGCGGTGGAGGAAGTGACTGTGGAGACTCCCGTGGCTCCCGCCAAGTGCTACCGTCTGGCAGACAAGACCTTGGCCATCGTTCCCATTCTCCGTGCGGGGCTGGGCATGGTAGACGGCATTTTGTCTCTGGTGCCCTCCGCAAAGGTGGGGCATATCGGTCTGTTCCGCAACGAGGAGACCTTGGAGCCTGTGAAGTATTATTATAAGATGCCCCCCGATGTGGCAGAGCGTGATGTGTTCGTGGTGGACCCCATGCTGGCAACCGGAGGCAGTGCCATTGCCGCTATCGACTTTTTGAAGGAGGACGGGGTCAAGCGCATTGTGATGCTGAACATCATTGCCGCACCCGAGGGTATTGCCGCTGTGCAGGCAGCCCACCCCGATGTGGAGATCTATACCGCCGCACTGGACAGCCACCTCAATGAGCATGGCTACATTGTACCCGGTCTGGGTGACGCGGGGGACAGAATCTTCGGCACCAAGTAAGGAGCTTCGGTATGATCTATATACAGAAGTCCCATCCCGATTTGGATGTGCCCAAAACTCTTAATCGGATTCAAAAAGCCTTGCAGGCGGAGCTGAAGCCTCTGGGATTCACCAAGCACGGACGTACCCACCATCGTTTTGTGGATGGGGACATTTCGCAGGTCATCAATTTTCAGTGCGGTCAGTCCATTTATGACCTTGACCACGAGGTTGTTGTGAATATCGGTGTTCGTATACCGGAGATTGTTCTGGGTGAATTTCATGGGGATGCGGAGCTAAAGAAATATTATAAGGAATATGAGTGCAATGTTCGTTCAAAAATCGGGTTGGTTGGTGGTCAAAAAATCCATGTTTATGATTTGAGCGGTGATGTGGACGACATCATCGAAGACCTTTTGCGTCGTGTGAAAAATGATGTGCTGCCGTTTTTTGAACGTTTTGGCTCTCGGGATGCAATTTTGAAAGAGTTGCAGGAGAAGCCTCAATCTACTCTGCGTCCGAGGAA
Organism: Oscillospiraceae bacterium; assembly: GCA_017415945.1. Next base: position 5,282 of record JAFQDR010000202.1, read on the forward strand.
TGATGAATATCTCGGAGACCGCAACATGGCCATGATATACGGCAGACGCGGAGAGATGGAACGAGCATACGAAGCGTACAATCGGTATTATCGTGGGGTAATCAAGAGCAGTAGACTTCGACATGATGTGAAAAAGCCTATACCTCCTGTGTGGGGCGAGCGTTGCATAAAGGAAGCCGAGCGGTTGGGGATTCCCATTACCGAGGAAAACATGGCACTGGCAATGAACACTGCGAATCAATAACAGAACACAAAAGGAGAAACCACGAAAGCGGTTTCTCCTTTTTTCGGCTCGTTGTTTGCCGCCGTAGGGAGCATCGTCCTCGATGCTCCGCGATGCAGCAGTCGGATGATTGCCGATGGACGAAAAATCGGAGAGTGTTTGTCTGCGGTGAAAAGCGGAGCGTCCGGGAGGACGCTCCCTACGGCTGCGAATGATTTGGGGTGCGGCGCAAATTTGCGGACCGCAGAGGGCGGCGGTTCCTGCATACCTTGTCATCCTGAACGTAGTGAAGGATCTCAACCCTAAGGACGGGGTTATGGCGGTGATGATGTACGCAAGGAAAAGCCCTTGAGATCCTTCGCAAGCTCAGGATGACAAAGACCGTAATGCGGGGAAAGCTCCGCAAAAACGTTACCGTGTGGAAAACTTTAGACAAGCGGTGCCTTCGTGCGAGCCGAAAAATGAATAATTTGTCAATTTTGCAGACAAATATGGACGGAATGTGGAAAACGCGGTATAATTTAAATGGACGGGTAGCGTTTTGTTCTGTCACTGAAAAATTGATGCAGCTTTGATGCAACTTTTTCGTTGATGCTGCGTCATAGAATATGTAAAGCGAAATTTGGAATAACCTCTTGAGGATAAAATGAGAATGGAGGGACGAATATGAAAAAGACATTCGGCAAGCGTCTGCTGTGCGGAGTTGCGGTGTTGCTGCTGTCGGCAAGTTTACTGTCGATCGGTGCACTGGCTGCGGACTGCAAGCACGAGCATATGGAAAAGGGCTACTGCGACGACTGCGATACCCGGTACGCGGCTGTGGTAGGCAAGACCTATTACAAGTCTTTGGAGAGTGCGGTGAAGGCTGCGGAAAAGCAGGAACCCCAAACGGTGACCCTGCTGACAGACCTGAGCGGTCAGAAGCTGAAGTTGGATAAGGTGTATCTAACCGTATATAAGGAAGAAATCACCATTGAAAACTGCACCATTACAGGCAGCGGTGAGCAGGTCATTGTGAATCAGGGCAAGCTGACCCTGAAGGATACCACCCTGAACAATACCAAGGGCGACTATGCTCTGGTGAATGCGGGGGGCACCACTGTGCTGAACAAGGTGACCATGAAGGCCGAGGAGGCTCAGGTTCGCATGGAAAAGGGCAAGCTGGAGCTTGCCTCCGCTCCCGTGGACGGCACCCTGTATGTGGAAAATGACCGCCCCGGTGAGTTTGCCGCCGCAACAGGCAAGGCTGCGGAAAAGGCAGAGCTGACCTGGATCAGCAACAGTGTGGACAGACCCATTTACGACAGCACCGAGAAGACCTGGCGCATGACCGGCAGCATCAAAAATGCCGTCACCGTCAGCAAGGAAGACCTTGTGTTCAATGGGGAGCTGCAGCTGCCCGAGGTAACCGTAAAGCTGTATGGCAGAGAACTGGTGGAGGGCGAGGATTATGAAGTGCTCTGCCCCATCCCCGACCCCATGGCTGCGGTTTACGAAAGCAACAAGGAAGAAGTCCCCGAACAGCCCAAGCCCATCAACGCAGGTACCTATGCTCTGCGCATCAAGGGGCTGGGGGATTACAGCGGCAGTGTGGATGTGGAATTCACCATCGAGGAGGCTGTGCCTGTGCTCAGCTGGAGCGCAGCTGCGGATACCGTGACCTATACAGGCAGCGCAGCCAAGCTGAATGAGACCGTAAACGTACAGTGCGCCGGCGACGGCAAGTACAAAGGCGGCATCGACTTTACATACCGCCCCGCAGGCAGCGAGGATGACTTCACCAACGGTCTGCCTGTCAACGCAGGCAAGTATGAGATCAAGGCCGCTGTGAAGGCCTTTGCAAACCATAAGGCAGCAGAGACCGAAGACGCACTGGTGCTGACGGTTGCGCCCAAGGCGGTGCAGCCCACCGTGAAGGTCACTGCCGATGGCCTCCGCTACAACGGCAAGGAGCACAAGCCCGCTGTGGCACTGACTGACGGGAGCACCGTCATTCCCGCCAAGGAATACAAGGTCAGCTATGCAAACAATGTGAACGTGGGCACCGCTGCGGTGACCATGACTGCGGTGGACGGCGGCAACTACACCTTCTCCGAACCCGTTCAGGGAAGCTTTACCATCAATAAGGCTGCCCAGGCGGCACTGAACATCGAAGGCACTCCCGCGTCCGTGGTGTACGGCACCGCACCCATTCAGCTGTCCGTCAGCGGCGGCAGCACCGACGGTGCAGTGACCTGGGCCGTTACCGAGGGCAGCGGCCGAGCATCCGTGGATGCACAGGGCTGCGTGACCGTTACGGGTGTGGGCAAGGTTACCGTGGAGGCTGTGAAGGCAGGGGGCGGCAATTACGATTCCGTTTCCGCACAGTGGAGCTTCGAAGTGGCTCCCGCGGTGCTGACCGTTTCCGAGCTGCAGGCCGAGGATAGGGTGTTTGATGGCACCAAGACCGTGGACATTACCAAGATCACCCTCAGCGGCGTGAAGACCGGGGACGAGGTTCAGATCCTGACCGATGGCTTGCAGGGCGAAGTGGCTGACAGCAAGGCAGGCAGCTACACCGCTGTGAAGCTTGTTGACCCCAAGCTCGCAGGTGCGGCCGCAGGCAATTATAAGCTGGAAGTGCCCGCGGATGGCGTTGCGGCCAAGGTGAAAATCACCAAGGCGACCTTGACCGCCGCACTGGAAAGCATTGAGGTGCAGATGACCATCGGCACCGAAAATATCGCGGTGGAAAATCTGGGGGGCGCAATGCCCAAGGACGCGGGCAAGCTGACCTTCAGCAATCGCTACCAGACTGTAGGGGAAGGCACCAAGGCCGTGGTTTTGAACTGGGGCGTGGATGAAAACGGCAAGCTCACCGCCCATGTGGTCAACGGCAAGGGCGGCGACAAGATCCGCTTCGAGGTTGCCGTGGCTTCCGAAAATTATAATACCGCTGTGGTGAAGGTGGCGGTTTCCTACGGGGCAAAGACCGTGGAGGCTGACAAGCTCACCGTCACTGCCGCAGGCACCCTGACCTACAACGGCAAGGAGCAGAAGCCCGTGCTGACGGTTTCCTACGATGGGGTGACTCTGACGGAAGGCACCGATTATGATGTGAAGTACCCCGATGACCTGATCTCCGCAGGGGAGAAGGAAGCGGCTCTGACCTTTAAGGGCAGCTATGAGGGCAGCGCAAGCGCCAAGTACACTGTGGAAAAGGCGAAGCTCACCGTCAGCGGCACCAAGGTCAAGGATAAGGTCTTCAACGGCACCGCTGCCGCAGAGGTTGCGGTAGGCGTGTACAGCGGCGCAGTGGAGGGTGACGATGTGAAGGTCACCGCCAAGGGCGTGTTCAGCGACAAGAACAGCGGTTCCCGTACCGTTACCGTGACCTACTCCATCGAGGGCAAGGCTGCGGGCAACTACGTGATGGATAAGGAGACCGAAAGCTTTACCGCCAAGATCGTTCCCGTGACCGCTTCTCAGCTCAGCAGCGGCATCGGCGGCATTACCGCGGCAAACGCCACCTCCGCAAACCGCGGACAGCTGCAGGCTGTGGTGGATAAGTGCAATGCCGCACTGGCGGATACGGGCCTGTCCACAGCGGAAAAGACCAATATCGAAAATGTAAAGTACAATGCCCAGAGCATTATTGACCGCATCAATGTGGCAGCCAATGCCGCAAAGACCGACAGCATCGTTGCCACCGCCAAGATCACCGACGAAACCGTTAAGGTGGAGGATAAGGCGAAGCTGCAGCAGGCCAAGACCGATCTGAGCAATGCCCTGAGCAGCTACAAGGCAAACTACACCGCAGGGGAAGAATCCGCATTGAAGGAGCAGCAGACCCGCGTGGATGATGCGCTGACTGTCATCACCCGTGTGGAAAGTGCGGCGGCTCTGATCAATTCACTGCCCGATGATTTGGACAATGCGGGCAGCAATCTGGCGGTTTCCGTAGAGGATGCTAAGGAAAGCTACGATAAGCTCACCGATTACGAGAAAACCCTCATCGGGGATCCCTTGAAGAATAAGCTCACCGCTGCGGGTCTGGCCGCAGGCGTGGCAGATGATGACACCGATCCCGAAAACACCCCCGTGGTTACCCCCCAGCAGAATGTTGGCGGCAGCGACGAGGATGGCGAGGATATCATGGAGCTGCCCATGTGGATCTTCTGGGTGGCTGTGATGGCAGCTGCGCTGGTCGCACTGGTTTTCGTCTGGTCTAAAATCAAAAAGAGCCAAGAAAAGAACTGGTAACATATAAAAATCACCTGTCCCTTTGGGCAGGTGATTTTTAAGTAAATAAGTAAGAGTGAAAAGTGAATAGTTGTGGTGAAATCCAATTTGTCAGTTGGATTTGATATTGAAAACAGCTCCCTCATCAGAGGGAGGCGAGGGGAAAACCGTTCTTTGACATACTCCAAAAGCTCCGATTCGGCTGAATCGGAGCTTTTAGTTATGTTGTGGCGGCATCTTGCTCGGCAAGCATAGCTTCATACACTGTTTTTGCAATCTCCATGTCAATGTATTGGGTTCGGTATCGGGGAAGTCGATCTTCCTCGGAGTCCGAGAGGGGAGAATTGATGTAGATGTCCTCACACTTGTTCAATGCTTCCAATAAGACATTCATTATGTCTGTGTACGGCCGGCAGCTTATAAGCATATCAACGGATTTGCTTGCCGCAATAAGCATGGTGTGATACATGGTTTTATAGTAAATTGCATATTCGTCGAACACAGGAAACACCTCAACTTAATGTTTGTAGTCTATTTGTATGATAAATGTAGGCTTATTATAATATATATTCAAATATATAGTCAATATATAATGTATGATGAAATGAGGTGTGACTATGAAGAATGAGCCGCTGAAAATTAAGAAGCGCGGTGAGGATGGTCATAAAGTGATTTCGGTTCGAATCAGTTTGGAGTTATTGGAGAAAGTTGATGCGGTCGCGATTTCCAGCAATCGTTCCAGGAACGAAGTCATCAATATGATTATAGCGCACAGTATTGATAATGTTGAAATTGAATAAACGAACCCAATGTTCCAAGTATGCGGAATATTGGGTTCGTTTGTTTTGGTCTTTAGGACAATACAACCCCCGGTTAAACCCAATGTCATTCAGTTAAGAGCCATAAATTCAAACAGTTGTAGGGCAGGGCCTTGGTCCTGCCGCTTTCAAGGTCGCATCTGCAGTCATTTAAGTGCGCAACGGCGGGAGCAAGCCCCCGCCCTACATTACACGTCTACAA
>JAFQDR010000028.1 GCA_017415945.1 Oscillospiraceae bacterium
ACCTGTTGCAATCAGCTCGGAAAGACATTCGGAAAAGCTAAAGTAATTGATGGCCCCATCACAAAAGACGATATCAGCGAGGCTTTCCCGATCTACAGGTCCGGGGAGTCTTGCCAGAATATACAATATCAGTATTTTAATGTCCAATTCTTCTCGGACAAAACCAAACTGTTCCATACCCAATTACCTCTCATGTTTTTCATTACTATTATTATATCGAATTTCACCTAAAATCTCAAATACTTTTTTCACCTTTGCCTCCCCACTGCATAGACTGTAATGAAGTTTCTTCAAATCAGGTAGGAGGTTATCATATGGCAGATCGTGTAGTGCCCGGTCCTGTGGAAAGCTCTGCTCGCATTAGAGAAGCCGTTTGCATTCGTACCAGAAAGATTTTTGACAGCTGCAAGGATAAAGACTGTATCGAAGATCTCAGAGTCTATCTCACCGCTTCCTCACAATCGTACATAGAAAACGCATTCAGTGTACGACCGAGAGCAGCAACCTTGCTATATGCGGATGTGAACGTAGAAGCGTTAAGCTTTAATCGAGGTTATTATACCGTAGATGTCACGTATTACTATCAAATCACCGGTGAAACAACCCCGGGAAATAATCCAATCACAGGCTTGGCTGTATTCGATAAACGCGTCATGCTTTTCGGCAGTGAAGGCTGTGTCAAATCCTTTGCTTCGGATACTGCTGTGGTAGGACAAAACAGCTGCTCTCCAATTGCGGTTATAGAAGCAGTCGATCCCTTGGCTTTGTCCATGAAACTCACGGACGCGGATTGCTTTATCCGTTCGGATATGGAGCAAAGAACCATTCCATCGGAAATTCTCTCTGTATTCAATGAAGCATTGGTGCTTACAGATACCGCAAAGCGCTTATATGTCACGCTGGGACAATTTTCCATTATTCGCCTGGAACGAGATACGCAGCTTTTGATCCCTGCCTATGATTACTGTATGCCCGACAAGGAATGCGAGGGCTGCGGTCCGAACGATGATCCCTGCACAATGTTCAGTCAAATTCGATTCCCTGTGGAAGAATTTTTCCCTCCCGACTTTGTCCCAAAGTATCCCGACGATTATAAGCAGCTGCGCTAAAAAAATCACTCACATTTCGTGAGTGATTTTTTATTACTTCTTTTCAACAATATGGTCTTTGTCCTTGTAGATCGCATTCGCGGGAACAACCCCTCGGACAGAGGATAACGGATACACAAGAGCATTGGCCCCAACTACAGTACCGGGATTTAATACACTGTTACAGCCAACCTCCGCATGGTCGCCGAGAATTGCGCCAAACTTCTTTCTGTTTGTTTCCAGTACATCGTCACCAAATACCCTCACGAGAGTACGATCCATTTTCACATTGGAGGTAATGGAGCCCGCACCCATATGAGCTTTATATCCCAATACGGAATCCCCGACATAGTTATAATGAGGCACCTGAACCCCGTCAAACAAAATTACATTTTTCAATTCTGTGGAGTTGCCCACAACCGCGTTTTTGCCAATAATTGCACTACCGCGAACAAAGGCACAATGGCGAACCTCCGCACCATGATCAATGATGCAGGGGGTACCAATATAGGCAGAAGGAAATACCGTAGCATCCTTTGCGATCCACACCCCGGGGGATGGGTGATCGAATTCATCCTCTGAAAGCTGTGGCCCCAGCTTTTCGATAAACGCTGCAATATCCCCCAAAACCTCCCACGGGTAGCTTTTTTCGGAAAACAGCTCTGCCGCAAGGGTTTTGGACAAATCCAATAAACCTTCAATTTGAACATTCTTTTTCATTTACTTCACCTTGATCAAATGTCCGGAATGCTTCATAGCATCAATTACTTCATTTACCTTTTGCTCACAGAGTGCATCGGTGGTTGCCTCAACCATTACACGCAGTAAGGGCTCCGTACCGCTCTTACGCAGCAAAATTCTTCCGTCATCGCCTAAATCCGCTGCAACCTTTGCTTCCGCAGCCTTTACCATAGGATCGTTTAAGGTATCATCCTTATCATCGACAACAACGTTTTTCAGAAGCTGAGGATAAATCACCAGATCTGCGGTCAAGGTGCCCAGAGTCTCTTTTTTATCCAGCATTACTTCCATGATTTTGATTGCCGTGAGTAATCCATCACCCGTGTTGGCATGCTTGCCGAAAATAATATGTCCGGACTGCTCCCCGCCAATGTAATGTCCGTTGTCGCGCATATTTTCATATACAAAACGGTCGCCGACTGCGGTCTTTTCATAACCGATCCCCAGCGCATCAAAGGCCTTATACAAGCCGATGTTGCTCATTACTGTGGTTACGACCTTGGTGTTGTCCAGCTTACCCTTCTCCTTCATATGGCGTGCGCATACATACATAATGGCATCACCATCAACAACATTCCCCTTCTCATCTACGGCAAGGCATCTGTCCGCATCGCCGTCAAAGGCAAAGCCAATGTCCAAATGATTGTCAATGACAAACTTCTGCAAATGCTTGATGTGGGTGGAACCTGCTTCGAGGTTGATATTCAAACCATCGGGAGTATTGTTGATCACATAAGTCGTTGCACCCAGCGCATCAAAGATACCCTTTGCGATTTGCCAAGCACTGCCATTTGCGCAGTCCAGACCTACTCGCTTGTCCTTAAAGGAATGGGTCGCCAAAGTGATCAAATAGCCGATATAGCGATTGCGACCGGAAGAATAATCAATGACCCGTCCGATTTCCGCACCGGACACCAGAGGAATCTCCATATCACCATCCAAATACTCTTCTATTTTCGCAATCATGGCATCATCCATTTTCTCGCCGTGACCGTTCATCAATTTGATACCGTTATCATAGTAGGGGTTATGACTTGCGGAAATCATAACGCCGCAGTCCATATCATCGCTTCGGACAATATAGGAAACACTGGGAGTTGAGGTTACATGCAGCAAATACGCATCTCCCCCTGCCGCAGTGATCCCCGCGGATAAAGCACATTCAAACATATAGCTGGA
>JAFQDR010000203.1 GCA_017415945.1 Oscillospiraceae bacterium
CCCGCATTTGCAATCACCTGCTGCCCCTCATCCGACTGGATCCATTTCACAAGGGCACGGACACTCGAATCATCCGGTTCGTCTGCAGAGAACACAGCGTAGTTGTAACCGAGAAGAGGATATGTACCATCCGCCAAAGTATTAAGGGACGGCTCCACGCCGTTTACCTTGATGTACTTGATTTCAGAGATGTTTTCATACATCCCGTCAGAATACGCATATACCGAATAGCCAATGGCGTCGATGCCGTTGTCATAGTTTGCGATGACATCGAGAATCCCGCTCATTGTCCCGGGAGTCTGTTCGGTGACAGGCTTCATCAGCGGAGTATCACCCATGAATGATATCATGTAATTCTGGCTTCCCGAGTCCGCATTGCGCTGATAGGCGATAATTTCCGCATCGTTGCCGCCTACTTCCTTCCAGTTGGTGATCTCACCGGAGTAGATTCCCTTGATCTGCTCAACGGTGAGTGTATCCACGGGATTGTCCTTATTCACCACGAACACAAATCCCTCTCCGGCAACCGGCTCCGCTTCGTGGCGGAAGCCTTCACGTTCCATATCCTGCAGCTGACTTGCAGACAGAGGTGTCGTGAAAATCAGCTCGCATTTTCCGTCCAGAAGGTTACGAAAAGATGTGTATGTCTTTGTGTGTGCAACCGTCTGCTCCCCCCCGAGGATGGCACTTCTAATTGCTTTATCCAGATTTGTGGTTGAAGTGGATCCGTCGGTGATGGGGAAAATAAAGTTGTCGGGAAGTGTGACGAGATTCTTTTCCGGTGTGTTATCCGATTTGTTTTCTGTAAAGGCGATTGTCTCGATCAGATGCTGCACCTGCAGATCGTCCAGTACAGCAACACTGCCCGGCAAATAATTCTCGTTATTATAATTGAAATAATAATCCAGATAAACCTGTTCATTACCGTTTGCAGCTTTGACAATAATGTCAACTTCTCCGCTTCCGCCACCTCTTGAAGCATAAATCACAGTACCGTCGGTAATTCCATCCGGCAGAGTAAGTGTTCCGGTGTAGTATTCCTTGGCCGCTTCCGTTTCAGAGTACAGATATGTCTGAATATAAAACGTCAGGTTATTATCAAAAAAGTATACTACAGGTTCTCCGCCGATAGGAGCAGCACTGAAAAGCGCAGTATCTTCAGGATACGGCAGTGCTTCTGCTTTTGACAAAGAAATCTCGGGGATAGTTAGATACCCGGATGTATCCGGCTGATCTATTTCATCTGGTGTTGTTTCTTTTGGAAGTGTTTCCTCTACATGATCATCGGATTCCTCCGGTATCTCACCAGACTGAAAGCGCGAGCACCCCGCCGCTCCAAAAGAGAGCAGCACTGCAGTGATCAGACAAATCCATTTGTTCTGTTGTTTTGTTGTAAGCATAGATCCTCGCTTTCCCGGGAGATTCCTATCATTAAAACACCCCGATACTTATATGACATTTCATTGTGTGTATCCATTCGGATTTGATGTTATTTAGACGCAGCAAAACAGGAAAAAGTTCCATTTTATGACATCTGAACAGAGGTCGGAACCTTTCTCATAATCTCTGATATGGTCTTTCTGTATTCATTTAATTCCAGTCTGAGAATACGTCCGGATTCTGCTGCTGACAGCCCCGAAGAGAACCGCATAGCAACAATAAGCCGTTCCTGTTTGGTCAGAACCTGCAGCTGCTCCGGAAGTGCATCTGTGTTGGGTGTACAGAACCACAGTCTGCGCTTTACATGACGGTACAAATCGGAAGTAAGGCGGAAACGGATCTCCGCCTCATCTTCCAGATGATCGTATTTATGTACTCCGGCTACGCAGATTTCGGTGACGAGCTTTTCTGCAGCATGCGCATCCACAAGGACGAGGTAGGCTGTGTGGTACAGATCGTCAATGCACTGTGAGCAGGCTTGTTCGTATGTGGTATAGGTTTCGGTTATTGTGTCATACATAGGGCGTTTTCTCCGGGTGTCTTGGTGGCAAGGTATGTGAGTGTTGTTCTATGGTATATGTACCGATTTCTTTCGTGAATCTTACAGACATACCAAATTTTTTCAGCTTATCTCCCGCGGATCGTAGTTTCCGTTTTGGATGATTTCGCTTCCGAGGAATACCTCCCCTTCTCCGATAGCAAACTGAAGCTTATGGGATGGAATCATACGGTGACGGTCTGCAAAGAGTTGTACAATTACATATGTTATACCGTCCTCCTCACGTATATCAAGGATTCTGTGAACCGCCTCGTATCCGCGTGTGTCTGTATATCGCACGGTATCGGTGTCCTTATTGTATTCACAGCGCGACAAAAGTCTGTTATCCGTTGGTCGTTCAACAGTAATACCGAACTTCTCGGACATCAGGCTCTGCAGTTCATCAAAGCTGATCTCAAGATTCTCGTTTCCGTAGTGTGCGCAGATGTAATTATATGGGAGATGATAATTTTCAGGATCCCATTCTCCATATGGAGAGACTTCGTATATATACGGCATCCAAGAAAGGTACATATTCACCGCATCTACAGCAGAATTCCCCTCAAATCGGTCAAGCCCGCGCATCCGTTTCCAATATGCCTCGGCTTCTTCCTGAGTTGCCGGTATCCCTTCAGTGTGAATGCTCAGTTCCATTCCATCAAGGAGCATCCATGTATATGTTCCCGGCAGAAGCGTTTGGGGCAAAGAGTTTCCGGTTACTGTAAAGGTGAAACGGAACAAGGAATCGTAAGCGGAATCCTTCAGCAGTGCAATCGAATAATCCTTTATGCCCAACCCATTGATCTCGGGAATATCGGATTCACCTTTGACAAGGTCCCTGATAAAAGAGAACACATTTTGAGAAGGCTGTCTGTTTTCATCATCAGGTAGACCTTCTGCCCAAAGGAGTGTGTGCCAATCATCGATATCGGTAATTTCTTCAATATCATAGCTGTACCAATCGGGAATGCTTCGTGAATTGTACCGCTTAAAATATTTTTCAAATTCTTCCGCTGTTCCGATGCGATCTTCAATATAGTACGTCACTGACTCGGGACTTCCGTCTCCTTCACGACGTGCCAGCACTGTTTCCGTGCAGGTATCGCCATCGAAATCAAGCTTGAGAATCGACATATTAAATGCACTGCTGGATGAGGTGTATACTCCGTCACCATTCAAACCGTTGAATCCTCTGTACGGGAAACCATGAGCGTACACTGTATCACCGTCACGATATAAAACCAAAAATCCGGCATAATCGTTTGTGCCATAGCCAAGCCACAGAACCATTTCGGGATCTCTGTCATCGTTCAGATCTAGGACGGTATATTTCTTGACAGAATAACCTGTATTCGCTTTGTATTCCGAAAGAAGTACATTTTCTTTTGAAGATGCAAGCGTGAAGGAGGCTTTATTTTCAAGAACAGATTGGAAGATATTCTCGGTTGTCTGCATTGTACTTAATACAGTCGTATCTTCAAATACAAGTGTCTTTCCCACAAGATGCTGCAGTGACGGTGCATCGCACGCTCTGACATCAAAATACAGGAAAGTTCCTGACGTTCCTTTACTATAGCCGAGAGTGAATTTTATCGTGAATTCCGACTCTTTCCCGGACGAGGATAGAGACCGCAGAACCGCTGTATTAACCATAGTAAGCGGATTAACCGTGTATGTTCCCACATAACGGATCTCATCTGCTGCACCTCCAATTCCGTCATCGAACTGTATTTGTGCGCTTTCCGTAACTATAGCAAGACCGTATAAATGCTCACCGCTGCCGTCAGTATAACTGCCCTCCCAAGTTCCGTCAAATACATCATCCAGAACTATAAGTGCGGGAGTTGCATACCCGTCCGTATTTGGTACAAAAGTAAGCGGAAGCGGATCGTTTACTGTCAGCGAATGGATGCCGCTGCTTTCACAAATAAAGTGAACAAATCCGCCGTATTCGTACAGTTTGCCTTTTACTTCAGCTTCGGGATAGATGGTAACCTCTCCTTCATTTGCATATCTGCCAATGAGTTTAGTTGAAAAATCTCCCGTCTTTACGTCATATTGATAGGTGCCTTCATAACCAATCGGACCGCCTGTACCAACAAGACCGGAGTTTGCACAGATCGTTCCATCACTTTGAATATAAACAGTGTGACTTAAAAAGTCATAATTGAAGTTGCCCTGTCTGAAGCGATAAGCCTGGCAGGTAAACAATCCGTCAAAATCGCCCGTGTACGGTTTTCCGTTTTTTAGTACCTTGTCTTTGGTAAAGGTTTCAACCTCTTCAACAGATTCAAGGTACCCACTCTTGGAAGTGACTCGGTATGTACGCAGTGCCTTAAAGTTGCCCCTTGACCACCCGTCGTTGCCTACACCCATAACATAGTACAAAGTTCCGTCTTTTCCTGCATGAATGGTAGCACCGTCCGGGTAATTGGGTTCAGCTCCTTTACCATATACACCGGCAACTGTGATAAAATCGCGTTCATCTTCCATGGGAATATCAACAACGTACTGGGTAGCTTCTGCAGAGAGAGAGTAGCTGTCCCAGCTCCAAGTGAAACCTTTATCACGAGATACAAGATACATCGGTTCGCCCTCTTTGGTTCCATGAGATGTATTCAACCAAATTGGATAGAATAAGTCATTTCTGTTATAGTAAGGAATTCCTGCTATCAGTTTTTTGCCCTCAAAAGCTGGTGGAACGGAAATATCAAGCAGCTCCCATGTTTTCCCGCCATCTATAGTGCGGGAGATAATAGGACCATCTGCGCCGTCATGTTCGTTGTATGGATCAAAGCTCATAAAGGCAATGCTTTCGGAAGCAAAGCCTATACCAACTACATGATTTCCTCCGTAATCATCTGCTGTACTGCCGACACTCCATGTCTTGCCGCCGTCTGATGAAGTGGCAACATTTTTGCGCCCGTTACCCATCGTTGTATCGGTCAGATGAGCCGCCGCCCATCGAAAATCGCCGAATTCGGCATAATAGAATTTGATATACTCGGGCTCCCATCCGGGTTCCCAGCCCTCCCTGTCTCGATCTGTTGCTATCCAATCATGGAATATTTCATAAGGAATACGTCCGACATAAATGCCATCCTTCTCGGTGTAGAGTTGAATCCACGGTGTATCTTTAGATTCAACAAAGCCAATGAATGGACCTTGGGATAAAGCCTTTGAATCTGCGCTTTCTTCATCAAGGACAATAAAGCTCTCTGCCATCAGCTTGAGAAGCTGCGGTTCAATGGCTATATATGGATAGTCCGTGATTCCTTCCTCTGTCCACGAGATTGTCACACGCCAAAAGCCACCATTGGGATTATCATAATCGTAGGTATGGCTGTATGTTCCGTCGGTCTGAATGTTTTCCGGCGTTTCGGATTCCATCGCATCGCTGAACGCCTCAACCAGCAAAGTGGAACCGGTAAGATAGGAGGAATGCCAGATCCACTCGTTCTCACCGGCATCCGTAGACAGATACCAAGCGGAAAGTGGGATGTAGATGCTCCATCCATCTCCGTCAAAGCGATGCACCGGCTGATTTCCAAGATGTCCACCATCCGGTACAGTGATTTTATCCGCCCAGTCCTGTACATACAGCGGCAGGTCAAGAGCGTATTCCTTCACATACCAGTCGTATATGGCTTCTTCGTATGTATTATGGTACCCCATAAAGTCAATACCATCTCCTACACAGGTATCTCTGAGTACCGTGTAAGTGTTGTCAGGATACCGAAGAGCCACCGTGATGTGATTCCCCTGTCCTGTGAGATCGAACCAGCCGTCATCTCCATATTGTCCCCCCACAGGAATGATTTCTTCTGCGGGGACGTCCAATTTGATCAGGTATTCATACTCCCAGCATTCCAGAATCCCTTCCGCTGCAAGCCCTGCAAGCTCGCCTTTCTTTTCCAGACGAAGCAATTTGGTATCTATGACATTGGCAGTCTTCGACTGACTTGAAATACTTTTTCCGTCAGGACCGTAAGTATAATACTGCGCTGTTGTTTCTTTTGCCATGCGGTCGGTGACATAGGCATCCATGCTGATGAAAGTTTCTGTTTGCTGATCCGCGGGATCGAGTTCTGACATATCATCTTCAGCAGCATTCAAACCGTATGTTTTCACTTCATCGCCGCGTTCATACACAATCTCATTCAGAGTGATACCGATATTCAAATCCCCCTGCAGCGCAGTGTACAGATCTGCATCAATGTAAAGATGAAACTGATCGTTCGGACCGCTTCCCATGTGCAGTATCTTACGGTCATACTCTTCAAGTGTCTCCTCGGTTACCGAAACCTCGGGACTGTATGTATTGCTGCCGTTTTCATTCATCACACGATTTACAGTGTAAACCGTTCCGAAATCTGTGAGGTTATGACGGATATCAAAGCCAAGATATAATTTGTCTTTGTCCACGCCTTCCGATTCGTGGCCGGACACACCTACCGTATGCAGAAATACTTCTGTGGTGTCTGTAGTGAAAACAGGGATATCTTCCAGTTCAAGACGTGCACCCTCTGCCGAAACAATGTCATTATAAGTCGGAAGCTGTTCCGATGGCAGAATCAAGGTTATTTCTTTTCTTTCCTGCGATAGAATGGTAAATCCGTTTTGCTCCTGGATTCTGTCCATTGTTATCTTACGGGCTCCAATAAAGGAACATCCCACCGCGCTTACGGCGAGTACAAGGGCAAGTATTAGACAAATCCCTCTGTTTTTCTGTCGTTTGGTCAGCATCAGAATCCGTTCTTTCATCGGTGCACTGCCGAGGCCTGTTGCATACCGATGTTTCTGCGGAATCGTGTCGAGGAGGATGTGAGCATATTTCAAGCGGGCTGCATCGTTCAGCTTTGCGGAAATCGCATCGTCG
>JAFQDR010000204.1 GCA_017415945.1 Oscillospiraceae bacterium
AGCAATCTGTGGGGGCAAAAGGACAGGAGCGAATCCCTGCCCTACAACTATGATGCAGCTTTTTGGTATGGACGGGAAGATGCTGAGGCGATTTGATTTTGGGCATAAAAAAGCCTCTCCTTTTAAGGAGAGGTGGATTTTGCCGCAGGCAAAAGACGGAGAGGTAATTATGTTATATGGAACCTCTCAGTCTCGCGTACGCTCGACAGCTCCCCTTAAAAGGGGAGCCATATATGGTGTATAATTTAAAACAAAGTTTCCTCGTAGCCTGCCTGGTTGGCGATGGCATCCTTCCAGCACTTGTGGCACATGGCGATGTAGGAGTCGTTTCCTCCCAGCATGACCTGAGAGCCTGCGGTGACGATGCGGCCGTTTTCATCGATGCGCGCATTGACGATGGCCTTCTTGCCGCAGGAGCAGATGGTCTTGATCTCGGAAATGGAGTCAGCCAGCTCCATG
The DNA here is from genome assembly GCA_017415945.1 of Oscillospiraceae bacterium. The sequence continues at coordinate 460 of JAFQDR010000204.1, forward strand.
AGCCGCTGTGCCCCGGGGAAGAAGTGAGTCAGGAAGTCCGTGCGGAGACCGAAGCACAGCACGGGGATGTCCTCTCTGTCTACAATGGTGCGCAGCTGGTCGATCTGGGCGGGGGTGAAGAACTGGGACTCGTCGGAGATGATGACATCGTGTGCTCCCGCTTCCTTGTAGACCTCGTAAATGTCCTGCTCGGGGGTGATGACCTTTGCCTTTGCCTCCAGCCCGATGCGGGAGCGGAGAATGTCCGCACCGTCACGGTCATCGATGCTGGGCTTGATGAGCCATACGCTCATGCCCCGTTCTTCATAGTTGAACTTGGTGATCAGTGCCTGTGCGGACTTGGAGGAGCCCATGGCACCGTATTTGAAATAAAGCTTTGCCATATACTACCGTTATCCTTCCAAATGCTGACGGATGCGGCCAATGACCATATCCAGTGCCACCTGATTGCGGCCGCCCTCGGGGATGATGATGTGGGCGTTCTTCTTGCTGGGCTCCACGAATGCCTCATGCATGGGCTTTACGGTGGTGAGATACTGGTCGATGACGGACTCCAAGGTGCGTTCACGCTTTTTTACGTCGCGGATAATGCGGCGGAGAATGCGTACATCCGCATCGGTGTCCACGAATACGCGGATGTCCATTTCGTCGCACAGCTGCTTGTCCGCAAGGATCAGAATGCCCTCCACAATGATGACCTTGGCGGGCTTAATGAGGACGGTGTCCTTGCTGCGGTTGTGGACGGTATAGTCATACACGGGGCAGCGGACGGACTTACCCGCCTTCAGCTGCTTCAGATGCTCGATCATCAGATCGTTTTCGAATGCGTCGGGGTGGTCATAGTTCAGCTTGCAGCGTTCCTCATAGGTCATTTCGTCGTGAGCCTTGTAGTAGTTGTCGTGGTTCACAACGGAAACATTGCCGCCGAAGCGCTCCATAATGCGCTTGGTGATGGTGGTTTTCCCGGAGCCTGTGCCCCCTGCGATGCCAATGGTGAGAATGTTGTTCATATAAGCAGCCTCCAATTGTCAGACTTATCTTAATTTAATATCTTATCATAGAATTGATGAAGATGCAATTTGACTTTCCGTCCAATTACCCGTATAATTTTTCTATACTTACTATAAATGGAGGTTATATTATGTCCGAAAAGTCTCCCATTCCTACCCCTCATATTTCCTGTGAGAAAGGTGCCTTTGCCAAGACCGTGCTCATGCCCGGTGACCCTCTCCGCGCCAAGTTCATTGCGGAGACCCTGCTGGAAAATGCGGTGCTTGTAAACAATGTCCGCGGTGTGCAGGGCTACACCGGTACCTGGAAGGGGGTTCCCGTCAGTGTTATGGCCAGTGGTATGGGTATGCCCTCCATCGGCATTTACAGCTACGAGCTTTATAATTTCTACGATGTGGAAAATATCATCCGTGTAGGCTCCGCCGGTGCCCTGCAGCCCGACCTTCATGTTATGGACGTTGTGGCGGGTATGGGTGCCTGCACCAACTCCAACTATGCCCACAGCTTCAATCTGCCCGGCACCTTTGCGCCCATTGCAAGCTACAAAATGCTCCGTGCCGCTGAGGAGGCTGCCAAGGCCAAGGGCGTAGAGCTCCATGTGGGCAACATCCTGTCCTCCGACTGCTTCTACGGGGAAGCACCCACTTTGGAATGGGCAAAGATGGGGGTCATGTGCGTGGAAATGGAAGCGGCTGCTTTGTATATGAACGCTGCAAGAGCGGGGAAGAACGCCCTGTGTCTGGCTACCATCTCCGACCATATCGTAAACGATGAGCCCGACCTGACCAGCGCGGAACGTCAGGAGAGCATGGTGCGTATGCTGGAGATCGCACTGGACACCGCAGCATTGCTTCATACAAACGATTGACATCGTTTGTATGAGTATCTCCCGCCTATGGGCGATGAGTCCGCACCTTTCTGCGCGCACTTGCTTTGCACGCACACTTGAAAGGTGAGAGGTGTTTTTCGTTTCGTACATGCCGGCACGAAAAACGGATTGAACTTTATTTCGACCTTTCGGTCGAAACTCTGCGAGGCTTTGCCGCAAATTGAGGCTCCCTTTTTGAGAGGGAGCCTTGGCTGTTTTCTGTGAAAATAATGTCGAAAATCGGGAAACTTGTATTGCATTTATATTGTGTTTGCGCTATAATTCCCATAGATATGTCCGTGAAAGGGCATAAAAATTTTAGGAGGATGAAAATCTTATGAAGAAGATTCTCGCAATGATTCTCGCTCTCGTTATGTGCTTCTCTCTGGTAGCATGTGGCGGCGGCAATGATGACGCAGCAAACGACGGCGCTCAGGCTGACGACGGCGCAGTCAAGATCAAGATCGGTATGGTTACCGATACCGGCGGTATCAACGACCAGTCCTTCAACCAGTCCACTTGGGAAGGCCTGTCCGCTCTGTCTACCGATGAGTACGAAATCGCTCACCTGGTTTCCAAGACCGACGCTGACTACGACACCAACATCCAGACCTTCATCGACGACGGCTACGACCTGATCCTGTGCACCGGCTTCAAGCTGGCAGAAGCAACCAAGAAGGCTGCTGAAGCTAACCCCGATCAGAAGTTCGCTATCATCGACGACGCTTCCATCGATCTGCCCAACGTTGCTTGCCTGATGTTCGCTCAGGAACAGGCTTCCTACCTGGTAGGTATCGTTGCAGGTATGGCTTCCGAAACCGGCGTTGTTGGCTACGTTCAGGGCATGGTTTCCGAAAACATGAACCTGTTCGGCATCGGCTTCATTGAAGGCGTTCTGTCCGTTAACCCCGACGCAGAAGTTCTGCAGTACAATGCAAACTCCTTCGGCGACGTAGCTGCAGGCTCCGCTGCTGTTAAGAACTTTGTAACCAAGGGCGCTGACGTTGTTTACCACGCTGCAGGCGGCACCGGCGCAGGCGTTATCACCGGCTGCCAGGAAAACGGCATCTACGCTATCGGCGTTGACGCTGACCAGTCCTACCTGGCTCCCGAAACCGTTATCACTTCCGCTATGAAGCGCGTTGACATCGCAGCTCAGGACATCGCAAAGGCTGTTAAGGATGGCACCTTCAAGGGCGGCATTGTTATGTACGACATCACCAACGGCGGCGTTGACGTAGCTCCCACTCAGGATCTGCTGACCGCTGAAATGATCGAAGCTGTTGAAGCTGCTAAGGCAGGTCTGCAGGACGGCTCCATCGTGGTTTCCACCACCTCCGCTGACTGCCCCGCATTCATTCTGCAGTAAGCACATGGCAGTGAGGACACCCGCGAGGGGCGTCCCTACGGCTGAAAAACGAAATTTCAAGGCACCTCTTCGGAGGTGCCTTTTTTATTTACGCTCTCCCTTTGGGAGAGCTGTCGCGAAGCGACTGAGAGGGAGAAGTGGAGGTGTTGGTTTTGCTCCGCAAAAACGATACAGTGCACGAATGGAACGAAAATCAGAAAGTAGCTGCGAGTCGAAAGCCCTCTCCGCCCCTTGCGGGGCACCTCTCCCAAAGGGAGAGGGTGAATAGAGTGGGTGACGTACGTTGCGCTCCGCTAAAACGATACCGAGCAGAAACGAAACGAAGGAGAAAACGTACGTCCGAGCCGGAAATATGGAAGATTTACCATTTTTGGCGAGAAAAATTTGACGCTGATTGTCGAAAAAGTTGTGGATGTGATTGTTAAATCATGTTACAATATATCAGTAAAACTATGATTATAGGAGGTATGACTATGAGACGAGTTTTAACTCCCGAGCAAATCGAAGAAAAGCGTCAAGCGATTTACAATACACTGACCGACCCCACCACCAGCCATGAGCAGAAGGTGACCTATCTGGCCCGCAAGGCAGAGGATATGCTCACGGTGCTGGACGAGCCCGAGGAACTGGATGCCCTCATGCGCTGCGGCATTGATACCCGCTGCATCTGCTCCCTGTTCGAAGGGGAGGCACCCTACCGTCCCCGCTATATCTGCGTGGATTTCCCCAAGTTCCTGCGGGAAGGCAGTGAATTTCTGCAGCTGGGCCCCGCCAAGGACTTTGACGAAGCCCTCACCAATCTGATGATCTTCTATCACAATATCCCCAGCATCACCAATTACCCCGTTTACATCGGGGATCTGGACAAGCTGCTGGATCCCTATATCACCGAGCTGAGTGATGAGGAAGTGGTCAGGAAGCTGAAGAACTGGCTGAATATGATCGACCGCACCATTCTGGACTCCTTCTGCCATGCGGACATCGGCCCCGAGGCCACCCGCTTCGGCTATCTGCTGCTGGAGGCAGAGGCACAGGTGCAGAATGCGGTGCCCAACCTGACCCTCCGTGTCAGCGAGGATACCCCCGATGACTTCCTGCTGGCTGCGGTAAAGTGTGCACTGGTCACTGCAAAGCCCAGCTTTGCCAACGACAGAATGTTCCGCAGTGAATTGGGGGATGATTACTGTGTGGCCAGCTGCTACAACGGCCTGTACCAGGGCGGCGGTGCATATACTCTCAGCCGTCTGATCCTGTCCAATGTGGCAAAGAAGGCCGATAACAGCGAGCACTTCAAGAAGGAAGTGCTGCCCCATGTATTCGATGTGATGGCACGCTACATGGACGAGCGTGTGCGCTTCCTTGTGGAGGAAAGCGGCTGGTTTACCAACAGTTTCCTTGTGCAGGAAGGCTTTGTGAAGCGTGAAAAGTTCAGCGGCATGTTCGGCATGGTGGGTCTGGCGGAATGCGTCAACACCCTGATGGAAAAGGACGGCAAGCAGGGCCGCTTCGGTCACGACGATGCTGCCAACGCACTGGGCGTGGAAATCATGGATCTGCTGGACGAGCTGAACAAGAACCACTATAACCCCTACTGCGAATGCACGGGCAACCACTTTGTGCTTCACGCACAGGTGGGCATTGAGTCCGACCAAAACTGCTCTCCCGGCACTCGTATTCCCATTGGGGAGGAGCCCGCGGAGCTCATCGACCACCTGCAGGTCATCAACCTGTTCCACAAGTATTTCCCCTCGGGCACGGGCGATATTTTCCCCGTAGACCTGACTGTGCATAAGAACCCCCAGTTTGTTATGGACATCATCCGCGGTGCCATGCAGATGGACATCCGCTATCTGTCCTTCTACGGCAGTGATAGTGACGTGATCCGTGTCACGGGCTATCTGGCCAAGCGCAGCGAGATCGAAAAGCTGGAAAGCGGCAAGGCTGTCCGCCAGAACACCACGGGTCTGGCACAGGGGGCAAAGGCCAACTGCAAGGTACTGAACCGCAGAATCATATGATAGGCGTTGTCAATAAAATCATCCCCTTCAGCAGCGTGGACGGCCCGGGGAACCGTACCGCCGTGTTCCTGCAGGGGTGCAACTTCAACTGTCAATACTGCCACAATCCCGAAACCATCAACCACTGCATCCACTGCGGCTACTGTGTGCGGCACTGCCCCACAGGTGCCCTGTACATTGCCGATGGCATGGTGAACTATGACCATACCAAGTGCGTGATGTGCGATGCCTGCTTCACCCACTGCCGCAACGGGGGCTCTGCCCGTGTGCGGAATATGACGGCGGATGAGGTGATGACGGTGGTCAAAAGGCAGATGCCCTTTATCCGCGGCATTACCGTCAGCGGTGGGGAGTGTACCCTGCAGCGGGATTTCCTCGTAGAGCTGCTGACCAAGGCCAAGGCTGCGGGACTGCACACACTGGTGGACTCCAACGGCAGCTATCTGTTTGAAACAGACAGCGAGCTCATGGCGGTCACCGACGGGGTAATGCTGGATGTGAAGGCATGGGACGGCTACGAGCACTATCGGCTCACGGGAGCCTTTAACGACACCGTGCTGCGAAATCTCCGATGGCTGGCGGAAAACCGTAAGCTTACGGAGGTGCGCACCGTGGTGGTGCCCGAACTGTTTGACTGTGAAGGAACCATTCGTAATGTCAGTGCCCTGCTGCGGGAAACCGGCAGCACGGACACCCGATATAAAATCATTTGCTACCGTCCCAACGGGGTGCGGCAGCAATACCGACATCTGAAAAGTCCATCGGTAGACACCCTGCAGCGTCTTGCGGACATTGCAGCCGAGTACGGGCTCAACGATGTGGTAATTATATAAAATATAAAAAGCATCCTTTCAATATAGCGGCCGTATTGTGCCCGCGTGAAAACCCGGACCCCGAAGGGGCGTGGGAGAATGCGGCATGACCGTTACCGGGAGGAGGCAAACCGAACCGCACTTACGTGGGTTCGGTTTGAAAAAGAGGAGGTAATTGGAAAGTGTCTAGAGAACATGTGGACCTGAATACCAAGGTTGTCGAGATGCGCGATATCGTCAAGAAGTTCGGCGACTTCACCGCTAACGACGGTGTACAGCTGACCGTACATAAGGGCGAAATTCACGCGATCCTTGGCGAAAACGGTGCAGGTAAATCCACCCTGATGAATCAGCTGTACGGTCTGTACAAGCCCACCAGCGGTGATATCATCATCAACGGGAAAAAGCTGGAAATGAACAACCCCAAAGACGCCATTGCCGCGGGTATCGGCATGGTGCACCAGCACTTTATGCTGGTTCAGCCCTTTACCGTCACCGAAAACATCGTTCTGGGTACCGAACCCATGAAGGGTACTGTGGTGGATATGGCAACTGCCCGCAAGAACGTTGTGGAGATCTCCGAGAAGTTCGGTCTGGCCATCGACCCCGATGCAAAGATCGAGGACATCTCCGTGGGTATGCAGCAGCGTGTTGAAATTCTGAAGGCCCTGTACCGCGGCGCGGAGATCCTGATTCTGGACGAGCCCACCGCATCTCTCACCCCTCAGGAAATCACCGAGCTCATCAACATCATGCACAACCTGACCGCTGAGGGCAAGAGCATTATCATCATCACCCACAAGCTGAAGGAAATCAAGGCCTCCGCTGACTTCTGCACCATCATCCGCATGGGCAAGTACATTGACACCGTAGACGTGGAGCAGTGCACCGAGGACGATCTGGCCGCAATGATGGTCGGTCGTCAGGTCACCTTCAAGGTAGATAAGAAGGAACAGACCCCCGGTGATGTGGTTCTGGATGTAAAGAACCTCCACGGCGTGGACTATCGTGACATCGAGATCCTGAAGGGTCTGGATCTGCAGGTACGCCGCGGTGAGATCGTGGGCATCGCAGGCATTGACGGCAACGGTCAGACCGAAATGGTAGAGATCATCACCGGTCTGCGCAAGGCCACGGAAGGCTCTATTACCATCAACGGTGTGGACATTTACAACAAACCTCCCCGCTTCGGCTTCCTGAACGGTGTTTCCTCCATTCCCGCTGACCGTCAGAAGCACGGTCTGGTGCTGGACTTCTCCGTGGAAGATAACCTGATCCTGCAGAACTACAAGGAAGAAAAGTTCTCCAAGAAGGGCCGTCTGAACCGCGCAGCCATCCGCAAGTTCGCCACCGAATGCATTGAAAAGTACGACATTCGCCCCAAGAAGAGTGAAGACCGTGCGGCGGGCACTCTGTCCGGCGGCAACCAGCAGAAGGTCATTATCGCCCGTGAAGTGGAAAACGATAAGGATCTGCTGATCGCCGTGAACCCCACCCGTGGTCTGGACGTCGGTGCGATCGAATACGTACACAAGTACATTGTGGACCAGCGCAACAAGGGCAAGGCCGTGCTGCTGGTCAGCTTCGAACTGGATGAGATCATGTCTCTGTCTGACCAGATCGATGTAATTTACGACGGCAAGATCGTTGACCGTGTGCCCGGTAAGCTGGCAGACGAAAACGAGCTGGGCCTGATGATGGCAGGGGGTAAGAAGAATGGATAAGAAAAAGTTCTCTCTGATTGATTTCTTTGCGGAAAATAAGCTCATCCACACCCTGCTGGCGATCGTCTGCGGCTTTATCGTGGGCGCGCTGTTTATGATGGTTATGGGCGTTTCCGTCACCGCCGCTTACGGCAAGCTGTTCTCCAGCATCTTCGGCGGCGTGAAGTTCATGTCCTACTGTGTTGTTTATGCAACTCCTTACATTGTAACGGGTCTGTCCGTTGCCTTCTCCTTCAAGACCGGCGTGTTTAACATCGGTGCGGAAGGTCAGTTCGTTGTGGGTGCCATGGCAGCCTGTGTTGTGGGTATCCTGTTCGGCAGCCTGCCCTCCATCATCCTGATCCCCCTGTGCTTCATCGTTGCTATGATCGCAGGTGCGGTTTGGGGCGTCATCGTTGGCTTCCTGAAGACCAAGTGGGGCATCAACGAAGTGCTTTCCATGATCATGTTCAACTGGATCGCCTTCTACCTGTCCAACTACATTGCATACCTTCCCGCAATTTACAGCGAAGGCAACTCCTCCGCTACCAAGGAAATTTCCGAAGCAGCACGCACGCTGCTGCCTGCGGAAATGATCAAGAACCTGAATCTGGCTCCTACCGCAAACTGGGGCATTCTGGTTGCCATTATCCTCACCGTTCTGGTTTGGTATATCATTGAAAAGACCACCCTTGGCTACGAGCTGAAGGCTGTGGGCTACAATAAGAACGCTGCGGAATACGGCGGCATCAACGTCAACCGCTCCATTCTCACCGCGCTGGGCATCTCCGGTGCCATGTCCGGTATCGCAGGTGCTCTGCATCTGATGGGTATGGGCAGCCGTATCTCCGTATTCGCAGGTCAGGAAGGCTTCGGCTTTGCGGGCATCGTGGTTGCGCTGATCGGTATGAACAATCCCTTCGGTGTGTTCCTGGCAGGCCTGTTCTACGGCTCCCTGAAGTACGGCGGCTCCAAGCTCACTCTGGTAGGCGCACACGGCGAAGTTATCGATATCATCGTGGGTACCGTTGTCTTCTTTATCGCAATTTCCGGCATCTTCTCCTACATTAAGAAACTGAAGAAGGAGGGCAAATAAACTATGGATTTTATTCTGGATAATTTGGGCGTTATCATTTACGCAACACTGCTGTTTACGCCTCCTCTGCTGTACGCGGCACTGGGCTCCTGCTTCTCCGAAGTTTCCGGCGTTATCAACATCGGTATTGAAGGCATGATGGTGGCGGGTGCGTTCACCGGCTGTACCGTCACCTACTTTACACAGAATCCCTGGATCGGCTTCCTGTGCGGCGGTCTGGCAGGCGCGTTCTTCGCTTACCTCCACGCCATCGCATCCGTTAAGCTGGGTGCTGACCAGACCATTTCCGGTACCGCGATCAATATGCTGGCACCCGGTGTGGCGGTCATGACCTGCCGTGCGCTGTTCGGCTCCACCGACACCATCCCTCTGGATATCTCCATCAAGATCCCTCTGCTGTTTGCGGACTCCTTTGATACCACTACCCATATGGGTATGTTCCTGTCCAACGTCATCTCCAACTATGCTACTACCTTCCTGGTATTCGCATTGGTATTTGTGGTTTGGTTCGTATTCTACAAGACCCGCTTCGGTCTGCGTATGCGTGCCTGCGGTGAGCACCCCCATGCCTGCGAAACTCTGGGCATCAACGTCATCCGTATGCGTATGCTGTGCGTGACCATTTCCGGCTTCCTGGCAGGTCTGGGCGGCGCAAGCGTTACCATGGCCATCACCAACCAGTTCCGTCCTATCTCCATTATCGGTCAGGGCTTTATCGCAATTGCCGCGGTTATCTTCGGTAAGTTCAAGCCCCAGGGCGCACTGTTCGGCTGCCTGCTGTTCGGTATGTGCACCGGTCTGAAGGTCATTCTGGGTACCGCATCTCCCATCAGCCCTCAGCTGATCTCCATGATCCCCTACGTAGTTACCGTTGTGGTTCTGATCCTGTTCGTGGGCAAGTCTCACGTTCCCGCTGCAAACGGCAAGCCCTACGTCAAGAGCAAGTAATCCAAATATTGGAACAATTCGAAACCCACCTCGTCTACATAGATGAGGTGGGTTTTCAGCAATGAATGACCCTCTTTTAAGGCAATGTCATTCAGTTTAGATATGTTAATTTAGGGTGTGGCTTCCCCTATTAGGGGGAGCTGTCAGGCGCGAGGGACGAGCGGTTGACTGAGGAGGTCAGCGGTGTTATTTTCGATAAGGAGAATCCTCGGCGAATCCGTGCTATGCTCAATTTGTGCGCTTCGCGGATTGAATTTGACCTCTTCCACCGCAAGCGGTCCCCCTTCCCCTATTAGGGGAAGGCACTCCTTTATCCACCGTACATTGTCTTAATGACATTGCCTTTGTGGTGGAGGCTTGCTTAGGTGCTTGCTATGAATGACCAATGCGTATATAATGGTTACACAAGGAGGCGATGCCTGTGAAAAAAGCCATGAAATATATTGCTCTGCTGACCGTATTTACTGTGCTGGCGGTGGGGACCACCTATGTGCTCATTCAGCGCAGCTTGGGGGAACCTCTCATTCGTCCTAAGGTGGACTTGCCTTACGAGGAGATCGTCCCCGAGGCGGGCATCGACCTGAACGGATTCTACGATCAAAATGACCTTGTGTTTACAGAGATTACCGAGGAGCTTGGGGAAGAAAAATGGCTCAAGTATCTGCAAATTGACGGACTGAAAAATGGGGACGTGGAGGCTGCGGTGAATGCTGCCATTGCGGCGGAGGCTCGCTCCTTGGTGGACTATTACGGAGCCGAGCGGATCAATTATGTAAACTGCAATCTGTGCGCCAACTTCTCCAACGTGCTGAGCATCGGCTTCTATGCGGGGGATGTGGAGTATAACTACACCAACCGTTATCTGAATTTCAACCTGAATGACGGCTCTCTCCTGCGTCTGGAGGATTTGTTCGGGGTGCAGGCAGACCTGCTGGGCATGGTGCGCAGCGGATTTTATGAAAGTCTGACCACCTTCAACTTCACCGATGATTACTGGGAAACCGCCCAGTCTCCCGATGAGAATATGCTGTATCGGGTAGTTACGGATTACATGGCATCGGACAATAAGAAGTTTTTCTTCACGCCCATGGAAATTTTTTTCTGCTATGGGGAGGACTATACTGCCCATGTGGATATGGCGGAGCACGCCGAGGATATTACCGTGTACCATAAGTATCTGTCCGAGGAAAGCCTGTTTGAGCGTGACGACATCGGCTACAAGGGCATCTTCAACTGCGTACATATTCCCGAGGGTCACGAGGTGCGGGAGTTCGGCTTCGCTGCGGATAACTTCTGGTATGACTTCGGCTTCGGCGGGCTGTATCTCATGGACAACGCTCCCCAAGAAGCAGTGGACGGCCTGAACGCTTATGTGGATGCTCGCTTGGCAGAAATGCGTGGGGAAATCGAAGCCATTGGTCAAGAGGCTGCAGCGAACCCCGACACCATGTACATCTTCATGGCAGAGCCTTCCTTCCAGCCCCATTTCCGTACGGATTATGATGGGGAAGGGTGGGGATACTCTGCATTCTCCAAGGCAGTGGCTTACAGCGGACACACCAAGCTGTACACCATGCCCAAGACCCTGTTTGACAGCAAGTACCGTGCACTCATGGTGGAGATGTATCGGGAAAATCCCTATTACATTTTGTTTGAGGGCATAGACCACCTGATCGGCGATGATGTACAGCATACCCGAGACGACAGTGAGGGTCTGTACCGCTGGGATACGGGAGAGGAAGTTACCGCTGCCACCCTGTTTGCAGAGGACTATGACGATTTCGCCTTTGTCCGCAGCTATGCCATAGACGAGCTGGTGCGCTACCATGGGTACAGCCTGGAGGAAGCCCGGCTGCTGACGGAAGCCATTTGGTATGAGATCGAGGGCGGCGGACTGCATATCGGCATCCCCGCATGGGGCGAGGAGCGGTTCCTGTGGCTGTCTCTGGATCAATTCGCGCCGTCCCGACTGACGATTTTTGAATAAGGAGGATGGTTTGATGAAAAAATTACCCTTGATTTTAGCCATGATATTTATGGTCGTGGTAGTTGCAGGCTGTGTGGTGTGGTACAAAACCGCCACCACGCCCTTTGAGGAGACCGCCGAGCCTCTGTTTACCAAGGAGGATTACCCCCGCGTGGATGCCTCCCTTGCCATTCACCCTCTGGTGGATGCCATCGCCGCCAACTTCCTGTGTGTGGACGAAAGTGAACTGGACTATGAATACACCACGACCCGTTCCTCGGAGGTGTACCGCAACCTCATCGACGGCAAGGTGGATGTGATTTTTGCGGCGGAGATCTCTCCCGAGGACGAGGCCTATGCCCGTGAGAAGGGCGTGGAGCTGAAGATCATCCCCGCTACCGCATCGGCATTTGTGTTCATTGTCAATGCGGACAACCCTGTGGATGGGCTGACTTTTGAACAAATTCAAGACATTTACACAGGGAACATTACCAACTGGAGTGAGGTAGGCGGTGCGGATGCGCCCATCATTCCGTATCAGCGTCCCACAGGCTCCGGCAGCCAGACGGCCATGCTGTCTCTGGTGATGAAGGATAAGGAAATCATGGAGCCTCCCACTACCCAGCTGCAGATGGAAATGGGCGAGCTGGTGGATGCCATCGCCGACTATGACAATGCGGTCGATGCCATTGGGTATTCCTACTTCTACTATGTGAACACCATGTACAAGCGTGATACCATTAAGATGCTGGCGGTGGACGGGGTAGTGCCTTCCATCGAGACTATTAAGAATGGGGAATATCCCATCTTCACCAACGGATTTATCGTGCTGCGGGCCGACGAGCCCGAGGATAGTCCAGCCTCCAAATGGGTGGATGCGGTGCTGGGCAAGCGCGGCAGCCAAATCATCGAAGCGAAGGGCTATGTGCCGGTGAATTGATGATACACTGTGGTGCAACAGATCGGAGATGCCGGGAATGCTGCTTGTATATATCGTCTTTATCGTTTGTGTAATTAACACGATACGGGAATGTATTCAGTCGCTCAAGGAAAAGGATACGATGCAATTTATGTTATCGATCGGATTCTTTTTGTTCATGCTTGCTTTGTTTTTGGGGTTGATATCCGGTGGTTCCGCAATTCGCGATATACAGGCTGTGGAGGAATTTCATCGAACGGGACACTACTATTTGACCAACGGCGGAGTAAGAACAGAGGTTTCCTATGAACGGTTCATGATTGTTTATATTTCGGAAATCGTCGGATTTTCGGCATTCACATTGTGTTTTCTGCTGTCAATCATTCGAGATAGGAAGAAAAAGAAATCGAGTCCTTTGCTTATGGGGCGTAAATAACGGTAAGATGTGACGAAGGAGGTTGCTTGCATGAAAAGGGCGATCGTGTTCGTATTATCATTGGCTTATGCGCTGTTCCTAATTGGCTGTGAAGAGAATTTTTCGATACCTGAATTTTCTTATGCCGAAGAAAGTGGGATAATCTATGTTGTGGGCGAACCCGGAGTAAAAACCTCCGGATTTGTAAATACAACCGAAACTGACATAACTGTTGAGAATGTGTCAGAGCACGCCAAAAACGAATGTACCGTCGCGTATGACAGTGTTGCAATATATCGTGATACAGCTGAATGTGTATGGAAAGTACTATTCCACACACACGGATTACTTGGCGGCGGCCAGACCGTTTATTTAGATGATGATGGAAAAACGCTCTTAATCGTATATGGCGAATAACTCCCCAACAAAAATCACCGTATCAGACGATACGGTGATTTTAGACTGTCGATAAATTGGTGGAAATCATGACGATGTAACTAAGGGAATCGCTTCCCCTTGTAGGGGGAGCTGGCTCGTTTTATGTTCGCTTGGATGCAGTAATGATAATATGAAACCGTGGGAGCGAACATAAAAACGAGACTGAGGAGGTCTGCGGTGAGTGTTTGAGATGCCGTTCCAGTCGGGCGAATGCGTATTTTTATATTGTGCGCTTCGCGGATTTGAATATCGACCTCTTCCACCGCGGCCCCCGCATAATGCGCGGGGGTCCGTCAAAGTTCCTACCATACAACTTTGACGAGCGGTCCCCCTTAGCCGACGGAGTAAGGTAGGGCTCCGTCGGCAGATCAACGCGATTTATGCGTAGACCCCCTATCCAGGGGAAGGTACTTTCCTAATCGGTGCGGCTCAACTGAATAACATTGCCTGACAAGGGGAGCGTAGCCTCCTATATTGTCTCTGCCAATTCCTAATTTACCCCAAAAAAATCACCGTATCAGACGATACGGTGATTTTTTTTACTCACAGAGAAGATTCCTATCAACAAGGCAAATCCGCAGGATTTGGAAATAAAAGAATCTTCGAATGTGAAAAAGACGAAATAGCGGAATGAACGCACTTCCCCCGCAATAGCAAGGCTACTGCGGGGGAACAAGTGATATGAAGCTTATTTCGTCTGGATATGTGGCTTATTTCGTCTTAGTTCAGGAAGTCCTTCAGCTTCTTGGAGCGGGAGGGGTGGCGCAGCTTGCGCAGTGCCTTTGCTTCAATCTGACGGATGCGTTCACGGGTAACGTTGAATTCCTTGCCCACTTCTTCCAGAGTGCGGGTGCGGCCGTCTGCCAGACCGAAGCGCAGCTCCAGAACCTTCTTTTCTCTGGGAGTCAGAGTGTCCAGAACGTCCATGAGCTGTTCACGCAGCAGAGAGAAGCTTGCTGCTTCGGAGGGTTCGGAAGCGTCTTCGTCGGGGATGAAGTCGCCCAGATGGCTGTCTTCTTCTTCGCCGATGGGGGTTTCCAGAGATACGGGTTCCTGTGCGATCTTCAGAATGTCGCGCACCTTTTCCACGGGCATCTGCATTTCCTTTGCGATTTCTTCGGGGGTGGGTTCGTGGCCCAGCTCCTGCAGCAGCTGACGGGAGATGCGGATGACCTTGTTGATGGTTTCTACCATGTGCACGGGGATGCGGATGGTGCGAGCCTGGTCGGCAATGGCACGGGTGATGGCCTGACGGATCCACCAGGTTGCGTAGGTGGAGAACTTAAAGCCCTTGTTGTGGTCGAACTTTTCAACAGCCTTGATCAGACCCAGATTGCCTTCCTGAATCAGATCCAGGAACAGCAGGCCGCGGCCTACGTAACGCTTTGCAATGGAAACTACCAGACGCAGGTTGGCTTCCGCCATACGGCGCTTGGCTTCCTCGCTGCCTTCTGCCATTTCCATAGCCAGCTGCATTTCTTCTTCGGGGGTCAGCAGGGGGATCTTGCCGATCTCCTTCAGGTACATACGGACGGGGTCGTCGGTGGAGAAGGTGTCCACCATAGCCTCGGTGCTTGCAATGTCCTCCTCGGTGATCTCCTCGATGTTCTCCAGCTCTGCCACTTCGGGAGCCAGATCTTCCAGAGCGATCATCATGTTGTCACCGGTGAGCTCGATGTTATGGGTTTCCAGCTGTTCGTAGAACTTGTCCATTTCGTCATTGGACAGCTCCAGAGCTTCCAGAACGTCGCCCACTTCCTTGGCGGACAGCTTGTGGGTGGTCTTGCCCTTGGTGATGAGGTCGTTGAGGCGTTCTTCCTTGGTCTTTACGGGAGCGGCAGCCTCTTCTTCCTTCTTCTTTCTGCTCTTGCGCTTGGGCGCTGCGGCAGCTTCTACGGTTTCTTCAATCATTTCCAGTACTTCAGACACAGTTTTTTCCAACTTTCTCTGTATATTTTTCGGCTCTCTTCCCCATAGTATATCCCGTTGTTGTATGTATCATGCCGTAAGCAGCGGCGGTGGGTGACACATGGGGGAGAGGTCTTGGGTTTACTTGTTTGTGTATGCTTTTTTGCTGCGCATGGATGCCGCCAGCTCCGCAAGGTCCATGTCCCCCTGCTTGGCACGGCGTTCGCTCTCCATGATCTCTATATAATCGGACAAGGCTTTCTGTCCGTTTGCGACGGTTTCGGGTTTTTGAATGATGGTGGTCAGCAGGCTCAGCTCGTCACCGCTGAGTCGCCCTGCCAGCTTGGGGATCTCCACCTGCTCATATAGTCCCAGCTCCAGCATTTCCTTGTAAATGTGCCCCAGCTCGGGGACGGAAAAGTGGCTTGGGTCGGGGGGCGTGATGCGGTCAAACAGCTGACTGTCCAGATACAGCAGTCGGATGATGCCTTCCTCTGCCATGGCCGAACGGCTGTTTTCGTAGCGAATGGATCTCACGGGGGATTTGCCCGCAAGGCTGATCTCCTGTTTTTCCGCCTGCCGCTTGTTCTTGCCTGCGTTCCGCCTGCGGAGGTTTTCGATGTCGTCCCGCACAGCCTGCGGGGAAACGCCGATCATGTCCGCAATGCGCATGGCGTAGACCTCTCGCTCGGCTTTGCCCGAGAAGCCTGCCACATACTGCTCTGCTTCCTTCAGAAAGTTCAGCTTGCTTTCGGGCACGGTCAAATCATACTTGTCCTTGATTTTGCCCAAGGTGTAGTCCGTGTGATCCTCGGACTTGTCCAGCAGATTGCGGAAGCCGTCGGCACCGAACTTCTTGATGTACTCATCGGGGTCCTTGGCGCCCGTCATGGTCAGCACACGAACTTTTACATCTAACTTTTCCAGAATGCCGATGGCGCGGGCGGTGGCCTTTTGCCCTGCGCTGTCGCCGTCATAGGCGATGACCACTTCGTTTACATAGCGGCTGATGAGACGCGCCTGCTCGGGGGTCAGTGAGGTGCCCAGAGAGGCCACGGCGTTGTCGAAGCCCGCTTGATGCAGTGCCACAACGTCCACGTTGCCTTCGCACAGGATGATGGAGCCCAGCTTGGTTTTCTTGGCCAGATTCAAGCCGAACAGGTTTTTGCTTTTATTGAACACCGGAGTTTCCGGAGAGTTCATGTATTTGGGTTCACCGTCTCCCAAAATGCGGCCCGAGAAGCCGATGACGTTTCCGCGCACATCGAATACGGGGAACATGAGACGGTTGCGGAAGGTGTCGTATACCCCGCCTTTTTTGCCCTTGCGTACAAGGCCTGCTTGCAGCATGAGGCCCTCGGAGTAGCCCAAGGCCTTCATGGCGTTGGTGAGGCTGTCCCAGGAGTCGGGGGCGTAGCCCAGACCGAACTTTTTGATGGTGGCGGAGGTGAGCTCACGGCGCAGGGCGTATTCTCGTGCGGGGGCACCCTCGGGGGCAAGGAACTGCTTGTAGAAGTATTTCCCTGCGTCCTTATTCAGCCGCAGCAGCTGCTCCCGTCGGCGGGATTCGGGGTCGTCCCGATTTTCCTCGGGTACCTGCAGGCCTACGCGCTTGGCCAGAAATTCCACGGATTCGGGGAAGGTCAGGTTTTCAATCTCCATAATGAAGTTGAACACGCCGCCGCCCTTGCCGCAGCCGAAGCAGTGATAGATCTGCTTGTCCGGAGCGACGGAGAAGGAGGGGGTCTTTTCACTGTGGAAGGGGCACAGCCCAAAGAGGTTGGAGCCGCTCTTCTTGTTCAGCCGCACATATCCCGATACTACGTCGGCAATGTCATTGCGGTCAGAGACTTCTTGTAGGAATGATTCCGGGATTGGCACGGGATGCACCTCCTTTCCGTGGGATGTTGTAGGGCGGGCGCTTGCTCCCGCCGCTTGTTGGTTTACAATGGCAGTAAATTTGGTGCGGTACGGCGGCAGCAAGCCCCCACCCTACGATTGTATTGTGTTATTTGACACTCCACGCGGCGGGGATGAACAGCTTGGAATAGACCTCCATGCAGTAGCCGTCGGTCATGCCGCTGATATAGTCACACACGGCGCGGTCGATCCCTTCCGTTTCCAAAATGGCATGGTAGTCTGCGGGGAGCTTTTCGGGATTCTTGTGGTAGTAGTCCCAAATGCCTTCCACAATGCCCGTGACCTTGTGCTCCTCGCCCTTGGCTCTCTGGTTGAGATACACCGCATCGTACATGAAGGCGTGGAACACACGGATGGCCTCCTGCATTTCCTTGCTCATGCATACGGTGCCGCTGCCGCTGTGGGCGATGAGGTCGGTGATGGTATTGTTCAGTCGCTGACTGTTCTTGGTGCCGATGACCTCTGTGACGATTTGGGGCACATCCTCGGGGAGGACGATCCCTGCACGCATGGCATCGTCAAGGTCATGGTTCATATAGGCGATGCGGTCGCTGAGCCGCACCACCGTGGCTTCCATGGTGTCGTCGGGGGCACCGTGGGTGTGATTCAAAATACCCATACGGGTCTCGTAGCACAGGTTCAGACCTCTGCCGTTCTTTTCCAGACGGTCCGCCACACGCAGGCTCTGCTCATAGTGCTTGAAGCCTGTGGGCATGAGGGCGTTCAGTGCCCGTTCCCCTGCGTGACCGAAGGGGGTGTGACCCAAATCGTGACCAAGGGCGATGGCCTCGGTCAGATCCTCGTTCAGCTGCAGGGCGCGCGCAATGGTGCGGGCGGTACGGGCCACCTCCAAGGTGTGGGTCAGACGGGTGCGATAGTGGTCGCCCTCGGGCTGCAGGAACACCTGGGTCTTGTGCTTGAGACGGCGAAAGGCTTTGGAATGGATGACACGGTCAATGTCCCTCTGGAAGCAGGTGCGCATTTCACATTCGGGCTCGGGAATCAGTCTCCCGCGGCTGTTGATGCTCAGCACACCGTCGGGGCCGATGAGGTACTGTTCCAGCTGTTCACGTTTTTCTCGGGGAAGCATAGTGTCCTCCTTTCCATGATACGGTAGGGAAGCGGGTGAGAGGAATCCCCCCCTGTCGCATACGCGACATCCCCCCTTTAGGCAAGGGGGGCAAACTTGCCCTCATATATTTTATACGGTGTTTCTCGGGAAAACCCTTTTATTTTGCAAAATTATTTTTTATCTGATTTTTACAGGTCGGAATGCCTCGCCCAGCGGGACGGTCTCCACGGTGCCCCCTGTCATGTCGAAGATGCGGGCGGAGAAGGACTCTGCCTTTTCCTCGGGGATCATGGCCATAATGGTCACGTCCGCACCGTATTCGATTTCGGTGATGATGCCGTCATAGGCCTCCGTCTCCAAGCGCAGCCGCTCAAATTGGGAGTAGGAGCAGGGAACACCCATCTCCACCCAGCGGCGGACAACGGAAACACCTGCGGCCTCCAGTGCGTCCTTAGCACTTTTGGTGTAGGCACGGACAAGTCCCCCTGTGCCCAGCAGGATGCCGCCGAAGTAGCGGGTGACCACGCAGACGAAGTTGGTGATGCCCTGCCGCAGGAACACATCCAGCATGGGCTGGCCTGCGGTGCCCTGAGGCTCCCCGTCGTCGCTGTAGCGGGTGGGGCCGTCCTTGATGGCGTAGCACCAGCAGTTGTGGCGGGCATCGTAATGTTCCTTCTTCACCGCCTGCACAAAGGCCTTGGCATCCTCCTCTGTCTCTACCATGCGCACATGGCCCAGAAATGAGGAGCGTTTTTCTGTAAATTCCGCTTCACCGGGACCTGCGGGAATGTAGTATTCGGTCATTCCCAAGCCTCCTTTTGGCGTTCGGGGATGTTGGAAAACTGCTTGACTCTGCCCCAGATCTCGGGCTTGACGATGGCTTCCATGACGGTGCCGTCCTCGGCGTATTCCAGCTGCAGCACTGCGGCCTCAGCCTGCAAGAGGCTCACGATGTCCCCGCGGGAGTAGGGGATGCGGAAGATGGCGTGGTACTTGTCGGCGTTGAGGATGGTGGAGATGGCCTTTTTCAGACGATCCAGACCCTCCCCTGTGCGGGCGGAGATGCACACCACGTTCTCCCCGTGGGGCAGCACACCCATATAGGCGTCGCACTTGTTGAACACGCGGATGCAGGGAGTTTCCTGCGCCCCCAGCTCGGCGATCAGGTCGTCTACGATCTTCGCCTGACTTTCCCAGTCGGGGTTGGAAATGTCGATCACGTGGAGCAGCACGTCTGCGTACTTCAGTTCTTCCAGAGTTGCCTTGAAGGCCTCTACCAGATGGTGGGGCAGCTTGCGGATGAAGCCTACGGTGTCGGACAGGAGAATTTCTTCCGTAGCCTCCAGCTTCAGATGGCGGGTGGTGGTGTCCAGAGTATCAAACAGACGGTTGTTGGCGGGGATTCCTGCGTCGGTCAGAGCGTTCAAAATGGAGGACTTGCCTGCGTTGGTGTAGCCCACCAGAGCCACCACGGGGATGGCGTTCTTTTCACGCTGTCGGCGCTGGGTGGCGCGGACCTTGCGGACGGCTTCCAGCTCCTCCTCCAGCTTCTGGATTTTTTTGCGGATGTGGCGGCGGTCGGTTTCCAGCTGGGTTTCGCCGGGGCCGCGGGTGCCGATGGGGCTGCCGCCGCCCGATGCTGTCTGGCGCACCAAGTGGGTCCACATACCCGTCAGACGGGGCATGAGGTAGTGGTACTGTGCCAGCTCTACCTGCAGCTGACCCTCACGGGTCTGGGCACGCTGGGCGAAAATATCAAGGATCAGACCGCTGCGGTCCAGAACCTTGACCCCCAGATCCTCCTGCAGTGCACGCATTTGGGAGGGGGACAGCTCGTTGTCAAATACCGCCATGTTGCAGTCGTTGGCTTCGATGAATTCCTTCAGCTCCTGTACCTTACCCTCGCCGATGAAGCTGCGGGGGTCGGGGGTGGGGCGATTCTGCAGGAGTCTGCCTACGGCAACGCCCCCTGCGGTTTCTACCAGTGCCTCCAGCTCATCCATGGAGATGTCCGTGGAGCGGTCGGCGGGGAGCATACTGCCTGCGGCAAGACCTGCCAGAGCGGCACGTTCGATTTGTACTCTCTGTTCTTCCATATATCAAATTCCTTTAGGTTCAAGTGTTATGCGGGCGGATGCTATCCGCCCCTACGGGTGCGGTGGTGCTCTCGGACCGTCGAGGGCGACGGTCCCTACGGGTGTGGTGGGATGATTATAGGCGTGGCGGGTAGACGTACCATCCCGTAGGGGCGGCTATTAGCCGCCTGCACCTGCGCAGTGGGTTAGTGTATTCCATTGCCGATTATGCGGAGCATAACTCACGTTTGAGGCGGATGATATCCGCCCCTACGAGGGAGCATGATTTTAGTGCGCGGCGGTTAAAGGGGTGTGTATATTATAAATACTTTTTAAATGCTTTTTTCATTTTAAGGCCATATCCATCATCCAGTCAAATTGTTCTGTCCAATTGTCTTTGTCTTCAAAGTCCACGGTTTTGTATACTAAGATGCGGCTTGCTTTTTTCTGCGGCAGCTCGTTCCATTCAAGGGTAATGCCCATTTCAGCTTCGATAGCCTCTTTGTTGGAATAGAATCTGTGATACAGTTCCTTGTTATTTGAAATATACCATTCAACGATGATGTGGTTGTATTTTCTGATTTGTGACAGGCTGATATCACAAGCGGAGGAACCAACGCTCAAGGTCATCCAATGGTCGGTGCTTGCCTTGCGTTTCTTAAATGCTTTTGCAAATGCAGGGTTCTTAAATGCATAATCATTGAAAGCAACCCAGTAATCATATCTTGCCTGCAAGGTAGGGGAGGCGCTTGTGCTGCGCTTGATTTCCTTTGTCCAATCATTGGGCTTTTCCACCACTTCAAACTTTACAGCAATATCAGAATTGCCAATTTGGTAAAGCTTGATTTCCACCAAGAAAAAGGCGATGTTTTCATCTGTATGATTATTCAGCCACTCTATTGCAGCGCGATGTTCTTCACGAGCTCTTTTTACTACCCAGATGATGATTTCTGCTGATTTGCCGGAAGCATATGTAATCAGTTTGCCCAAATGATCGTGATTGGTGTCTTCCAACTGGTTTTCAATGATGATTTTTCTGTCGGTTCCTGTTTCTGTTGCGTAAATATCGACATTGAAATCACCGACAGAAGATTCGGTTTCATCTACGGTAATTTCAAGTCCCACGGCATCTGCCAACAAAGCGAGGTTCTCGTCTTCTGCGAGCCAAGGGGTGAAGTCCAATGCTTCGTGAGGCCAAACTTTACGAAGGTCTTTAACCTCTTTCAATTTTCCGAGATTCAACATTGAACAGTCCTCCTTGAATGTATATGATCCGAAGAAACGGCGGGAGCAAGCGCCCGCCCTACGGGTGCGGTTGGGTAACGATTGGTCGTCGTAGGGGCGCCCCTTGCGGGTGCCCTGTGGGAAACTTTCGGACAGCCGCAAGGGCTGTCCCTACGAGGGTAGGGGGCCTTTGGTGCGGTGGTTTGACGTACAATCCCGTAGGGGCGGCTATTAGCCGCCTGCACCTGCGCAGTGGGTTAGTGTATTCCATTGCCGATTATGCGGAGTGTTATCTAAATTGCGGACCGTCGAGGACGACGGTCCCTACGGGTGCGGTGGTTAAATTGACATTTCCTTGCCGTTGAGGGCTGCGAATACCAGCTTGTCTCCCTCGTAGCGCAGCTTCAGGGAGAAGAAGGGGGCGTTTTCGTTCAGCAGACGGAAGAAGATCTTGTCTCCCTCCCAGATGGGCAGCTGGCAGACCTTGTCCTTGGGCACCCATTCCAGATTCCCTTCCTTACATTCCGTCAGCTCGCCGCTGAAGTGGGTGCAGGTGTACAGGAACATATATTCGTTGTCCCACTCATTGGAGACGAAGGTGACGATGCCGCGGAGAGTGGGGTCGTGGAGGGTCAGTCCCGTTTCTTCCAGTGCCTCGCGGCACATACATTCCTCGGGGCTTTCGCCGTCCTCGAATTTTCCGCCGATGCCCACCCATTTGTCATGGTTCAGGTCGTTTTTCTTCTTGACCCGATGGAGCATCAAGTAGGCATCCTCGCGCTCGATATAGCCCAATGTGGTGTTTACATACATTTTTCTTCACCTGCTTTTCGGCGGGGGTACATTTCACCCCATTTTAATAGTCTATTATACCATTTTTTACAGCAAATGCAAATAAAATACGAAAATTTTTTGTGACAATATAAAAAAAGGACACCCGCAAGGGGTGTCCCTACAAGGGGCATATTCAGATGAAGATATTGATAACACCGATGATGAGGCCGATGAAGAAGCCCAGATTGACGATGGCGTTCAGCTCGGTTTTCATCACTGAGATGACCAGCTCCTCGAACATGGCAATGTCCATGTCGTTGATCTTGTCCTCGATGATGCGGTCAATGTGCAGCATATTCAGCACGGGCTCCAAATAGGCATCCAGCAGACGATGGATCACAGACACCACCAGCCCTTCCGCTGCGGCTGCGGTCATGCCTACATCTGCCAGGGTCTCCCCTGTGGGTGCGTTTTTCAGCTCATTGACCTTGGCGTCGACCACCTCGGCGATTTTGTCACGGCAATCCTCGCTATCCACATACTCGCCCACCTTGGCTTTGATGGTGGCGATGATGCTGCCTACGGGAAGCAGGGACAGCATGGGATTGGCACGAACCACCTCCTGTGCTTTTGCTGCCACAATGCCGCCGATGTCCATGGATTTGATGCCCTCCCACACCTTGTCCGTCAGGAAATCCTCCAACTGCTCTGTGTGGAGTCCGTCCATGCCGAAGCGGCGGGCCAAGTCATCGGGGGAGCTGTTTCCGAACAGGCCGCTGCCCGACACCAGTGCGGTGCCTGCGGAGTCAATGGCGGCATCGGTGATGAGCCCTGCCATGTCCTCCTTGGTCAGCAGCACGTCGGATACCGCACGGGCGATGGCACGGGCCAGACGGGGCTTGTTCTTGGGGATGACACCGGGGGTGAAGGGCAGGGTCAGCCCGAAAAGCTTGACTTCTTTATAGGGGTGAAACAGCATTTTCACTGCAATGTAGTTGGTGCAGTAGCCGATGAAGGCCCCGATCAGGGGGCCCGCAATATAGTGCAGATATTCCATAAAAATCCTCTTTTGCATATTATATGGGATTATTATACCCCCACAGGGAGGAAAGTCAATTGTCGTCGCAAAAAGTTTACAGTCCCGTAAAAATGACAAATCTGATAAAAAGCACTTTCCAAACCGTCGATTTGAGGATATACTAAGAGCAAAGAATGACGATGCAAGGAGCGTAGATGTGATGTTGAGAGAAATCAAAGAAAACGCGTACGCAAAGCTGAATCTGTCCATTGATGTCATGGGAGTCCGAGAGGACGGCTACCACGAAATGTGCATGGTCATGCAGTCCGTGACCCTCCACGACGATGTGTTTATTACTCTGACCGATGACGGCAGCTTTTCCGCCGAGTCCAATCGCGGCTTCATTCCCAACGACAACCGCAATGTGGCGGTGAAGGCTGCACTGCGCTTTGCAAAGGAATACGATATGCAGGGGAAGGGCGTCCATATTAAGCTCCACAAGCGCAATCCCGTATGCGCGGGCTTGGGGGGCGGCTCCACCGATGCTGCCGCCGTGCTGCGCGGCATGAACAAAATGATGGGCAAGCCCTTTACCATGGAGCAGCTGGAGATCATGGCCCGTGATGTGGGCTCCGATGTGGCCTTCTGCGTTTCGGGGGGCACCCAGCTTGCCACCAACCGTGGGGAGGTCATGACGGAACTGCCCTATTTCGGGGATCATCCCGTGGTGATCTGCAAGCCCTATTTCTCCATTTCCACTCCCGAGCTGTTTAAGCAGATCGATAAGCGAAAGAACCGCTGTCGTCCCGACACCGATGGCATCATAAAGGCACTGCAGGACGGCAATCCCCAAGGGGTCATCTGCCGTATGTACAATGTGTTTGAGGATGTGCTGGGGAAGCGCAGCAAGGGCATTATGGAAATCAAGCGGGCGCTGATGAACCACGGTGCTTTGGGGGCCTGCATGAGCGGCACAGGCAGCGCTGTATACGGCATTTTCCCCGATGAAAAGACCGCCAAGGACTGCTATTATGCTCTGCGGAAGCGATACCCCGAGGTGTTCCTGTGCAGAACCTGCGGAAGACTGGAAGAATAAAAACATTGCGTGCAGCGTTGTATTATGCTGCACGCTGTTTTGTTTGGCTTGCATCAATCATTTCC
>JAFQDR010000205.1 GCA_017415945.1 Oscillospiraceae bacterium
GACGCCATGCCGGCGCGAAAAATAGATTTGACTTTGTTTCGTCCTCACGGACGAAATTCTGCGAAGCATTTTTTGACAGAATGAGGACACCTGAGAGGGTGTCCATTTTGCTTTACGGTTGACCGCCTATCCTTGTCATCCTGAACGAAGTGAAGGATCTCAACGCTAAGGACGGTGTGGGAGTCTACGCTATAAGTCTGTCCTTGCCCTTGAGATTCTTCATTCCGCTTCGCTCCATTCAGGATGACATACATAGTGCGGGGGGTTGCTCCCGCCGCTTTTCACCGCCGCACCGAAATCCTACTCCCTCGTAGGGGCGGATATCATCCGCCTCAAATGTTCGATCTAACTGCGCAGCTGCGGGCAGCCCGCCCCCCTTGCCTAAAGGGGGGTGGCTCGCCATAAGGCGAGACGGGGGGATTCCTGCCCTTACGGGATGGTATGTTTATCTGCTGCACCCGTAAGGACCGTCGTCCAGCCTAAGTTAAGCGGTAAGAACTTAGGCAGACCCCATGCTACGCATATGGGGCCTCGACGGTCCGCATCACCGGATCCGTTGTGTCGGCAAGCCTTTCCGGTCCGGTGTATAATCTCCCAAATTTTCGGTAACAATAGCCCCAAAGAGGTGGGTTATATTATGAATCGAAAAACAAAAACCTTACTGTTGTCCTACGGTGCCGCGGCGGTGTTTATTGCTGCGGGACTGGTGTTTACATCCGCAGGGGGCGCAGAGGGCTACCGCGTATCTCAGGATATCGAGTATCGCCGTGCCATGGCACAACTGGTCAGCAGCATCAGCCGCATGGACGAAGCCTTGGAAAAGGGCAAATACGCCGAGGGGACGGGAATGTCGGGGAAGGTCTGTGCGGAGCTCATGAGTGCCTCCCGCGCTGCTTCCACAGCCTTGAGTGTCCTGCCCTTGGAGACCTATGCTCTGGAGGAACTGGGGACATTCCTCTCCCGTATGGAGGAATACGCCCGTGTGAAGGGAGACCTTGCCTGCGGGGGCAGAGGCTTCGGCGAGGAGGATCGCAGACTGTCGGGGCAGCTGCAGAGCGTTACGGGGGCATTGGTTCCCGTGCTGGCGGAGCTATATACCCAAGTGACCGAGGGGGCCTTATCTGTACGCGGACTGCTGCAGCCCACGGGGATCGTCACCGAGGAAGCGGACAGCTATTTGGAGGATGAGATCCTGAAGCTGCTGGAGGACTTCCCGGATACACCGCAGCTGATCTATGCGGGCAGTTTGTCCGATGACTATGACAACAGCTACGGGGCATTGGCGGGGATGGAAGCGGTCACCCGTGAGGCTGCTCTTGGAAAGGCACAAGCCCTTGTGGGGGAGGATGAAGTGCTGACTCCCATGGGCGTGTCCTACGGGGAGCTGCCCTGCTATTACTTCGGCGGGGCTACGGCCCACGGTGCGGTGACGGTGTCTGTGACCAAGCAGGGAGGTCTGCCTGTGATGTACTTGTTGGAGTACGAGGAGGTCGAGGAGCCTGTGAGCGAGGAGGAAGCCAAGACTGCGGCTGAGGCGTTTTTGCAGCGGGCGGGATACGACGACCTGCGGTTTTATGACGGGGAGGAGCGGGACAATCTGCTGGAGCTGCGGTATGTGTTCGATGACGAGCAGGCAAGCGATCCCGACCACAGCGTGAAGGTCGCGGTTGGACAGGGAGGCCTTGTGGTGTCCATGAATGCCGTGGACTACCTGAAGCATCACGGCAGCGACAAGCCTACGGATAAGCCAAAGCTCACAGCGGAGGAGGCTGCGGTAAAGGCGGTGCCTGCGGGACTGGAGGTGCTGCGTGAGGAGCTGGCATGGTTCACCCGAGACACGGGGATCAGTGTGCTGTGCTACCGCTTTGGCTGCGAGGACAAGAGCGGAGATCGGTGCGTTATCTATGCCGATGCCAACACAGGGGTACAGGTAGAGATCCTGACCGATGAACAAAGTGTGTCGGATCTGTAAAAATATTTCACCCTCGATATTTGTCGAGGGTGAAGTGACTTGACGAATGGCGGAAACGATAGTACAATGATAGAGATTCGAAAGAACGAAGATTATTAAGAAAGGTCGGTAATACGTATGGATTTGATTCCTCAGGTAGAATGCCGCAGATGCGGAACCGAGTATTCTTCCTTGCAGAGCCGCTGCCCCAAGTGCGGCGCACGTAAAATGAAACAGACTCAGCGGGCACCCGGAACCACCTCCGGTACCGTTGCGGGTACATATGCAAACGATCAGGCACAGGTCAATACCAGATGGCAGATGACTTTTGCGGCGATTTTGGTAGTGGCAGTGATTCTGGCAGTGATCGTATTGATCAGCACCAGCCTGAATACCGCACCCGGCGGCAATGATGCCCAGCAGGGCGGTACTCCCGGCGGTCCTATTGAGGTTGGCGATACCACTCCCACACCCACGCCCACTGTTACCCCCAGCCCCAGTCCCACACCCGATATCACAGGTCTGGAACTGTACTACGCAGGTGCCAAGATCACCGAGTTCACCGAAGCCATCGGCCGTGAAACTCCTCTGACCCTGACCTATTATCCCATGAACGTGCCCGTTCAGGCAGGTGACATCACTTGGAGCTCCGATAATGAGGACGTTGCTACGGTAGTGGGCGACGCCAAGGGCTGTGTCATCACCAATCACGGTGTAGGCAAGGCAGTGATTACCGTATCTCTGTACGGCAAGACCGCTACTGTCACCGTATACGGCAGAGAAACTTGGTAAAAACGGAGTCTTGGTAAACCGAGGGAATCGCCGGCACCGAGGAAACGGATGAAAGAATTTTCCGTTTCGAAAAAGAAAAGTATTGACAAACAAGCGAACAAGGTGTATTATACATCTTGTTCGCAGCACGGACGATTAGCTCAGCTGGTATGAGCATCCGCTTGACGTGCGGAGGGTCACAGGTTCAAGTCCTGTATCGTCCACCATAGAAAACCATCGAAAACTTACGTTTTCGGTGGTTTTTTTGTATTTTTTCGGACTTTTTGTTTTTCTGAAGTTTTAGAATCCGAACAAAATCCGAACAGATTCCGAACAAAATCCGAACAAAGCAAAAAATCATTGAGTCAAAAATGGGTCGAAATGTCGCAGAAAAGAGGTTTCGATTATGGCATCAGTGGAAGAAAAACGAATAAATGGAAAAATTTTTTCGTATTATTTTTCATGCACATTAGGACGTGATTCACAAGGTAAGCAGATTCGTCGCTACAAGACTTGGAAGGTTCCGGAGGGAATGACACCCAGCAAGGCGAAAAAGCTTGCAGAGCGTGAAGCAAAGGCTTGGGAGGCTGAGTTAAGAGCAGAGTCAAATCCTGAAGTACAAGTCCAAGAGAAAAAGAAGGTTATTGCTTCAATCAATTTTGCTGACTATGTGAAAGAGGTTTGGCTTCCAATCTGCATCGAGAATGGGGAATACAAACCCAAGACAGTCAGCTATTATACAGACATGTCAAAAAATGCTGTGAAGTATTTTAGTGAGCAAGCAATACAAGAAATTGACTTCATTGCGATTCAGAAATTCCTAATCTACATGAGAAAAGATAAGGGATACTCACCACGGTATGTGCATCATCTTTATCGAGCTTTGTGTTCAATCTTTGCCTTTGCAATGAAGCAAGGTGTAATCACAGAAAATCCAATGCTGAAGGTGCCAAAGCCTAAGCTTCAGAAGACAAGCGTAGATGCTCTTACTCCGGAAGAGGCGAAAGTGTTTTTTTGAGGCTTTGCATGAGTGTCCCCTTGAGTTTCATTGTCTGTTGCTTTTGCTGATCACAACAGGTTTGAGGCGAGGCGAATGCATTGGATTACAGTGGGGAGACATTGATGAGAAACAATCTGTATTGAAGGTTCAGAGAAATGTCACGCAAGGAAGCTTACAGTCTGCGGGTGCTTTTGCGGTATTCCAAAGGGGTTCTGCTTTGGGTTTTGCGAAAGACTTGTGAGAAGTAGCTCAGAGAGGAGAAGCCCAGCATCTGAGCAATTTGAGACATGGAAAGGTCCGTTTCGGCCAGCAGGTATTTGCTTTCCTCAATTCTTTTGTTGATCATATAGTTGATGGGGGAGATTCCGTATTCCTGCTTGAAGCTGTGAGATAGGTAGAACTTATTCATGTGGGCAATCTCAGCCAAATGCTCAAGAGTGAGGGGCTCCTTGAAATGCAGGTCGATGTATCGTCTTACGGTGGCACAGCGGCGGTTTCCGCTGCCCAGATGGGAGCTCGTGGGCACATTCAATTCCACCATTCGCATCAGCCGTATAATGAGGATTTCGGTGTATGCCTGGCAAATGTCCTCATACCCGAAGTTTTTCAGCTCCATTTCCCGCAGGATGTTTCTCAGACAGGAGGATACCTCCACGCTTTCAAAATGGTCCAGAATGTTAAACTGCTCCCCGCCTGCCGTGCTGTCTGCCATTTGGATTCCGCCGATGCCCAAAACGATGTATTCCAGCGGCTGGGCGTTCAGACTGACCTCCGTGTGGAGGGTGTCGGGGTTGATGATGACCAGGTCCCCCGCAGTTACGGGGTGCAGGACACCCTCTATGAGAAAGTGTCCCTTTCCGCCGACAATATAAAACAGCTCCATGTGGTCGTGGGTGTGGGGAAAGGAAAACCAGTCGCCGCTGTACTTGGCGCTGGAGGCGTTTAGAAATTTCGCGGTGCCGCGGATGATGGACGGCAAATTGGGGGCTAAGGCCTGATAACTGCTGTTCATGGAAACTCCCTAATATATCATTGTTTTATGGATATTGTTATTATATTATACAATATTGTTATTTGCAACAGGGGGGTGGTTTTCTTGGTTGGAATTATTTCCCCGACATCCCTTCAAATTGCACAACTGTGTACAAAATGCACAAGCGGCAAGTTTGCAGGTTGAACAATATAACAAAAATAGTCAAACCACAATATTTATAAAAAATAACGCAATATCACTCTTGAGAAATGGCGAATATGTTGTATACTTTATACTAAGTGGACGATTGATTCCACAAATACTTAAAATCAAATGGAGGAACACCAAATGAAGAAGATCATTGCACTTCTGCTGGCTGCAATCATGATGCTCTCTCTGGTTGCTTGCGGCGGCGGTAACGACGAACCCGCTGTTGATGAAACCCAGACCATCAAGGTTGCTGCTATCGAAACCGCTTACGGCTCCGAAGTATGGGCAAACGTTGCTGCTGCTTTCACCGCTGAAACCGGTATCGAGGTTCAGCTGACCACCGACAAGAATCTGGAAGACGTTATCTCCGCTTCCATGCAGGGCGGCGAATACCCCGACGTTATCCACCTGGCTACCGGCCGTCCCGCCGGCCTGACCGAACAGTTCATCAAGGACAAGGCTATTGCTGAAATCACCGATGTTCTGTCCATGACCGTTCCCGGCGAAGACAAGCTGGTTTCCGAAAAGATTTCCGGCGGCTTCACCGAAACCTCTCTGACCAACCCCTACGGCGACGGTAAGACCTATCTGGCTCCCATGTTCTACTCTCCCTGCGGCCTGTTCTACAACGCAAAGCTGTTCGAAGCTAAGGGCTGGACCGTTCCCACCACTTGGGACGAAATGTGGGCACTGGGGGACGCAGCTGCTGAAGAAGGCATCGCTCTGTTCACTTACCCCACCGCAGGCTACTACGACGCATTCATGTACGCTCTGATTTACTCCATCGGCGGCACCGAATTCTTTGAAGCTGTTACCCACTACGAAGAAGGCGTTTGGGACACTCCCGAAGCTGACACTCTGTTCGCAATTCTGGACAAGCTGGCAGCCTACACCCACAAGTCCACCCCCGCACAGGCTAACAACCAGGACTTCACCAAGAACCAGCTGATGGTTATGCAGGACCAGGCTCTGTTCATGCCCAACGGCACTTGGATCGTAGGCGAAATGGCTGAAGCTCAGACCACTCTGACCAACGACTTCGGTTGGGGCATGACCGCTCTGCCCGCAGTTGAAGAAGGCGGCGCAGGCTACTCCTACTGCTGGTTCGAACAGGCTTGGATCCCCGCAGGTGCTGCTAACATCGACGCTGCTAAGCAGTTCGTTGCATTCCTGTACTCCGACAAGGCTTGCGAAATCTTCGCAACCGCAGGTGCTATCCAGCCCGTAAACGGCATTGCTTCCATGCTGGAAGGCGACAATGTCATGTTCTACTCCATCTATGACAACGGTGCTAAGGCTGCTATGGGCAACTTCGCTGCTTACACCGCAATCCCCGGCATCGACAACACTACCGTATTCTTCGAACCTGTTAACTCTCTGGTTGCAGGCACCCTGTCCATCGACGAATACAAGGCTAACATCGTTTCTGCTTCCGAACAGATGCGTGCTAACCTGATGGGCTAATTTGATTTTAAAAAAGTCATAGCGTAGCTTGATTACGGGATGGCAGCGGCAAGTCTGCCGCTGCCATCCTTTTGTTTTTTGAGCTGAGCAGAGCGGCGGCATTTCTTTGACAGCTGTGAAGCATATCGTGCAAGGAAATGCCCCTGCTCTGCAGGAACATTATAAAAGAGAAAGGAGCGGTTCCGAAACTATGAAAGGAAATGCTCGACGCACAGGCTTCCTGGTTGCCTGTGTTGCCCCGGCCGTCATCCTGTTTACTATCTTTATGATCGTGCCGACCATCAATGTTTTCCGTATGTCTTTGTATGAACGCAGTGCGTTCTCCGCTACCGAAACATTTGTTGGACTGAAAAATTTTACCACCCTGCTCAATGACGCAGCATTTATCCGCTCTATGCAAAACACACTGCTGTTGATTGTGGTGGTCACCGTCATCACCATGTCTTTTGCACTGGTATTTGCGTATATCCTTACCAAGGAGCATCTCAAGGGTCAGAACTTCTTCCGCGTGGTGTTCTACATTCCCAACATTCTGTCTGTTGTTGTTATTTCCGGTATCTTTGCCGCTGTTTACCAGACCGATAACGGTATGCTGAATTCCATCATCGATGCGTTCTTCAATCTGAAGGAGGCTATCCTTTGGAAGGGCGAAAAAATGGTTATGACCTCTGTCA
>JAFQDR010000206.1 GCA_017415945.1 Oscillospiraceae bacterium
CGGATATGGAACGAAGGATAGAGTGCCACGCCGGCAGGGATATGCTTCACTCCGCTCGGTATGACAGTTAATTTTAGAGTCCCCACCACACACGAAAACCACCGACCCATAAGGATCGGTGGTTTTTTGGCGCAGACGGTGGGATTCGAACCCACGTGCCGTTTTACCGACAAACTGATTTCGAGTCAGCCCCGTTATGACCACTTCGATACGTCTGCATATTTCATTCGAACAGTTTGATTATAGCAACTTCCCATGTAAAAAGCAAGGGAAACCGCACAAATGACAAATCCCCACGGGTAACCCGTGGGGATTTGCCAACAACACAACAAAAAGAAAAGGTAGGTATCGATTGAATTGCTTCTCTCGATGCTTGAAGTATACAGCAAAGGCTGTGACCAAATAGTCACAGCCTTATTATTTTACTGATTCACCACGTTGATGGGATTGCCGCTGAGAAACGCCTCTATATTCTTTGCGGTGGTGTTCATAATGCGCTGACGGGCTTCCTTGGGTGCCCATGCGATATGGGGAGTGATGATGCAGTTGGGTGCGGTGAGCAGGGGGTTGCCGTCCTTCATGGGCTCGGAGGACACCACGTCCACCGCCGCCGCATAGACCTTGCCGCTTGCCAATGCGTCCGCCAGATCCTGCTCCACCACCAGACCTCCGCGGGAGCTGTTCAGGATGATAACACCGTCCTTCATCTTGTCAATGTTCTCCTTGCGGATGATGTCCTTGGTGTTGGGGAACAGGGGGCAATGGAGACTGATGACATCGGACTTGGCCAGCAGCTCGTCTACCTCTACATACTCCGCAATTGCGCGGCCCTCATCCGTGGGACGGGAGCCCGCCGCCAGCACCTTCATGCCGAAGGCTTTAGCCAGTCTGCCGGTCTGCTGACCGATCTTGCCGAAGCCGATGATGCCCATGGTCTTGCCGTCCAGCTCCATAAGAGGATGATCCCAGAAGCACCAGTCGGGGCTGGTCTGCCAGCGGCCTGCGTGCACCGCGTCGCTGTGGTGTCCCACACCGTTGGTGATCTCCAGCAGCAGTGCCATGGTATGCTGTGCCACCGCCATGGTGCCGTAGGTGGGCACGTT
The DNA here is from genome assembly GCA_017415945.1 of Oscillospiraceae bacterium. Next base: position 1,104 of record JAFQDR010000206.1, read on the forward strand.
GGACACGGGGATGCCCCGCTCCTTGGCAGCTGCCACGTCAATGACGTTGTAGCCCGTGGCCTGCACGGCAATGTACTTCAAATTGGGGCAGGCATCCATGATCTCTCCCGTAATGGTGTTCTTATTGCCTACCAAAATATCCGCATCCTTCAGCCGTTCAATGACCGCTTCCGCGGTGTCGGGGGTGCGGTCATAAACAACAACTTCCCCAAACTGCTCCAGAGGTGCCCAGCTCAGATCACCGGGGTTCTCGCAGTATCCGTCCAAAACAACAATTTTCATTTCTTTACTCTCCAATGCTCCGCAGCCAGCAGCCGCATCATATTATCTGCCGTATATCTCAAATTATCCTCGCTGTGGTATCTGCTGACGGAAAAATCCTGTGGCAGTCGGTTGATGGGGAACACCGCAGTCACACCTATGTCATAGGCCTCGCCCACCTGTGCATCCTCTGCGCCGCCAACGATGGCAATAACAGGCTTGTCCAGTGCCTTGGCTCTCTGTGCCACGCCAATGACTACCTTGCCCCGCAGGCTCTGGCTGTCCAGCTTGCCCTCCCCTGTGATGACGTAGTCGCAATCCGCCGCCAGCTCCTCAAACTTTACCACATCCAATACGGTCTGAATGCCCATTTGCAGACGGCTGCCGAAAAACACAAGCATGCCCATGCCCATGGCTCCCGCAGCTCCCGCACCGGGGGTATCGGGGTAATCGGCACCCAGCTTCTCTGCCATGACCCCTGCCAAATGCCGCAGACCGTCGTCCAACGCTTTCACCGTCTCGGGGTCGGCCCCCTTCTGGGGTGCGAAGATATATGCCGCACCGTTGGGGCCGTACATGGGGTTATCAATATCGCACATGGTGACGATCTCCACACCCTTGATCGCCTCGTCCAAGCCGCTCAAGTCAATGTCCGCAACCTCACACAAGGTACCGCCCGTGGGGATGAACTGCTCTCCCGAGGCCTTATAGAACCGCACCCCCGCAGCGGCGGCGGCACCGCAGCCTGCGTCATTGGTGGCGGAGCCCCCCAGTCCCATGATGATGCGCTTGACCCCCTGCTTGGCCGCATCCGTCATCAGCTGCCCCACTCCATAGGTGGTGGTGATGCGGGGGTCCCGACGGCCTTCCGCAAGGGGCAGCCCCGCGCAAGCTGCCATCTCAATGACCGCAGTCTCTCCGCTGTCAATAAGGCCATAATAGGCCTCCATATCCTCAAAGAAGGGGTTTTTCACGGTAAGATATCGCTTTTCCCCGCCCAAAGCCGTAAGGAAGGCATCCACAGAGCCATCGCCGCCGTCGGCAACGGGGATGGACACGGTATCCCCCTGTGGAAAATGGGCACGGATGCTCTCCCGCAGCAGACCGCAGATCTGCTCGGAGGACAGAGTGCCCTTAAAGGAATCGGGAATTAGCAGAAATTTCATAGCGCAGCCTCCATCATATTTTTATCTATTGTATCATATTCAATGTCCCGCTGTCATTCCCAATTGTGCAATTGTGAAAAACTTAATTTCCATCGGAAACCATGTATTGAAATCAAAAATTGATTGCTGTAAAATGGGAGTAGTGACTATATGAAATTCTCAGCGAGGTGATTCGGTTATGAGCTTGAAAACCTTATTCGCACCCCGTGATATGACCGAGGGCGCACCTTGGCAGCGCATCACGGAATTTGCGGTTCCCATGCTGATCGGCAATATTGCCCAGCAGCTGTATAACACCGCCGACTCCATCATCGTCGGCAAATTCGTAGGCGACAACGCTCTGTCCGCCGTGGGCAGCGCAAGCCCCATTCTGAATATGCTGCTGGCGCTGTTCGTAGGCGTGGCTACGGGTGCAGGCATCGTTATTTCCCAGAGCTTCGGCGCAAAGGACCGTGAGGCCCTGTCCCGCTGCATCGGCAACTGCATCTCCCTTGCTGTGGTGGGTGCGGTCATCATTATGATCGTGGGCCCCCTGCTGACCATGCCTATGCTGGAGCTGTTGGGCACCCCCGAATCCATCATCTACTGGTGTGCCGACTACCTGAACATTTTCTTCTACGGCATTATCGGCTTCTTCATGTATAATATGCTGTCGGGCGTACTGCGCGGCATGGGTGACTCCCTGTCCGCACTGGGCTTCCTACTGATCGCCGCCGCTCTGAACGTGGTGCTGGACCTTGTGTTCGTGGCAAAGTTCAACATGGGCGTTCCCGGCGTGGCACTGGCAACCATCATGGCACAGGCTATTTCCGCTGTGCTGTGCTTCATTAAGATCATGCGCATGGGCGACCTGTTCGATTTGAATTGGAGCACCATCAAGATCCACGGCCCCACCGCCAAGCGCATCATCTTCCTTGGTGTCCCCAGCGGTATCACCCAGGCCATTATGGCAATGGCACAGATGGTAGTGCAGACCCTGACCAACTCCATGGGCGAAATGGTCATTGCCTGCATGGTCATCATCATGCGTGTGGACGGCTTTGCTATGATGCCCAACTTCACCTTCGGGCAGGCCATGGGCGTGTACACAGGCCAGAACGTAGGCGCGGGCCGCAAGGACCGTGTGGCACTGGGCTGCAAGCAGGGTCTGATGATGGCCGTGAGCACCTCCACCGTGCTGACTGTGCTGATCCTGATCTTCGGCAGAACCCTGTTCGGCTTCTTCACCGAGACCCCCCATCTGATCAACATGGCATACAAAATGATGACCCTCATGGCATTCGGCTATGTCTGTATGTCCGTGACCCAGGTGCTGGGCGGCGTTATGCGCGGTGCGGGGGATACGGTAACTCCCATGTGGATCTCCATTTTCACCACCATCATCATCCGCGTACCCGCCGCATACACCATCGCACACCTGACCACAAGTGTCCGCTGGCCCCATGGCGAGCCCTGGGCACTGGGCGGCTCTCTGCTGATTGCATGGACACTGGGCGCAGTGGCACAGGCACTGGCCTACAAGTTCGGCCCCTGGCGCAAAAAGATGGAACTGAGCATGGACAGAGACTAATCCTATACAAATACCAAAGGCACTCCGATTTGGAGTGCCTTTTTTATTGAGATATGAGGACAGTATCTACGTAACCAACCCTGTAGGGGCGAACTGCGTTCGCCCGCATCACGCTCTCCCTTTGGGAGAGCTGTCAGACGCGAAAAATGAGCGAATGACTGAGAGGGCCCTCTCCGCCCCTTACGGGGCACCTCTCCCGGAGGGAGAGGATGTCTCACACTCTGCGGTACAGAGTGTGCAAAAACGCTTCCAATTCCTCCCAATTGGTCAGCTCATAGCACTGTCCGTTGAAGTGCAGGGTGCCGAAATCCGACAAGGTCACATCCGGTGCATCGAAGACTTCCTCCAAGGCAAGGAGCTTGTAGAAGTATTCATCGCTGTAAATGATATTGCTTTCGGCAGGCACCATTCCCGCCCGCAGCAGGGCTTCCAGCTCTGCCAGTCTTTCGTCGGTCATATCCAGACGGACGATGGTTGAGGGGCTTCTGCTGATGCGGATGATGTCCGTATTCTCCGCCGTCACGGGGTCAAGCTGCCCCTTGCGGAACACCCATGTGCCGCTGTCGGCGTACAGGGTCAGAATATCGCCGTCCAGTTCACAGGGGATCGCTTCCTCCCTGCCGTCACTGTAGCGGATATGGAACACATCCTCCAACACATACACGTCAAATTCCGTTTCCACAATACCACCGTTGACGGTTGCGTATATCTTTGCAAACTTATCCGCACGCGCATACCGATGGGTCACTGCAACGCCCATTTGCAGCTGTGTCACCCCAGCTACGGGGCTCGATTCCAGAACCCAGCTGCCGTTGATGTTCGCCTGCTTCGCTCCCCGACGTACGGATTCCTCTGCCATTTCCATGTAAGGTGCCAACAGCTCCGTCAGCTTGGGAGCATCCTCGGGACGGATGGAATGCTCCAAGGACTCTCGTCCGCTTTCCGTATCCACCCATTCATAATAGGTGATGGTGCCGTCGGACCAAATATTCGGGTACACACCGTCCAAGCCGCTGAGATACATGAGGATTTTCTCACCTTGATGTTCACCCACGATGCTATGCGCTTCCGCTTCCTCCCATGCGCGTTTCCAGCGACCTTCGTTTTCCAAGGTATAGATTCGATCATCCCAATATTCATGCTCTGTCAACACTTGCAGGGCGATTCCTCCCTGCTGCACATGAGAATAACGGTTGCCCAGCTCGTCGATATAGCCCCCTACGGGCTCCCAAATTATATCCATCATGCGTTCCATTACCACATCGGTGTTGCTCAACTGATAGCCAACGCCGTCACGGTACAGCCAGCCGTCGCAGAAGATCAGCTCGGCCGTCTTGCCATGCTCCACAGCAGTGAGGCCATAGCAATACTCGGTATAGGTCAGCGGTTCGGGCATGGGACGCTCTGCCAAGACCTCCGCCCGCAGCAGCATATCCACAATGGCACCTTCTGCCCAACCCAAATTGCTTGCCGCCACCCATGTTTCGTCACGGGTCAGGTCGGTGATAGCGGTGATTTCCATAAGGGGGTCATCGGTCAGTATGCCGTCTTTAGGGTCCCCCTTGGACAGCAGACCGCACCAGAGGCCGCTGTTGCTGTTTCCAAAGTCGATGCCGTTCTCCCCTACCCATGTAAATGCGTAGCTTTCCTCATAGGCACCGTCCACCGGCTCCAAATGCAGCACATCATCCTTGATCTTGTAGTGATAAAGTGCCGACCACTCAAACAAATCATTTTCATATCGGGTGATGCGCGCCCTGCCGTCACGGAATACCACCTGCGTAGTAATGAGAGATTTGCTGCCATAATAGCTGCCGGAGTCCTCACGGGCGCCGTACCAGTTCCCCCGCAGGGGGTCGGCTTCCCCTGTGAATACCGCCACGGCAATCAACGCCGCAATCAGCAGTGCCGCAGCGCAGGCGGTCACAGTCATCTTGGGGTTCTTCACAATGCGCAGTACTCGGGTCTTCAAATCGCTTTCGCTGTCTCCCATGGAGGTGGCCGCCATCAGCATCCCACGGGGACTGCCGCAGGTGAGACCAACAAGAGTCCGTGCGTAGGCGGTACGTTCATGGCCGCCCAGACGATGGAGGGCACCCTCATCGCAGGCCAGCTCCCCATCCTTTCGGGACAGCACCGCAGCCGCCCACGCCAAGGGATTGTACCAGTGCACCGTCACCGCTACGCACCGCAGCAGAGCCCACAGGTGGTCGCCATGGCGATAGTGGGTCAGCTCATGGGCAATTACGTGCCGCAGAGCCATGCTGTCCTCCCACACATCGGGTGTGATGTAAATCGCAGGACGCAGCAGCCCAAACAAGCAGGGCACCTCCACTGCCTCGGTCACATACACAGGCACAGCCTCGGTCATTGCATACCGTCTGCTTCTGCGGAGACGGAGGGCAAAGTGCAGATTGCTCACAAGGAACACCCCGCCCGCAACGGCCATGCCCATGCCCCATACAAGCAGGGGCACATTCACAGTCTTTGTCTCCCTCTGTACCGTTGGCACGGAGGGGGTTACCGTCTGCATCGTCTCATCGACCGCAGGCACCACAGGCTCTGCGACAGCATCAGACTGCACCTTGTCCGTTTCAGCGGATAGGATTTCGGCATAGTCCTCGGCGGGGATCACGAAGGCTTCGCCCGCATCGGCAGGAACGCGCACCGCAGTCAAGGCATTTGTGATTTCCCGTGGCTCCCGGGGCAGCCAATTTTGCAAACTCAATGCACTCTCCCCGATGCTGACGGGAACCAACAGCCGCAGCAGCACCAAGCCCCACAGGGCATACCGCAGCCGCGCAGAGAGCTTATCTCCCGCAATTGCTCGTATCAATAACACCGCCGCAATCAGCAGCGATGAAGTGAATATCCATTGTGTCATTTGAATCCTCCTTCCATTGACCTCCGCACTCTGTAGGGCGGCCTGCCCCCCTTGCCTAAAGGGGGGTGGCTCAACCTATGGCGAGGCGGGGGGATTCCTCCCGCCGTTTGTTCGTTCACATAGGCAGTCAAATCGGTGCGGTTCGGCGTGAGCAGCCCACGCATATTCCGCGTTGATCTGCCGACGGAACCTGCCTTATTCCGTCGGTAAGCGCACGCCCTACATTCGCCCCAACCGACTGCGCAGATGCGGGCGGCTAATAGCCGCCCCTACGGGATGGTGCCTTTAACCTCCGCACCCGTAGGGACCGTCCTCCCGGACGGTCCGTGCTGCAGTGGGACAATTGCCGATGGTCATTCAATCGCATTATGTATCGGATTCGGCGTTGCGGACCGTCGAGGCCCCACATGCAAAGCGTGGGGTCTGCGTAAGCTCCTACCTTATTGCGCAGGCCGGACGACGGTCTCTACAAGATGGGGTGGGTGTCCCCGTTCGGCTGAGAGTACCGAACAGGGACGAGAGATAGAGATAAGAGATAGGATATAGAAACGACTTTCGTCGGTTCAAGCAAAATCAAGGCATCTGCCCGGATACCACAATGCTGTCGCTGCGATCATTTCCGCTGCCGTTCACCTGAACGCTGACAGTGGCACTACCCCCACGATTGATATAAATCTCGGCACCGTATGCATCTCCCGTGACCGTGCAGACATCGGCATTGTCAGTAAACCATGTAACCGATGCATCTTCGGGCACACCGCGAAGCTCGGGGTACAGGAATTCTCCAACAACTCCTGACATTTCTGTCACATCATAACCGTCCACGGTGATGCGCAGCTCGTTATAGTGGGCGTCCAGAATCTGCAAAATGGCTTCGGCTGTGGTCAATTCATAGCGCACCCCGTCCATATACAGGCTGCCGTTGTCGCTGAGGGTCAGGACAGGCTCATCGGCACCCATGGTCTCAAACAGAATGTTGTAATACACTGCATCCCATGTGGCCGCTTCCACGGCGATCTTCTCGCCCATGCCCTCCGCCAGCAGAGCAATGATGGTCTCCTTGGTGCTGTCGGGCAGTCGGGTGGGCTCCATAACGTCATTGAGCACACGGATCACGTCGCCCTGATCCTTCGGACCGCCGATGACCTCGCCCTGCTGCTGAGATTGTCGAACCTCCTCCCACAGCTGTTCCAGCACCATATAGTCCAAGCCGAACATGGCAAGGAGCTCCTCGTTGCCGTAAGATCCCTCATCGGTGTTGAATTTGTTGCCGTATTCATAGCAGACCCCGTCGATTTGGAACACCGCACAGCTGTCCAGTGCGGGCACCACACCCAGTACACGACCATCGGACAGGGTTACTTCCAAAATCCCCTCAAAGGGACAGCCCGCAGGGAAGCCCAGAGGCACCGCCTCGGACAGCAGCTCTTCCAGGAACGCGAGGCGAGTAGGGTCTGCATAGAACGCCTTGCCGTAGAGAATCATGCGAGCTTCGACGATATCGGTCATGGCATCGGGGGTAAAGCCCCTTGTTTCCAGATTCTTGTTCAGCTCTCCCTGCCACGCCAGCGTCCGCAGCCATGCTTCAATGTCAGCCACATTGGTCAGCTCATAGCCCTCCTTAGCACCATCGGGCCCCTGTTCATATACAAGCCCGTTGGCAATGGTCAGTCCATGCTGTGTAGTCGTAATACTGATCATATATGGGTCATTATCCATAACTTCCTTGCGAGTCTTACCGCTGTATCCGCTCCGCAGCAGCTCCATCAGCTGTGCCTGCTGTGTTTCGGTCAAATCGGAAACCAAGCGGTTATTGGGATAATCGGCAACCACACTCACCGGAGCCCAATATTCCTCGGGCAAATACGGCACAGACTCCCGCTCTGCCTTGGTCAGGTGGAAAACCGCTCTTTCGTCGGTGAGGGTCAGCGTATCCCCTTCTACTTTCCACGTATATTCCCGAACGGGGCCGATTTCGGCAAATTCCAAGGTCACGGTATCGCCGTTTAATGTATAGGCAAAGCGTTCCGCACTGCGGATCTGACCGTCGATATAGTCCACACGTCTGCCCACACCGTCGCCAAACTCATATTCCATGTATCCGGTGCTTTCTTCCGTCACACCCACGCCCAAAACGCTCACTTCCATCTGCCACACACCCACAATTTCGGGTGTCTTTTCCGCGGTAAACACCGCGCAGCCCGTCAGCAGCATGGCAGCCGCCACAACCATTGCCGCCGCAGCGGTCATCTTGGGGTTCTTGGCAATGCGCTTGATGCGGGTCTTCAAATCACTTTCGCTGCCCGTCATAGAGGTAGCAGCAGTCAGCACACCCTTATACCCCACGCAGGTCAAATTCAGCAAGGTGCGGGCATAGCTTGTGCGCTCATCGTTTCCCAATCTGCGGAGGGCACCCTCGTCGCAGGCCAGCTCCCCATCCTTCTGGGAGAGAATGGCCGCCGCCCACACCAGAGGATTGTACCAATGAAGCGCCACTGCCACGCAGCGCAGTACAGACCACAGATGGTCGCCGTGGCGGTAGTGGGTCAGCTCATGGGCCAGCACGTGCCGCCGGGCATTCTTGTCATCAAGCACTTCGGGGGTAATATACACCGCAGCCTTGGGGAAGCCGAACAGACAAGGGGTGTCGATGGCAGCGGATTCGTACACGGACACTGCCCCCAGCTTCATCTGCCGCTCGGTGAGATATTCTCTGCTTCTCCGCAGCTTCAGAGCAAAGCGGATATTGGACAGCAGGAACACCGCCGCAGCAATGACCACACCAGCAATATATACAACAGGCAAAATTTCCTTCACCGTCAAGGGCTGCTCCGCAGATGCGGATTCTTCGGTGACGGGAGTCTGCTGCAAAATCACCTCGCTGTCAGAGCTTGCATACACATCCAAATCCACGGGCTGTGTCTGCTGCACCGCAGACTGTCGGGGCACATGGGGCATCCACCGCTGCACACTCAGGGCACTTTCCCCGATGCTCCCGGGAATCAGCAGCCGCAGGAGCACCAAGCCCCACAGGGCATAGCGCAACCGTGCAGAAAGCTTATCTCCCGCAATTGCTCGTATACATAACACCGCCGCAATCAGCAGCGATGATGATATGATCCATTGTGTCATGGTAAATACTCCTTTCGTAGGGACATGGGGACGGTTTTCTGTCTGATAGAGACTATGTTCGTCCTTGTCTTGCCTTGGTTGATTAGACCGAGAACCGTCCCTGTGTCCCGCAAATAAAGCATCATCGGTCAGACAAGGGGACGGTTCTCAGTCCGACCTACTAAGATTCGGGGATAACAGATTTCGCCACTGTCGGACAGAAAACCGTCCCCGTTGTCTCCGTCTCACTTTTCCTCCGCCTGTCGGAGGATCTCGTAGAGCTCGTCGATCTCCGCCTTAGATAGCTGCTGCTTCTTGGTCATGGCACTGAGCATCATGCCCACGCTGCCCTTATACACACGGTCGATGAAGCTGCGGGTCTCCACCGCTGCCGCATCCTCCTTCTGCACCAAGGGGGTGTACATGGTCATGCCGCTTGTGTCATCTGCGGCAATGAGCCCCTTTTCCGTCATACGGCGCAGCATGGTCAAGGTGGTGCTGCGGGACCATCCTGTATGCTTCTTCATATACTCCACGGCTTCACGGCCGCTGCGGGGCGCGTGCTCCCACAGACATTCCATCAAATTCCATTCCGCCGCCGTTAAATTCATCTGTTCCATATATAGTGCTCCTTTCGCAGGTCTGTTTACTTTGTAAACACATCATATCACAACCTGTTTACATTGTCAACAGAGGATTTGATTGTTTACCAATCTCTCCATTTCACGCTCTCCCTTTGGGAGAGCTGGCGGCGAAGCCGACTGAGAGGGCCCTCTCCGCCCCTTGCGGGGCACCTCTCCCATAGGGAGAGGCTGTAATTCCCCTCGCACCATGTAGGGCAACCAAGCGCAAAAACGCCCCGAGCAAAATGCTCGAGGCGGTAACTATTGGTCATTTTATTTACTTGAGAATATCCAGCAGCTGTCGGATATTCTTCTTGCCGAAGCTGACCTTCTCGCCGTTGTTGATGACCAGGCAGGGCACGCTCATCACGTTGTATTCCTCTCGCAGTGCGGGGAAATGGGTGATGTCATACACTTCAGCGGTCACATTTTCATTGAGGGAAGCCATGCGCTGTGCCGCCAGCACCAGATCGGGGCACATGGTGCAGCTCAGAGACACCAGCACCTTCATGTCCGCACCCTTCAGATTCATCACTTCGCGGCGAATGTCCTCATCAATGGGCTGCCCGGGGCCCGCAGCGTTGTACAGACCCAGCACGAAGGAGGTGAACTCGTGTCCCCCGGGGACACCGTGGAAAGCCAGACCGCTGTAGCTGCCGTCTGCACGATAGACACGGACGCAGGGTGCGTCGGTCTTGTCCTCGTCCTCTGCCAAAGTCAGCTTGTCGGTGAGGGCCGCCAGTTCCTCCATATATGCCTTCAGTTCCATGGACACAGGGCTGTCATTCAGCCGCAGCTTGAGGGTCAGGGAAGATGCCATCCGTCCAAATACGGTGTTCAACTGTGCCAGCATAGCCTCATCGAACAGACCGCCCGACTGCTTGGGCTGCTGCACCTTAGGTGCTTCCTGCTTGGGAGGCTCCGCCTTCGGCATTTCGGGCACCAGCCCCGTCTTTTTCTGCATCTTTGCTGCGTACTTTTCCAGCTCCGTTGCCGCCAATGCCCCGTCACCCACAGCGGTGACCACCTGCCGCAGTGCCTTAACACGAACGTCACCTGCCGCATACAGGCCATCCACAGAGGTCTTCATAGATTCATCGGTGAGGATATAGCCCTGCTCATTCAGCTCTGCCACGCCCTTCACCAAGGACGTTGCGGGGGCATAGCCCGCAAACACGAACACACCGATGTTGCCGCCCTTGGGATCACGGAATTCCTTGACCTCGCCGGTTTTATTATTGCGGACACGGATGCCCCGCAGGCTGCTGTCACCAAAGACTTCCTCCACTTCCGTATTGGTCAGCACCGTGATTTTAGGGTGGTTCATGGCAGCATCCGCCACGCTCTGCGCGCAGGAAAATCCATCCTTACGAATCAGAATGGTCACATGGCGGGCATACTTGGTGAGGAACACCGCTTCCTCTGCTGCCGCAAAGCCGCCGCCAACCACATATACGTCCTTGTCGGTGAAGAACTCACCGTCGCAGGTTGCGCAGTATGCCACGCCACGGCCACGGAAGTCCGCTTCACCCTTGAAGCCTACCATGCGGGGATGTGCCCCTGTTGCCAACAGCACACCGAAGGACTTCAGCTCCCCACGAGGGGTCTTGACGATTTTTACATCGCCGCTGAGATCCAGTGCCTCCACCTCCGTGAGCATGAACTCCGCCCCAAAGGCCTCCGCCTGTCTGCGCATGGTTTCGGTAAGAGCCTCCCCATCGGTACGCAGCACCCCGGGGTAGTTGACTACCTCGTGGGTAATGGTGATTTGTCCGCCGAATTTTTCCTTTTCCAGCACCAAGGTGCGGTATTTGGCTCGTGCCAGATAAATTGCCGCAGTCAGACCCGCAGGGCCGCCGCCAACAATGATCACGTCATACATATTTTTCATAGGTCTATTCTCCTCTCAAAATCTCTAAGGAAAAGGCGGCACCGCTTTTACAGTGCCGCCACAAATCGTTCATATCGCTTCGCAGAATTTCGTCCCTCAGGACGAAATAAGTTGTAATTCATTTTTTGCGCCGGCTAGCAGGTCGCAAAAAATACAAATAGCGATGCAAGTGTGAAATTTGTCTGCTGACAGCAGGCAAATTATGCGCGCAGCAGCGCTGCTATGCCATCGCCGAAGGCGGGGCAACCTCGTCGGTAAAGTCATAATGACTTTACCGACGAAATCTTTTCATTACAGCATGCCAACCAGATCCAGGCTGGGCTTCAGGGTTTCGGCACCGGGCTGCCACTTTGCGGGGCAGACTTCATCGCCGTGTTCTGCCACGAACTGCAGAGCCTGCAGCTTACGGAACAGCTCATCCGCGTTGCGGCCCACATTGCCCGCGCTGACTTCATAGGATACGATCTTGCCCTCGGGGTTCACAATGAAGGTGCCGCGCTCTGCCATGCCGTCGGCTTCGATGAGCACTTCAAAGTCCTTGGAGATCGCGTGGGTGGGGTCAGCCAGCATGGGGTAACGGATCTTCTTGATGCGGTCGGAAGCATCGTGCCATGCCTTGTGGACAAAGTGGGTGTCGGTGGACACGGAGTAGATCTCGCAGCCCGCGTCTACGAACTTGTCATAAATGTTCGCCAGATCCTCCAGCTCGGTGGGGCAGACGAAGGTAAAGTCCGCGGGATAGAAGAAGAACACACTCCACTTCCCCAGAACGTCTTCCTTGGTGACGGTCTTGAACTGATTGTTGATATACGCCTGAGCGGTAAATGCGCCGATTTCCTTGTTGATCATAGACATAAGTGATTCTCCTTTTTATTTTCAATTAGTATATACAGTATATTATCATATATTCTTGTTAGCCAAAACTAACAAGAGGATTTTGAAATGCCGACCGCTTATGCGATCGGTGTTGTGCATTTCCTTTTCGTGATTCTACAATACCACATCATTTTCCATTTGTCAATAATAAGAATTACTATTATTAGTATTTATTTTAAAGCACCGCCAAAATGGAGCGGTGCTTTGGTATGTCAAATTTCGGGGTTGATGTATCGGGGTGGCTGCTCCAGCAGGGTGGGATCCTTCAGGTATTCCTTCAGTCGGGAGAAGGCGGTGGCGAAGTAGTGCCCGTTGCAGATGCGCTCGTCCATAACCACGCCCATGGGCAGGTGACGTTCCAGCACGATGCCCTCCTTAGTCTTCTTGGGCAAGTCGCGGAGGTTGCCCATAGCCACAGCCACACTGGTGGTGCCGAAGTCATAGACATGGTGGTAAATGTGGTTGGTGCGGATGGATGCCAGATTGGTGATGAGCAGGCTGGCATGGAAGGGGCTGATCTCGCATACCGCCCGAGGCAGCAAACCGTGACGATCCATGAAGCGCAGCAGGGCCACGGCACCGCGAGCCACACCGGGGATGGCCAGCAGCACACGCATGAACTTGTCCAGATTGTTGTCGTTGGCAGCGTCTCGGTTCTTTTCGATGGCCTCCTCGATTTTGCGGTTGATATCGAAAATGGTGTCCTTGAAATCGAAATGCAGCTTAATGGAGGTGCCCCCTACGGTGCCGGGGCGCAGCACCACCATAGCCACGGAAAAGTCCCTGTGAGCATAGATGCGGTGATTGCTACCGCCGATAAAGCGGTTGAGATGGGGGTATTCCGCCGTGGTGCGCACATAGGCCGCCAGCACCAGAGCCAGATGGCTGATGCGCAGCCCCTCCTTACGCTTGGCGTTGATATAGTCATGCATGGGGGCAATGGGGATGTCAATGGTGATCATATTCTGTGCATCGTAGCGGCGAGGCAGGAAGAAGGGGATCAGCTCATACATGGGGTCCTGATTTTTCACACGAATACCGTCAGGGCGCATAAATTTACCTCCAACAAAGGATGATTGTTTCGTCTTTAATAGAAGTAGTATACCAAATTATGAACGGATTGTAAACAATTCCATTACATTCCCCCATTTTCCACAAATTGCCCCAACATTTTTCGACAAATGCCCCAAGCCGCACCCGTAGGGACCGTCGTCCCCGACGGTCCGTTTTTCAGTCGTCCCCGCACTCTATGTATATTCGCTCACATTCCATCTGTGCCGCCGCCAAAATCTGTACCGCCTTGTGCCCATTGCTGCGCGTAAATTCTTCTTCCGTCAAGATGCGCCGCGCTTGCTCCACCGCTCGAAACAGCAGAAGATACATTTCTTTGTAACTTTCCATATCCCACCTCCAAAATTCTAATACAGAATTATCATAATTCTGATATGGAATTATGTCAACATTTCGGAATGCTACAATTCCAAAAAAGAAGTTTTCGGTGATATAATGAAGACAAGAAAGCAGGATTACGGCAGCAGCAACATGATCGGCAAACAGGTCTATCTGCTGCGTGTGGAAAAGAACATCAAGCAGCGGGATTTTATTGCCCGACTGCAGGCAAACGGCTTGGACATCAATCCCACCAGCTATTCCAAGCTGGAAGGACAGCTGCGTGGTGCCACAGACAAGGAAGTCTACCATATTGCAAAAGCCCTCGGTGTCCCCATGGAAGCCCTGTTCCCCAAAGATGAATAACATAAAATAACCCCTATCGTCCGTTGCAGACGATAGGGGTTTCTTTTAATTAAATGGTAGAGATTCAATCGAAGCTTACTTTGCTTCTGCGTTTTCCTTCTTGCCCAGCTTGATCATCAGAACAACAACTGCCAGACCCAGAACGCAAATACCAACCATCAGACCGGTGTTGATGGGATTTTCAACGGTAACGGTTTCAACAGCGGGAGCTTCTTCTACGGGAGCGTTCAGAGACAGAGAAGCAACGGACTGACCTTCTTCACCGCGGTAAATGGGGTACTGGGTACGGGTTTCAGCGGTGATCTCGTCCATGGACAGGCTGGTCCAAACAACGGTGTCATAAGGACGGATGTACATGGTCTGGTTGGACAGGTCGTATGCTACGGTGTACTGAGTGTAGCTTGCTGCGGAACCTTCGATAGAGGTGTCTTCAACGGGACGGTTGTTGGTAGCCATGATGCCTGCGCCGCGAGCCAGCATTTCGTCATTGGGAATATTGTTGCCTTCCGCACAGAAGTAACGGGACATTGCCAGACGAACCAGACGGTCAGGAGCGGTCATGCCGCCGGGCATAGCTGCTTCAGCGCCGGTGGGGGTGCCTTCAACGGTAATGTTTTCCAGAGTGATGGAGTCGATGCCCTTTGCTTCCAGAGCGGTGGAGTCGCCAATGTAGTTAGCGAAGTTTTCCATCTGCCAGTCGTAGGGAGGAGAGTTGGTCATAACACCGATGGAGTCATATACAGTGTAGAAGCCTGCGTGTTCGGTGTCAGCAGCTTCGATAACGATGCCGCGGCCATTGGGGTCAACAAAGTTAAAGTGCAGAGTTGCGGTCAGGTCGGAGCCGGGGATGCCGGGAACGTCCAGAGCCTGAATGTTGGTGCGTTCACACAGCTCAATGACTTCGTCGATGGTGCCGCACTGTGCCAGAATGTAAGTAACGCCTTCCATAGCGGACATTACTTCATTGCCTTCGGGAACGTCTTCGGGCAGAGTTTCGGTGCCTTCGTCCAGGAACAGCAGACCGCCGGTCAGACCTGCGTCATTGATGCCGTCCAGCAGAGCGTAGGAGTCGGAGAAGGACATACCGATCACGGTGTGTTCTGCAACGACGTCACCGGTAACAAAGGGGATTGCTTCGCCCTTGGGGTAGGATACCAGATAAGATGCTGCGATGTAAGAACCGTTTTCGCCGAATACGTTGTAGCTGTTGTCCATGTCACAGGTACGGAACCAGTAAACGTCGCCTTCAGCGCTGGTCAGCTCCAGAGCGGAGCAAGCGGATGCGGTGGGTGCGGTGATCACCATTGCAAACAAAACCATAACGATGGTCAGCATAGAGGTCACGCGCTTGAACTTCTTTGTGAATAACATTGCTGTTTTCCTCCTTATGTCTTTCTTTCGATGTATTTCTCTCCGAATACACCAATATCTGACCTCATCTTACAACATCGTCATTTGATTGTCAATCTTTCCCACATTGCTGAAAACTTTTTTATTTTCACCTCGCTGTTCAAAAAAATTATATCGTATACAATAAAATCTTTTCATTCGCTCGCAAACATCACATTCTGTTTACACCACATTTTTGTGTTTCCTCCGCGCACACTCTCTCATGTGCTCCACCGCACCGTGTAGGGTCGAACTGCGTTCGCCCATTCAACCCAATTCCACCATGCGGGCGAACACAGTTCGCCCCTACATTTCAACCAACAACCTCCGCCGTACCCGCAGCTTCCCGCAAATGTAAAAACCGAGGTGCATTGCACCTCGGCTTTTTTCGGGCGAACAAGGTTCTTCCCTATATTTCTCTAAATCGCCGCACCTCTGATATGGCGGCGGGAGCAAGCACCCGCCCTACAACATCATGTGCGATATCTTCCGATCACAGCCTCTGCGCAGCGGATGCCATCAACGGCAGCACTGGTGATGCCCCCTGCATAGCCCGCACCCTCGCCGCAGGGGTACAGCCCTTTTACGTTCAGGCTCTGGTAATCCTCACCGCGCACAATGCGCACGGGGCTGGAGCTGCGGGTCTCGGGGCCCGTCAGCACTGCATCGGGGTGGTCGAAGCCGTGGAGCTTCTTCCCCAGTGCGGGGATTGCACGCGCCATGACATCGGTAATCACTTCGGGGAGAACCTCCCGCAGATCACCGTAGACCACACCGGGCTCATAGGTGGGCTTCACACTGCGGCTGCCCGTACTGGGCTTGCCCGCAAGGAAATCCCCCACCAGCTGACAAGGGGCACGGTAGTCTCCGCCCCCGTAGGCATAGGCAGCCCGCTCGATCTCACGCTGCCACTCCATGCCGCTGAGCACGTGATCAGAGGGGAAATCCTCGGGCATGAGGGTCACCAGCAGGGCGGCATTGGCGTTGCTGCCCCCACGGCCCGAATAGCTCATTCCGTTGGTGCACACGCCCCCCTCCTCGCTGGCCGCGGCAAACACATAGCCGCCGGGGCACATACAGAAGGTATAGGCACTGCCTCCCTCGGGGAGGTGTACATTCAAATTATAGCTGACGGGAGGCAGATGCTTCCCACGGGACATGCCGTACTGGGCCTTGTCCACCATATCCTGCAAATGCTCGATGCGCACACCCATGGAGAAAGCCTTCTGGGTCATGTGCACACCCATGTCATGGAGCCATGTGAAGGTATCGCGGGCACTGTGGCCGATGGCAAGGATCACGTCATCGGTTTCGATCACCTCGCTGCCGTTGACAATAACGCCTGTTACGGTGCCATGGTCCACCTGCAGCCCCGTGACCTTGGCACCGAAACGCACCTCACCGCCTCCGTCAATGACGGTTTGGCGAATATTCCGCACCACCTTCACCAGCACATCGGTGCCGATGTGGGGCTTATTGTCATACACAATGCTCTGCTTCGCCCCATGGGCCACAAATTCACGGAGCACATAGCCGATGCGGGGGTCGTGGGTGTTGGTATTCAGCTTCCCATCGGAGAAGGTGCCTGCGCCCCCCTCCCCGAACTGGACATTGTTTTCCGTATCCAGCACGCCGTTCTTGTGGAAATTTTCCACCGCCCGCTGACGGGAATCCACATCCCCGCCCCGCTCCAAAACCATGGGGCGCAGCCCCGCCTTGGTCAGCAGCAGAGCCGCGAACATCCCACCGGGACCGAAGCCCACCACAACGGGGCGCTTTTCGCTCTTGGCGGTGGGAATGTCGTATGCAAAGGCAGGCTTGACCACCGCCTGCTTGCAGCGTGCGGCAACCGCAACCTCGTCGCCGTCAATGGTCAGAGCCACCGCATATACATAATGGATGTCATTTTTCCGTCTGGCATCCAGAGATTTCTTATAAATCGAAAAAGAGGTGAAGTCCTCCACCCGCAGCTTCAGCTCCCGGGCCGCAAGCTTTTGCAGCCGCTTCTCGCTTTCACCGGGACGGAGCTTCAGATTGTTCACAACGATCATCCGTGCAGCCCTCCTGCCATGGCCCCGCTGCTCCATGCCCACTGCAGGTTGTAGCCGCCGCAGTCGCCGTCAACATCCAGCACCTCGCCGCAGGCATACAAGCCCGACACCAGACGGCTTTCCATGGTGTGGGGGTCAAATTCCGAGGTCTTGATGCCGCCTGCGGTCACCTGTGCGGAATCAAAGCCCCCTGTACCGATGGCACGAATTACAAAATTCTTTGCGACTGTGGCGCATTTATTCAAATCCTTGCCGCTCAAATCTCCGATATGCTCGGCGGACACCCCTGCAGCACGGCAGACGGTTCTGCCCAGCTTATTGTGGAGGACGCCCGTAAACAGATCCTCGGTGCTGAGCATGGGCAGCGCCTCGGCACGCTGCTGCAGCATCCCGAAAATATCCTTCACCGTATGGTCGGGCAGGAAGTCCAGAATCACATCGCAGGCCCCGCCTGTGCTGACCTCACGGCTCAGCTCAAAGACGGCAATGCCGCTGATACCCTTTTCCGTGAACTGCACCTCGCCGCGGTTCTCGGCAACGGTCTTGCCCTTCCGCTCCAAGCGAATGGCAGCCTGTGCCCGAACGCCCTTGAGGCTGCGGGGGTAGGGACTGTCGGAAGTGATTTGGGTCAGTGCGGGATACAATGCAGTACGGCTGTGTCCCAGAGACCGGAGGATGGTGTACCCATCGGTAACGCCCCCCAGCTTGCTGCCTGCGCAGCCGCCGCAGGCCACGATGACCTTGTCCGCATAGTCCTTGCCCCCTTCGGTTTCCACCATGAAGCCCTTCTTGGTGCGGGTCACAGCGGTCACGGGAGCACCTGCCTTCAGCTCCACCCCTGCGGCATCAATGGCAAAACGCAGCACATCCAGCACAGAGTTGGCAGAGTCGGACAGGGGGTACATTCTGCCGCCCTCCCCTTCCGCAGTCAGCAAGCCCAGACTGCCGAACAGCTCCAGAGTGTCACGAACGTTCAGTGCCTCCAATGCGGGACGAACAAAATTGGGGTTCTGTCCGTGGTAGTTGGACACGGTGGCATTGAGATTGGTCAAATTGCAGCGGCCGTTGCCTGTGGCAAGGAGCTTGCGCCCCACGCGGGCCTGCCGCTCATATAAAATCACGCGGTCTTCCCCGCTGCGGGATGCGGCATAGGCAGCCATGAGCCCCGCCGCGCCGCCGCCGATAATGGCAACTGTCTTCATAGCTCAAATTCTTTCGTATGTGCTGAACTGATAGCGAATGCCCTCATGCTCTGCCCATTCCTCAGCCTGTACGCACTGCCAGTCGTCGGCAGCATCCAGATCGGGGAAGAAAGAGTCGGAGAAGGGCGCAGCGTCGATCTTGGTCAGGTGCACCTTGGTGAGTATAGGGTAAAATTCCTTGAACACACTGGCACCGCCAATGACGAAGCAGCGTTCATAGGCCTTGGCCTTTTCCAGTGCTTCTTCCATGCCATGTACCACTTCCGCACCATCGATAGTGATAGACTGACGAGTGATGACGATGTTATGGCGATTCTTCAAAGGCTTGCCGCCGGGGAAGTCCCCCAGAGTCTTTCTGCCAACGATAACCGCGTGACCTGTGGTCAGCTCTCTGAAACGAACACGGTCAGCGGGGACTACCAGAGGCTGGGTGCCCTGTGCGCCAATGCCCCAGTCGGAATATACTGCTACTACTGCTTCCATAGAAACATCTCCTTATTGTATGGTAAATGAGAAATATACATATTGTAACATCTTATTATACCCCATTGACGGGATGAAGTAAATTCCAATTTTCCGCTCCCTTGTAGGGGTGGATATCATCCGCCTCAAACGTCCCTTTCTGCTGCGCAGATGCGGGCGGATACTATCCGCCCCTACGGGATCGTACTCCCGTCCACCATCCCCCACATCCTCCAAAAACATGGTGGCAAATCCCCCCTCCCTTCCGCATACAATGACAGAGAAGGAGGTGGTTCTTTGATTTTCACCCTATTGGGCGGCGATCTGCGGAGTGTGTACCTGTGCCGCCGTCTGCTGAAAGACGGATACGCCGTACAGTCCTACGGCTTGGAGCTGTCCGATGTGCCCCATGGCTGCCGCCGTGAGACCCTCGCCCACGCCCTTGGGGGTACAGACTGCGTGGTGCTGCCCAACCCCACCGCAGACGGCACCCTGCTGCGGGCTCCATACAGCTGCGCACCCATTTCCTTGGAGGCTGTTGCGGCGGCATTACCCAAGGGAATACCCGTGTTCGGCGGCGGGAAATGCGCCCTGCCCATGACCGACCTGACCGCCATTGGGTCTATGGCAGTTGGAAACGCAGTCCTCACCGCCCAATGTGCTCTGCTGCTGATCCTGCAAAACACCCACCGCAGTCTCATGGGACAAAGCATTCTGATTACGGGGGCGGGCCGCATCGGCACCCTGCTGGGGCTGCAGCTAAAAGCCTTGGGAGCCGAGGTCACTCTATCCTCCCGTGATCCTGTCCGCAGAGCATGGTGCACCGCCATAGGCATGACCGCTCTCCACACCCATGCACTCGCCCCCGTGCTGCCCGCTGCGGATATGGTCATCAACACCGTTCCCGCCCCTGTGCTGGATGAGAACGCCCTGTCTTTGCTGCCGCGGAACACATTGCTGCTGGAGCTGGCCTCTCTTCCCGGCGGCTTCGACCCAACCGCTGCGGAAGCCATGGGTCTGCGGCCGATCATGGGCAGGGGCCTCCCGGGAAAATTCACCCCCGCAGGGGCAGCGGACATTATCGCCGAAACCATTTATAAGGAGTTGAAGCTATGACAGACAAACTGCGTGTGGGCCTTGCCATGTGCGGGTCCTTCTGTACCTTCGAGAAGGTGCTGAACATTGCGGAACAATTCAAAGATCGTTATGACCTAACTGCTATTTTGTCGGAGACCGCCGCAGGCACCGACACCCGCTTCGGGAAAGCAGAGCATTTCATTGAGAAGCTGGAAGCTCTGACAGGCAAACCTGTCATCCGCAGCATCACCGATGCGGAGCCCATCGGCCCCAAGGGGATGCTGGATGTGCTGGTCATTGCCCCCTGCACAGGCAACACCCTTGCAAAACTGGCCCACGGCATCACCGACACCGCCGTGACCATGGCCGCCAAGTCCCATCTGCGCAACGGCAGACCACTATGTATAGCGTTCACCACGAACGACGGGCTGTCGGTTACGCTACAAAATGTTGGGGCAATGCTCACCCGCAAAAATGTGTATTTTGTGCCTTTCCACCAAGACGACCCCTTTGGCAAGCCCAATTCTCTGGGGGCAGACTTTACAAAATTGGAACAAAGCTTTCAGGCAGCGGTTGACCATAAACAGCTCCAGCCCCTGCTTGTTCCGTAATTTCCCCTTTTTTCGGGGCAGAAGGTTACATCTGCCCCATCGTTTGTTTCAAATAGTTACAATTCGGTAAAGTCAAGACCTTTGGAGACTTTTTTTCACATTTTCACAAATTTCGTTACTTTGCCGAAAATGCCCGAATCGGTTGAAAAGCACAAGAACTTGTGTTATAGTTAATCCCGCACCACAAGATATACAACATCTTGTGCCGTACATCATAGATGAGTGTAGTCCGTGGACACACGCTCCGCGGCAGAAATAGATCCCCCACGAAAGAGAGGACATTATGAGTATTCGTGTCATCAAGCGTAACGGCTCCGAGGTTACTTTTGATCCCAAGAAGATTTTTGATGCCATCTGCAAGGCAAATGAGGCCGTAGCGGAAAAGCACCGCCTGAACATTGAAGACATTCAGGACGTCACCGACATCGTTGTTTACAAGTGCAGCAAGCTGGGCCACACCCCTTCCGTTGAGGAAATTCAGGACTTGGTGGAAATGCAGCTCATGGGCCACGGCGCATGGGTACTGGCAAAGACCTACATTACCTACCGCTACAAGCGCTCTCTGGTTCGTCAGGCAAACACCACCGACGACACCATTATGAGCCTGATCGACTGCACCAACGAAATGGCCATGCAGGAGAACTCCAACAAGAACCCCCAGATCAACTCCGTCATGCGTGACTACATGGCAGGGGAAGTCAGCAAGGACTTGACCCGCCGTATGCTGCTGCCCGAACACATTGTGGAGGCTCACGACAAGGGCATCATCCACTTCCATGACTCCGACTACTACGCACAGCGTATGCACAACTGCGATCTGGTAAATCTGGAGGATATGCTCCAGAACGGTACCGTCATCAGCGGCACCATGATCGAACGTCCCCACTCCTTCTCCACCGCCTGCAACATCGCCACCCAGATCATCGCACAGGTGGCATCCAACCAGTACGGCGGCCAGAGCATTTCTCTGACCCATCTGGCACCCTTTGTGCAGGTCAGCCGCGAGAAGTTCGATGTGCAGGTACGCATGGAGCTGGAAGAAGCAGGCATCACCGTCAGCGAGGAGCAGATCAAGAATCTGGTGGAACGCCGTGTGGACGAGGAGATCCGCCGCGGTGTCCAGACCATTCAGTATCAGGTAGTCACCCTGCTGACCACCAACGGACAGGCTCCCTTCGTCACCGTGTTCATGTATCTGGGTGAGGCCAAGAACGAGCAGGAAAAGAAGGACCTTGCCAAGATCATCGAGGAAGTGCTGAAGCAGCGCATCACCGGTGTCAAGAACGAGAGCGGCGTATGGGTCACTCCCGCATTCCCCAAGCTCATTTACGTTCTGGAGGAGCAGAACATTCACGATGACTCCCCCTACTACTATCTGACCGAGCTGGCTGCCAAGTGCACCGCCAAGCGCATGGTCCCCGACTACATCTCCGAAAAGAAGATGCTGGAGCTGAAGATCGACAAGAACGGCGAAGGCCACTGCTACACCTGCATGGGCTGCCGCAGCTTCCTGACCCCCTATGTGGACCCCGAGACCAACAAGCCCAAGTACTACGGCCGCTTCAATCAGGGCGTGGTCACCATCAATCTGGTGGACGTTGCCTGCAGCTCCTACGGCGACATGAACAAGTTCTGGCAGATCTTCAACGAACGTCTGGAGCTGTGCCACGAAGCACTCATGTGCCGTCACAACCGTCTTAAGGGCACCGTATCCGATGCGGCCCCCATTCTGTGGCAGCACGGTGCACTGGCTCGTCTGAAGAAGGGCGAGACCATTGACAAGCTGCTGTTCGGCGGCTACTCCACCATTTCTCTGGGCTATGCGGGTCTGTACGAATGTGTCAAGTACATGACCGGCCACTCCCACACC
The DNA here is from genome assembly GCA_017415945.1 of Oscillospiraceae bacterium. Next base: position 23,903 of record JAFQDR010000206.1, read on the forward strand.
CATCCCGAGGGAGAGCCCTTTGCCCTGCAGGTCATGCAGCACATGAACGACTGCTGCAAGAAGTGGAAGGCAGAGCACAACATCGACTTCTCCCTGTACGGCACCCCTCTGGAATCCACCACCTACAAGTTCTCCAAGTGCCTGCAGCAGCGCTTCGGCATTATCGAGGGCATCACCGACAAGGGCTACATCACCAACAGCTATCATGTCCATGTAGCGGAAGAAATCGACGCATTCGAAAAGTTTGCCTTCGAGGCAAAGTTCCAGGCTCTGTCCCCCGGCGGCGCCATCAGCTACGTGGAAGTGCCCGATATGCAGCACAATATTGAAGGTGTCATTGCCCTCATGCGCTTCATTTACGACAATATTATGTATGCAGAGCTGAATTGCAAGTCCGACTACTGCCAGGAATGCGGCTTTGACGGTGAAATCGCCATTGTGGAAGATCAGGGCAAGCTGATTTGGCAGTGCCCCAATTGCGGCAACACCGATCAAAGCAAGATGAACGTTGCCCGCCGCACCTGTGGCTACATCGGCACCCAGTATTGGAACCAGGGCCGCACCGAGGAGATCCGTGATCGTGTGCTCCACGTGTCTATGGATGAGCCCGTTTGCAATTGCTGCCGCTGAAATGACCGCACACCCTTCGTAACGCGTTTTCCAGGTACCCTGTAAACGTGTTCCGTCATTTCCGCTTATTTCGCAAACCGTCTTTTCCTATTGCAAATTCGCTGACACGAATTTGTAAGTGGATTGAAAGGCGGTTTGCGATTCTATTAGCGTGCAAAAAACAATTGCACCGTAGGGCGGCTGCTTGCCGCCGCCATTTGACATTGTCTCAAAAGAGGTATCACTATGAACTATTGTGCAATCAAACGCAGCGACGTTGCCAACGGTCCCGGGATGCGGGTGACCCTGTTTGTCAGCGGCTGCACCAACCACTGCCCCGGCTGCTTCCAGCCCGAAACTTGGGACTTTGACTACGGCGAGCCCTTCACCGAGGCCACGGAAAACCGCCTCATGGAGCTGCTGGCCCCAAGCTATATCGCAGGGCTGACCCTCTTAGGCGGCGATCCCTTTGAACCGAGCAACCAGCGTGCCCTGCTGCCCTTCCTGCGCCGTGTGCGGGCCGAGCTGCCCAAGAAGAACATCTGGGCATACACAGGCTTCGTGCTGGACAAGGAGCTGCTGACAGACGGCAGCCACCCCCGCTGCGAGGTCACCGACGAAATGCTGTCTCTCGTCGATGTATTGGTTGACGGACGCTTCGTGGAAGCCAAAAAGAACATCACGCTGAAGTTCCGCGGCAGCGAAAACCAGCGGCTCATTGACATGAACAAGACCCGCGCAACGGGAGAGATCACCCTCTGGGACAAATAATAAAAGCCTCTCCTTTTAAGGAGAGGTGGATTTTGCCGAAGGCAAAAGACGGAGAGGTTTTCAACTCTTACGAACAGATTGCATTTTGTAATACTGTCGCTCGGTATCGTTCTTCCACTTTTCCATTTCTGATCGATTACCTCTCAGTCACCTTCGGTGACAGCTCTCCTTAAAAGGAGAGCCTTTTCCTTATATTGCACCAAAAAGCCACCGACAATCGTCGGTGGCTTTTCGTATATTTACTTGTTTCCATAAATCTTCTTCAGGAAGGTTACCACCTGTGCTCTGGTACAGGTATCGTTGGGGCCAAACTTGCCGTCGCCGATGCCGCCCGTCACATCGTTTTCCTTTGCCCAGATGATGGGTGTGGAATACCAATCCGTATCCCCTACATCAACAAATTCGCTCTTGCCGCTGACTGCAGGCTTGCCGTTGGCTGCCCACAGGAATGTGGCGATTTGGGCTCGGGTACAGGTTTGGTCGGGGCCAAACTCCGTTGCGGTCACGCCCGTGGTAATGCCATTTTCCACCGCCCACAGCACGGGCTTCAGATACCACGCATCATCGGCTACATCCGTGAAGGGATTTTCACTTGTGGGTTCGGGCTTGCCGTTTGCCGCCCACAGGAAGGTCACCACTTGTGCTCTGGTACAGCCCTCGTTGGGCGCGAAGGTGGTCTCCGTCTTGCCGCCTGTGACACCCTCTTGTACCGCCCACAGCACGGGCTCAAAGAACCAGTCGCTTTCCGTAACGTCGGTAAAGGGGTTTTCAAATGGCTTGCGGAGGGGCGGGATTTCCATATAATCCGCTTTGCCGCAGCCCGTGCAGATATAGGCCAGCTGTCCGGGCTCGTCGTAGGTGGGCATTTTTACGATGGATTCCTCCATGGTGTGATTGTCGTTGGTACTGATGAGGGCCTGCTTCTTGATGACATAACCGCATACGCCGCAGTGGCTGCCCTC
>JAFQDR010000207.1 GCA_017415945.1 Oscillospiraceae bacterium
AGCAGCACCGCCGCAAACAGCTCCCATTAGGCAAGCGCCTCGAATCAGAGCAGCGGTTTTTCGCTTGTGAACCTCCATCAGCTCCCTTTCGGAACGGGGATGCCCCTCCCCTTCCATGTCCAGCTGCTGACCGCCGCAAATGCCGTCAGCACCCGCAACATCAATCAAAGCAGATACGCACTTGATAAGAGTTTCCGGGGGATAATCGGCTGATAGGATGGACGCATATGCTTCTGCCTGCAGGGCATCACCCGCAAGGGTTGCGGTAAACTCCCCAAACACCTTATGGTTGGTGGGTTTACCACGGCGCAGGTCATCGTTGTCCATGGAGGGCAGATCATCGTGGATCAAGGTGTAAGTATGGAGCATCTCCACCCCGGCGGCTACAGGAACGGCCTTTTGGATATCACCGCCGCATACACGGCAAAATTCCAATACCAGAGCAGGACGAAGTCGCTTACCGCCCGCCATCAGACTGTATTCCATAGAATCAATGAGTTTTTGATAAGGACGCTCCCGATTGCCGAAATAAGCCGATAAATAGGCTTCAACCATATTTTTATACAGTTCCAGACGTTCCTTGAATTCCATTATTCCACTCCTTCGAAGGGCAATTCGATGGGGTAGCCATCGGGACCTTTCTTTAGCTTAACAACCATCTGTTCCGCATCATCCAGCATTTTGTTGCAGGATGCAATCAGGCCTGCTCCTTCTTCGAAGAGCTTCAGAGCCTGTTCCAGAGAGACATCACCGCGTTCCATGCTTCGTACGATATCATCCAAACGAGCAATGGACTGTTCATATGAGAGTTTATTATTCATTTGCTATCACCTTATGTTCAACTCGACACTCAAGTTCACCATCGATCAGCGTAGCAAGGAGCACATCTCCGACTTCTGCTTGACCGATTTCTTTGATTGGGACACCTTCCGAATTATGCAGCACAGAATACCCACGAGATAAAACCTTCAGAGGGCTGAGTGCATCCAATTTTGCGGCATAATGAACGTGCTGCTTTCTTAATAGTCCCGTATATTAGTCGCATGCAAATATCAGACGATCTCTGACCCGATCCAAATCCATACGCTTTGTATCAATATATACGGAGGGTGTTGTCATTACTCGTCTTCCCGCAAGATCGTTCAGATGCTTTCTGTTGCCATCCAAAATTCTTTGCATCGATTGAGAAAGACGAATTTGTGTTCCAAGGAGCATATCTCGCTCCTCCGCTTGATCGGGCACAGCGATTTCAGCAGCATTGGACGGAGTCGAAGCTCGTGCATCGGCAACATAATCCGAAATGGTAACATCAGGCTCATGCCCCACTGCAGAGATCACGGGAATACGAGAAGCAAAAATTGCGCGAGCTACACGCTCGTCGTTAAATGCCCATAAATCTTCCATAGAACCACCGCCGCGGCCAACGATCATGACATCCGCAATATCGTAATTGTTGCAGTATCGTATAGCACCCACGATTTCGGGAGGTGCCTCTACCCCCTGCACACGAACAGGAAGCAGCAATACCTTGGACATAGGCCAACGGCGACGAAGGATTCGGATAATGTCATGAACCGCAGCCCCTGCCGAGGATGTTATGACCGCTATTCTTTGGGGAATTACGGGAATCGGCTTTTTAAACTGAGGGTCAAATAAGCCCTCTGCGCCGAGCTTTGCCTTCAGCTGCTCAAAGGCAATCTGAAGGTCACCGGTACCCTCGGGAATGATCTGTACACAATTCAGCTGGTATTTACCGTCTCTGTTGTATACCTGCACACGTCCCGTTACAACAACGCTCATACCGCTTTCCGGACGAAAACGCAGCTTGGAAGCGCTGGATTTAAACATCACACAGCTTAAAGTGCTGCCGCTGTCTTTGAGGGTAAAATAATGATGACCGGAGGGATATATCTTGTAATTAGACAACTCCCCCCGGACACTAACATGACTCAGAACGGGATCGGCGTCCAAAAGCCCTGCAATTCTCGTATTAAGTTCGGTTACAGAAAAAGCATTCACTATCATGCGTTTTCCTGTTTTGCCCGAGTAAAGCTGCCCAAAACACCGTTGATAAAGCTGACGGTTTCGGGTTCTTCATATTTCTTGGCCAGATTCACAGCTTCGTTGATGGCTACCTTTTCGGGAACATCGTCCATGTACAGGATCTCGCACAGCGCACAACGCATGATCGCAAGAGAAATTTTGGAGATACGCTTGAGAGACCAGCCCTTTGAGAAACGTTCGATCTGTTCGTTCAGGCTCTCCTTATGTTCAAATACAAGAGCAACCAGCTTATTGATATAATTCATCTGCAGCGCATCGGGAGCGGTAGCAAACAGCTCGTCCTCTGCTGCAAGGGTTTTGTAATGATCTTCCGCAAAGAAATCTGCAACAAAGTCTGCATTTTCCATGGCGGCAACTTCTGCGGAGTAGCAAAGTCTGACAGCTACTTCACGTGCAGCGGATCGTTTCATGTATCTTCCTCCGTTTACTTTTCAAATGCAATACCGGAAACGTGAACATTTACGGTAACAGCATCGATGCCGGTCATGTCCTGAACGTGGTTCATGACGGTTTCCTGAACTGCGGTAGCTACATTAACGACATTGCTGCCGTACTTTACCATAATCATTGCATCAATGCAGATAGATTCTTCACCAAAAGTGACCTTAACACCCTTGGAGGAAGTCTTTTTGCTCAAGAGCTCGGTGACTGCAGGCCCGGCAGTTACCGCCATACCGGCAACGCCGTCAACTTCCTTTACAGCAATGCGAACCATGGTTGCAATCACTTCATCGGAAATGTTGATTGCACCCTTTTCTTCTATACAAGTAATATAATTATCAGCCATGTTAGTACCTCCGATATAAATCTGTTTAGCATGGACATTATTGCATTTAATCTTTGATATTATAACACACCTCTTATAAAAAAGAAAGTACAAATTAACGCATAAATACAAGGCAGCAAAGTATCGTCCTTTACTGCCTTATAAAAATCACTGTTTAATTTCAATAATCGTTATTTCATCCATTGTAAAATCTGTTTCGCTTGTGATCATATCCGTAATTTTCGCAACAGCTTCAGCGGTCAAGCCTTCTGTAGGCGCGGGTACGGTTACCGTAATACTCTCATCCGTAATGTATGTTACGCAATCGCTGTATTGTTTTGCAATCAGCATATTTTCGATTTGGGTTTCAAGTAAAGATGTCTGGGCCATGGTCGAAATTGCAGCCATAGCAGCATCGATTGTTTCTTGGGAAGCGCTTTCTGATGCTGCGGATATTTCAAGCAGGTTTAACGCTTCATCTCTTGCGGTTTGTCTGGTTAGTCTGGCGGTGGCAAAATATGAGGACACACCGACTGTATTGAATTCGTTTTCTGCCGCTTGCGCCATTGCTGCATCTTCCGCTTCTACCATCGCCTGATTGCTTTGTCCCCACCTGTTGTTGTATGACCAGTTCAAATATACAGCTGCGCATACAAATAACAGCACTGTCAATGTAACAATGTTTTTCCTTACTCTTGTCATAA
>JAFQDR010000208.1 GCA_017415945.1 Oscillospiraceae bacterium
GGCACCTCTCACTACTTCGGTGACGGCTTCGCCAAGGCCTTCGGCATTGAATTTACCGACAAGACAAACAAGAAGACCAATCCCCACGAAACCTCCTGGGGTGTTTCCACCCGTCTCATCGGCGGCATCATTATGACCCACGGTGACAACAACGGTCTGGTGCTGCCTCCCAAGGTCGCTCCCATTCAGGCCATCATCCTGCCCATCGCACAGCACAAGGCAGGGGTTCTGGAAGCTGCGGGCGCAATCAAGGAACGTCTGATCGCTGCGGGCTTCCGCACCAAGCTGGACGATTCCGACAACTCCATGGGCTGGAAGTGCGCCGAATACGAAATGAAGGGCGTTCCCCTGCGTGTGGAATGCGGCCCCCGCGATCTGGAAAACGGTCAGGTGGTTCTGGTACGCCGCAACGACGGTGTTAAAACCGTAGTGAAGCTGGAGGATCTGGAAACCGCAGTGGCCGAACAGCTGGAGCTGGTTCACAAGGGTATGTACGACAGAGCCTACAAGAACCTGACCGACCATATTTACGAAGCACACTCTCTGGAAGAAGCAAAGGCACTGCAGGAAGCCAACGGCGGTTTCATCAAGACCATGTGGTGCGGCGATTTGGAATGTGAGCTGAAGATGAAGGAAGAAGCAGGGATGTCCTCCCGCTGCATGCCTTTCGCACAGGAACACCTGGGCGATGTGTGCCCCATCTGCGGCAAGCCTGCTAAGACCATGATCTACTGGGGTGTTGCATACTAATGCTCGGCCCCTTTCTGCAAACCCTCATTATGGGCATGACCCCCGTGGTGGAGCTGCGGGGTGCCATCCCCTTCGGCTTGGCACTGGGCATGGATCCCGTCAGCTGCTATCTGGCCGCGGTCATCGGCAACTGCATCCCCATTCCCTTTATCATCCTGTTCATTGAGCATGTGTTCCGTATCATGCGGAAGCTGTCCCCCAAGTTCGGTGCTCTGGTGGACACGCTGGAAAAGCGTGCGGATGAGAAAAGCGATGTGGTGCAGAAGTATGCCCTGTGGGGTCTGGTGATTTTGGTAGCCATCCCCCTCCCCGGCACAGGAGCATGGACAGGCTCACTGGTAGCAGCCCTGATGAATATTCCCCTGCGCAAAAGCGGCCCCGCCTGTGTGTTTGGCGTGCTGATCGCAGGCGCAGTCGTCATGGCCATCTCCACAGGCGTCATCGCCATTGTCACTTAAATTACAGAAATAAACTCACAGCCTTGCCCATTTGCGGCAAGGCTGTTCCTATATCCGATTATTTCGTCTTGTTTTTCACATAATTGCATTTGGTGTCTGTATATGGTATAATGGTTACATAAAAGAAAATTTCTCTCAATAGGAGGTACAGATATGTCCGTAATGAAAATCACCAATGCAAATTTCGAAGCCGAAGTTATGAACAGCGAAAAGCCCGTTCTGCTGGATTTCTGGGCACCCTGGTGCGGCCCCTGCCGTATGGTAGCCCCCGTCATCGATAAGCTGGCAGAGGAACGTCTTGATGTTAAATTCGGCAAGGTCAACGTAGACGAGGAACCTCAGCTGGCAGCCAAGTTCGGTGTAGTCTCCATCCCCACTCTGGTGGTCATGGACGGCGGTGCCATCGTGGCACAGGCCGTGGGCGCAAGACCCAAGGAAATGATTCTGGAAATGCTGAACTTCGACTAAATTTCAAATACACACCGCCGCAGCCCAAAAGCTGCGGCGGTTTTTCAGTTCGTACAAAGGCACCGAAAATTTTCGCACCTCCACACGGTATCGTTACTGCATCTATCCTTCAACGTCTCGCACCCTTGTAGGGGCGGATATCATCCGCCTCAACCCTCCGACACCCACGGCAGATATGGCAACGTAGCGCCCCAACCCACTGCGCAGCTGCGGGCGGATACTATCCGCCCCTACGGGATAATCGCATCCCCGTCACATTCTCCATTGCAATCCAGACCTCAATATGGTAAAATATTGAGCGTATTTTTGTAAAAAAGGAGTATCGTATGACACTCATTGAATTATTCATCCTTGCGGTAGGTTTGTCCATGGATGCCATGGCGGTGTCCATCTGCAAGGGTCTGTCCGTTTCCAAGGCAGAAAAGAAGCAGATGTGCATTGTAGGTCTGTACTTCGGCGGCTTTCAGGCACTGATGCCCCTGCTGGGGTACTGGCTGGGGGTCAATTTCCAGACCGTGGTAGAGTCCGTAGACCATTGGATCGCTTTTGTGCTGCTGGGGCTCATCGGTCTGAACATGATCAAGGAATCCCGTGAGGGAGAGGTTGACGAGCTGGATGCACAGTTCGGCCCCGCCTCCATGCTGCCTCTGGCCATCGCCACCAGTATTGACGCATTGGCGGTGGGCATCACCTTCGCTTTTCTGAAGGTCAGCATCCTCCCCGCGGTCAGCTTCATCGGCGTAACTACCTTCGCCCTGTCCGCAGTGGGCTTGGTCATCGGCAACAAGCTGGGTGCCCGCAGCAAGAGCAAGGCAGAGCTGCTGGGGGGCGTAGTGCTGATCTGCATGGGCACCAAGATCCTGCTGGAGCATTTAGGATTTATTGGATGAAAAATAAGGCTCCCCTTTTAAGGGGGAGCTGTCAGCGAAGCTGACTGAGAGGTAAATAATTTATCCGATTACCTCTCCGTCACGGCTATCGCCGTGCCACCTCTCCTTAAAAGGAGAGGCTTTATTATTCAAAAAACGGACTTCTCACGAAGTCCGTTTTTTGTTATTTTACTGTGCCGCATCGGTATTGGGCACTCTGCTGTCGTAGCGCACGCCGCACAGGTGCTCGTAGTACAGGAAGAAGGTAATTTCCATGTACATACGGATGAATGCGGTCATGGGCAGCATCACCAAGCCGGGCAGATAGGCGGAGCCCAAGGCGATTGCCAGAGCGTTTATCGCAAAGGACTGGGCAAAGGTCCACCCAAGGAAACTCAAGTCCAGCCAAAACAGCTCCATTTTATGGCCATCCATCATGTGCTTGCTGGCGCGGATGCATTCCATCACACTCATTTCGGGATGATCCAGCAGGATATACAGCCCCTGTCGATAGCGGTAGGAGGCGATAATGCCGGGGATCACGAACAGCATCCCCCACAGGAAGGTCAAGGCCGTGGTCACAAACTGATACCAGAACACACGCAGCAGGATCGGCAGCGCATCAAACAGGTTGCCGAAGCTGCCCTTATGCCAGCGGCACTCGGAGATGACGTAGATCACAATGCCCGTTGCGATCATCAGCACCATCAGAGACAGCAGCGCGCTGAGCAGGTTCTGCATAAAGGTAGGCTGGTTTGCCTGAAGGACGTTGAGATAATGCTCGCTGTTTTGGGTTTTCAAAAACTCTTCGGAGGCCTTCACCAGTGCCTCACTGCGGGCAAGCTCCCCCGTGACCTCGCTGCTGAGGATGTCCAGCAGAGTCATCAGTCCCAGACCGGCAATACCCACCAATATAGGGCTGGGCTTGGCATGGGACAGGAAGCCTCGGGCGATAAATTTCAAATGTTGGCGGAGATTGAGTTCCATTTCCGAATTCCTCTCTATTGTATCATATTGAAAGCAGTATACCACGAAGGCAGGATTTCCACAAGATAGGTCGTTCTTCCGTCGGTAAACTTTTTGAAAACAATCGAATGGGGAAATTTTTCCGAAATATTTAGAAATCACTGTTGACAAACGGAGAAGTTGGTGCTATTATGAATAAGCTTTCGACGAAAGCAATGCCAAATATGCGCGAGTGGTGGAATTGGCAGACTCGCTAGATTCAGGTTCTAGTGCTCACTCCGGGCGTGCGGGTTCAAGTCCCGCCTCGCGCACCAAACAAAAAAGGACATCCGAACGGATGTCCTTTTTTGTTTGGTCTGTGGGGGATCCGACTTGAACCCGATTATATAGGCTCCCCCGATACGGCCACACACCGCATCGGGGGAGTTTTTCAATCTCTAAAGTCAAACAGTCTGTCCGCCGTGATTTCCAGCACCTCGCACAGTTTGAACACTACATCAAAGGAAACACCCACGTTCCCCAGCTCGATGGCGCTGATATGGCTTCTGTCAATATCCACCAGCTCCGCAAGCTGCAGCTGGGTCAGCTTCTTCCGCTTGCGATAATATACAACGTTCAGACCAAACTTTTCGTACATCGGTTTATATTCCGGCTTCATATGTTTCACCTCAATTATATTGTAGAGGCCTTTCCACACACTATAAACCTTGTCAAAATACCGTTACGTTATTGACACAAGTCATTTTCTGTTTTAGAATATCCAAAGCACAGCTTTGGAACTTGAGGACGCTATATGAACACCGTGAAAAAACTGCTACCTATCATTAAGCTTGCACTGCTGGTTGGGCTATGCTTCTACATTGTCCCCTCCTCTTTGCTGTTTCTATACCTTCATCTTTCCTTCTTTGACCCCATTTATTTCTACGGGGTCGCCATACAGCTGCTGGCGGTGAACACCGTATTTCTGCTGAACCTGTTTTTGACACTAAAGCCTCTATTGCTTCCAAACCGTAAAGATGTCCATAACGCAAATGACCGCCGCGCCGCTGTGGTTTGCTCTTTGCTGGGCGGCATTATGTTCCTCTGCCTTGCACTGCGCAGCGAAGCAATCTATGATTGGTTTTTCGTATTTTGCAATGGCGCGATCATCCTGCTCTCCGTTTATGAGCTGCTCCACCCCAATACACAATAAAACAGAGTCTCCTCGGGAGGCTCTGTTTTATTCTCCGCCCATAATGTACACGCGGTTGTTGTATTCGTTGTCCCATACCACACGGTATGTATAGCCTCTGCGTTTGTCGTCCTTGGTGTGTTCCAGCTCACTGCGGGTCAGATCGGGCTTATCCGTCAGCACCCACATTCCCTTGGCAGGGTCGGGATTCGTGCTCAGATTCAGCAAATAGGGATACTGCTCCGTTTCCTCCTTGTGATGCTTGAAGGGCTTGCGGTCAATATACAGATACCCCGCCCCGTCGTAGACCAGCTCATCCACCTGACGGATCTCCCCGTCCAGCATGGCAAGGTTCAGAAAATCGGGCAGGCCCATATTCACCGACTGCAGGAAATCTTCCCAGTTTTCCTCCCCGTCCCACAGCAGGTGGGGCAGCCGAATCACCGTACAGCCCTCCTCTGCGGCAGCCTCGGCGGAGGCGTAATAGGGGGGATTGGGCTCGATGTACCAGGCTTTCCACCAATGGGAAGCGCCCACAATGACTACGCAAAAGATCACCCATGCGGTCATCATTGCCGCACGCCTGCCTCGGCTCAGATAGGGTGCCTTTGCATTCACATACCAACGCAGCACCAAATACAGTACCAGGATGACTGCATAGCTCAGCTCCGTAGCCCATTGCGCGGTTACGGAAATTCCCATGGCATCGCCCCCTCTCGTTTTTTCATTATACCACAGAGGCCGCGAAAAACAAGTGTCCGCGCCTTGACCGCACATTTAAAAAGGAATATACTGCCCTTACGAGGTGAGTTTATGAAACGATATACCAACGAAGGGGAAACGCCTTTGAAATTCCATAAGCTGTTTCATTATTTGATTATCCCCTATACCTGTCTGTCGGGATTCCTGTCAGTGCTTGATTACGCCTTCTATCTTCCCGCCTTAGCCATAGGCTCATGGGTAGATCTGGGATACACAGCCGCCGCAGTCATTTTAACAGCCATCATCTTCCTCGGCTTTTACAGCTTCAGCGGATATGCATGGTACTGCTTGATGGGGTATCTGGGGCTGCGTGCATCCATAGATCTTGTGGGCTTAGTTCTGACCTTTCTCTTTCTGCCGGAGGAGCTCCTCGTCAACGCAATCGCGGTATTGATCGATATTCTGATCCTGCTGCCCGTTGCCCTGTACTATATCAAGCGGAAGCCTTTGTTCTTCCCGCAGAAGCACAGTGCGGCTCCCTCCCTCGAGCCCGCAGGGACGCCCCTTGCGGCTAAGCAAAGCTCCGCGGCCGTAATGAATTTCTGCCCCAACTGCGGCAAAGCTTTGAAGCCCGACTATGCATTCTGTCCAAACTGCGGCACGCCCCGTCTGTAAAGCCGGCGTCCCCTGTAAGGCCAATGCCTTCTACCTAAGGATGCACCCGCAGAGGCATTACCGTGCACCAATAAAACGACAAATAGGCTGTTCGTACGAGCTGAAAAAAACAACACCCCTGCAGCGCAAACTGCAAGGGTATCGTTCATTGAAAGAGAGTATGGTTCAAAGGAGGTTATACTGTTATTTCACATAGCCCCATTCCAGAGAGGTCTTCTTCAGACCTGCTTCCGCGAAGGACTTGGCATTGGGGTACTTCTGCACATCAGCCAGCTCCCATGCCACATACAGGTGGTAAATGTCCTGTACCGCACCTTCAAAGGGCTCCTTCTGTGCTCTGGTGCCCACGAACTTGGCTTCGCCGGTAACCGCATCACCTTCGCAGATGTAAACGGTCACATCGGTCTGGCCTGCCATGTTGGGGAACTGACGGATGGGTGCGTACTTCTTGCCGCTGTAGAGACCTGCAGCAGCCGCAGGAGAGATGTTGATCATAAGTGCTTTCATAATAGCCTCCCGATTATGTTTGGATTATAATTGTATGCTATCTTTTATAAACGGGAAAGTCAACTCAGCTAATGGAAGCTAAACATTGTCGCCCTTTGTCTTTATCCGTCTTTAACGCAAACACATTTTTTCGTAAAGTTCTCTTAACAGCGTACAGTCTTATAAAATTTGTTGCAAAAACAGCAATTTCCCTATTGACAATTTCCTGCGCAGGTGCTATTATAATTAAGCTTTCGACGAAAGCAATGCCAAATATGCGCGAGTGGTGGAATTGGCAGACTCGCTAGATTCAGGTTCTAGTGCTCACTCCGGGCGTGCGGGTTCAAGTCCCGCCTCGCGCACCATGAAAAAGCCGACTTTTATGGAAGTCGGCTTTTTCAATTATATCCGTTCCCTTCAGAAACGGATGATATACCTAACGGTATGATATCTGCTTCGCAGATGATATACGCTTACGCGTATGATGGGAACGGATATATATCATATCAAAGATATATCATGCGCCCTGCGTATATCATATTGCGCAAGCAATATATCATTTCATTGCATTTGCTACCTCTCTCACATATAATCGGTTTATCCGGAGGTGAAATAATGTCCGAAAACAAACTCTTGTCTTTGTCTTTTGATTTTGCTGTTACAATTGTGCAAATCGTTGACTCCGTAAAAATCCCTAAAAGCAGCTATATGCTGGATCAACTTGCACGCGCAGGTACTTCCATCGGAGCTAACATCCACGAAGCACAATACGCACAAAGTAAAAAGGACTTTATCTCGAAATTAGAAATTGCTCTGAAGGAAGCGAACGAAACGAGTTATTGGCTGAAGCTGTTATTCGAAACAAAGCGAATCGATAAAACCACCTTTCTTCAGGCTGAACGACTTTGCGGCAATATACGCAGGCTCTTGATTGCATCGTGTAAAACCGCAAAAAACAATACCGAATAAACCTCTTTTCACGTTGGCAAAGCCAACACTTCACGCTCATACAACTCTCCCCCGATACGGCCACACACCGATCGGGGGAGTGTTTTCATTTCATCTTACTGCCTTCATAATCAGCAGCTGCTCGATAAACGGGGATTTGATGAATTGAAAAGGCCCCCTTGCCTAATGGCCCAGGCCAGCCTCTCTTGGCTTACAGCCAATTCACCTCCAGGGGGCTGGCACGGCGAATGCCGTGACCGGGGGATTCAAAAAACGCAATTTATAGCGGTGCGGAGATAAACAAATATCCCCCCTGTCCTCGCAAGCTCGGACATCCCCCCTTTAGGCAAGGGGGGACTTACATAGCGTCAAATTGGGATTGGTTTCTATTTATTAAATGTGTTTCATTAACCGAGATTATACCGATCCGCAATGAGCTTTCCCATCTCACCCTCAAGGTCTTGTGCACGGGAATCTGCTATATAGTCTAAATCGGGGTCATTCAGATAAAGGTAGTACAGGGTAGAGCTTTCTCTATCAATACCAATCATATATATTTTCTTAGGAAAATAATCTTTTTCGCCTTCGGTCACAACCTTAAAATCGATTCCTTCGTAATGAAACGCAGGTGCGGCAATAAGGTAATAGCCACGGTAGTCAACAACAGGCTCCGTCAAAATCTGATGCGAGTCTATGTAAGTCCTGTAGTCTGCCTCGCATAGTTCAAGGCTATCGTATTTTACGATTGCAGTGATAGACTGATAAAAGAATAATCCGTCCTCAAACTTGCCGACGAACCGAGCATTCTGCTCATCAAATTCGTTATACTCTGGGAAATAACTAAAGTCAGTTCCCATATCATCCGCACATTGGTTGAAATCAGCTTCACTTTCAATCGTATAGTAATTCGCACTTGACGGAATTCCAACAAGGACTAAAACAAAAGTAAGCGGATTGCATAGTGCTATGATAGCAATTATGTTCACCAATGCAGAAAGCCATTTACGCTTAACGTACATGTTAAACAAGAGCAACAAGACGAAAACGACAATACAAATGCCAATAACAAGAAACGCACGGTATGGTATATAACTCCCATAAAGATAGGGCATTCTTTCTCTCATTGCAAATCCGTGAATAATTGTAATGAGTGACAAACACGAAATCAATGCTAAGGCAAGTCCAATCAATACAACTGCTACGATTTTGATGGGAGCAAGCTTAACTTCTTTCCTTTTCATGGCTGTTCTCCTCTGTAGTTTCGGTTTGTTGTGCTGCTGCGGTACGAATCCGATAGACAAATTCAAGTTTGTCGGTATGTATACAGCATAGAACAGTTATAATCAGTAGCTGTTCGATAAACGGGGATTTAATTAACGGGCTTTATTTGCGAGAACAAAGATAGGCTTGCAAGATTTCTTCTACATCATCCTCATTTGGGGTATAGCCTTCGGATATCTCATTGCAAAGCCATACATAATAATCCGTTATCGCTTCAATGAAGGAAGAAAGAATTTTCTCAATAGTGCTGTGTTCTGTTCGGACGGGAAGACGTATCCGGGGAATATCATCTTCATTATCGAATACATGATAAGAAGAAAAATCAGACCAATAAAACAAATATCCAACTCGTTTACCACTGCGGCTAATCAGATAATGATTATATTCAAAATCAACCCACAAAGTAATAGGAATACGATAGTTGTTTTCCACCCAAGTTACAAAAGAACGAAGCTCCTGTTCCACATCTATTGGGATTCTTTTGTCAAAGCCGATATTAAATTCGGGCAAAATATTTTCAGAAACTTTCAGCTCTACTGTCTGAGCCTTTTTCCAAATACTATTTTCAGTCACAGGAATCACCTCCATCAAATTCAAGTTTGTATGTTATGTCCAACCGCTTTACGCTTGTCTGAAAGGATACATTTTGTAATCCGATTTACCTTCCATAAATTCAACAATATGATCGACAGCACCTTCAACATCGTTGGGATGCCAGTGGGTGCCCTTTGTTTGCTCCGCATCCATCACATCCATAACAAAGTCACCGCCATCTTCGTACAATTCAATAATTTGCCCGTGGGCTTTCCCCACAACAATCGGACAATCAACAGTAAAACCTTCATCCAGCGCAGAAGTAGTGGTCAAAACCAAATCATATCGGTCTTTCAGTTGTTCATAAACCTTCACAACATCATCAACAGAAATATCAAACATATAGAACTCCTCCTTCAAATTCAACGTTGTCGGCTTATGCACAGCATAGAACAGTTATAATCAGCAGCTGTTCGATAATTAAACTTTTTCGGGTTGGAGACAGTATATCATAACGAAAATACAAAAGTGTTACCTTTTCATAAATTCTCCAAAACGCAAAACAAGAAACGTCCTCCTCTTTTTCCTATTCCTCTGCTTTCTCCTTGTCTTTTAATTAACGGGGTTGTGTATAATATGTCAAGCATTTTGCCTTATTTTTCCTTGCACTTATGTGGAATATGTGCTAAGATTAGCCTATCAAACATTGGTTTATCAATGGGAAAACAAAACTGGGAAAAGAAAAACAAAGAAATTTAGGAGGAATTTACCATGATTCATCTGTCTTTCGAACAGGAAAACCTGCTTATTAAGAAGCTGCTGATGGCTAACAACGTTCCCGAAAACGACGCTGTTTCTCTGGCTGCTGTTGTTACCCACTCTGACTTTACCGGCACCTACTCCCACGGTCTGTCCCGTCTGTGCATCTACCTGAAGCAGTACATGGCAGGTGCTCTGGTTGCTCAGCCCGAATGGAAGGTCGTTAAGGACGAAGGCGCAGCTATTTCTTACGACTGCGGCGGCGGCTCCGGCATCGTTGCTGTTAACACCGTATACGACGAAGTTCTCAAGCGCGCACGTAAGTACGGCGTTGCTGCAGGTACCGGTCGTCACTCCGCTAACATCGGCTGCGGCGGTTACTACGGTCACCGTATGGCTGAAGACAACGTCATCGGTATCGTTATGTCCAACACCTACCCCTGCCAGGCTCCCTTCCTGGGCGCTGACCGTCTGATCGGCACCAACCCCATCATCATGGGCGCTCCCACCTCCAACCCCGAACGTCCCATCGTTATCGACATCTCCACCTCCGGCGTTGCAATCGGTAAGGTTCAGGCTTACCGCCGTGAAAACAAGGAAATGCCCGAAGGCTGGGCAAACGACTACGACGGCCTGCCCACCACCGACCCCCACAAGGCATACGTAGTACGTCCCATGGGCGACCACAAGGGCTACGGTCTGGCTACCTTCGTTGACCTGTTCGGCGGCGTTCTGTCCGGCGCAAAGGTTTCCGCAGAAATCCCCTTCGTAGAAAACATGGAACCCGAAGAAACCGGCTTCGCAATCATCCTGCTGGATATCGCTCACTTCATCGATGTTGACGCTTTCAAGGCTCACGCTGACCTGCTGGTTAAGCTGCTGAAGTACTCCCGTCCCGCAAAGGGCGTTAAGGAAATCTTCATGCCCGGCGAAATCGAAGCTCGCAAGCTGGAAGAAACCAAGGTTACCGGCATGGACTTCTCCGACGCTCTGGAAGCAGAACTGACCGAACTGGCTATCAAGTGCGGCGCTCTGCCCGAAGGCGGCGACCTGCGCGACCTGCTGGTATAATCGGCGGTATAGCGGTTCAACCACAATACATATCCAAAGGACATCCGAAAGGGTGTCCTTTTTTATTTCATAATAACTACACAGCCGTAGGGGCGGATAGTATCCGCCCGAAAATAATCAGCATGGCGTAAAATGCGGGCGGATGCTATCCGCCCCTACAAGCTGAAGGCATTGCCATTCCGCGGCATCTATGATAGAATATCCTTATATGTGCAGCTGCACAAAAGGAGTACCCCTATGAAACGACTGATTTCCATTGCGCTGACCGCGCTGCTGCTTATGAGCCTCACCGCCTGCAGCACCAAGGAAGAGCGCACCAAATATGACGATGCCGTGGAGCTGTTTGAGCAGGGCAAGTACACCTCTGCCCTGAAGCTGTTTGAGGAGAGCGGCGACTATAAGGACACCGAGGACTACATCAAGGAATGCCGCTACTACACCGCCATGCAGACCCTTTCCCCCGACAGCGATTTGGAGAATGGCTACAGCGGCAAAGTGGCCGACTGTACCGCCGATAATGCCTCCGCCTACGGACAGGCCGTAACCACGCTGGAAGAACTGGAAGGCTACCGAGACAGCAACCGTATGCTCAAGGACGCCCAAAAGAAGCTGGAGCAGTATCGGGCGGACAACCGCATCGCCACCATCGTCAGCACCCTTGAGGATCAATTCCTCGGCTATGCTTCCCACTGTGAATACGACGGCATGAATTTCTATATCTACTTTGCCCAAGGCTATCCCGTGACCTATGACGTGGTCGTGCGTGGACAGACCGAGACCGTGGTAGCCGAAAGCTGGATGGAGGTGCGCACTATGTTCACCGACATTGTGTTCGACTATCTGCCCGACTGCATGGTGAACCTCGTTGACCGTGACGGCAAGACTCTGGGTACCTATATGCGGGGCGAGACCGCCGATGCGCTGACTGTGCTGTTCGATGTAGCCACCAAGCCCTATTAACCCACCCCCCTTCGAGGCTTCGGAGGGGGTTTCGAGTCTGTCAAAATACTCCTACGGAGCATTTTGACAGAGAAGCCCCCGCTTACGCGATGGGCAAGCAGGTCTGCTGCGCGCATAATTTGTCCGCATTCTGCGAACAAATTCCACACTTGCAGCCCTATTTGTATTTTTCGCTTCGTACATGCCGGCGCGAAAAATAGATTTGACTTTGTTTCGTCCTCACGGACGAAATTCTGCGAAGCATTTTTTGACAGTCTGCCAACCTCCTTCGAAACTTCGGAGGGGGTTGCGTCAACAGTTTGTCGATTTTTCTGTAAAATGATTGAAAACAGAAGCGTTAAGTGATAAAATAGTTATAATTATAGGATTTATGACAAACGAGGTGTATATACATGGCTGTTAAAAATATTAAAATCTCCAACAATGTCATCCGCCGTATGCCCCGCTATCTGCGCAAGCTGGACGAGCTCAGCGCAGCAGGGGTAGAGCGCATCTCCTCCAATGAGCTGGGTCAGCTGCTGGGCTTGACTCCCTCCCAGATCCGTCAGGACTTCAGCTGCTTCGGCGAATTCGGGCAGCAGGGCTATGGCTACAATCTGGTTTCCCTGCGCAGCTCCATTGCGCAGATCCTCGGCATGGACAGAAACTACACCGCTGTGGTCATCGGTGTGGGCCATTTGGGTCACGCACTGGTGGATCACTTCAACTTCGATTCCTGCGGCTTCACCCTGAAGGCAGCCTTCGACCTGAAGGAAGACCTGACGGGAAAGATGCCTGTTTACGAATTTACCACCTTGGGGGACTTCTGCAAGGCCAATCCCATTGATGTGGCTGTGGTCTGCGTACCCATGGAGCACGCACAGGAGGCTACCAACGCCGCTGTGGCAGCAGGTGTGACGGCAGTCTGGAACTTTACCAACGCCATTTTGGAAGTCCCCGAAGGCATTATTAAGGAGGATATCTACTTCTCCGACAGCCTGCTGACCTTGGAATACTATCTGGCAGAAATGCTGGACGAGGAAGCCAAGAGAGCTGCCAGAGGCAAATAAAGAATAAGACAAGGGGACGGTTTTCTGTCTGATAGCGGCATTGCTCGTTATGCACTGCCTACGTTGATCAGACCGAGAACCGTCCCCTTGTCTATTATTGTTTCAGTAATCGTTCCACGCGATTTTTATTCCATCCCGTCAATCGACTGATTTGTCGAATAGATGCCCCTACCGAGTAAAGCTTCAGCACACAAGATCTTTGTTGATGATCGGGTAAACGCACAAAGTCCTCAATCTCGGCGCTCCCCGTAATCTCTGCAATCAGGCGCACAATGTCCCTGTCGCTTACCGGTTGTCTGCTAACGTCATCGACATCCAAGCACACATCATCATTCGACTGACGATGCCAGAGGACAAACTCACTCGCATCCAACATAGTCATCACAAGTTTCGAGTCGATCAGCCTTCCCCCGTCAAAATACTCTCGATAACTGCTCCAAGCATAGTCCTCCGGCACCGATACGCTCCCTGCTTTCACTGGATTCATATGAATATATCGCAGAACCGTCAAAAAATAAGCATCATCTTCCACAGGTTCACTTTTAAATCTGTCTTGAAACAGATGCCCTACACGCGCATATTTGGAATTGTACCAATATACATATTTCGAACCCAAACGCTTCATGACCGAAGCAATCGGCTCTTTCTTCACATTTATCAGTAAATGCACATGATTCCCCATCAAGCAATAAGCATATAGCTTAAATTGACTGATTTGTTTACATAAGTATAAGCATTCCAAAAATTGCAGACAGTCTTCATTGTCAAGGAATATTTGCTGTTTGTTAACTCCGCGCAGCATAACATGGTATATTCCCGTTTCACTGTGTTTCCGAACTCCTCTCGGCATTTGACATCACCACTATGATTATAACACGACATTTACGTTCCAACAAGAAGACAAGGGGACGGTTCTCGGTCTGATCAGCCAACGTTCAGTTCATTCTACCAAACCGCTATCAGACAGAAAACCGTCCCCATTGTCTTCATAAAAACGCCACCCATAAGGGTGGCGTTTCGTTATTGGGTTGATGGGCTTACAGCAAAGACTGGTTGGTGAGCATACGGCCTGCGTTTCTGCCGAAGAACAGTGCGCCGCCGATGGAGGTGCCGCAGGTGGGATACTGGGTGCCGTACATACCGGTGCCTGCAACTTCACCTGCTGCGTACAGGTTGGGGATGTAGGAGCCGTCGGGTCTGAGAACGCGGGATGCGTTGTCGGTTTCCAGACCGCCGAAGGATACAACAACACAGGGATGCAGACGCAGTGCTGCGTACTTGGGGCCCTGAATGGGGTGCAGGAATTCTGCGGGCTTGCCGAAGTCTTCATCTACGCCCTTTTCTACCAGCTCGCAGTAGCGGTCGAAGGTCTTGCGCAGAGTTGCGGGGTTGCAGCCGATCTTTTCTGCCAGTTCTTCAATGGAGTCCGCAACGGGGTCCTTGGAGCGGCCCTTCAGAGCGGAGCCGAAGCCAAACTGTACGCCGCCGTAGGGTTCCTTGCCGGAGGTGATGTACCAGCCGACCTTGGAGCCGGAGCTCATCAGAGCTTCGCCTACGGTGTACTGGTAGGTCCATTCGTTGACAACACGGTTGCCAAACTCGTTTACGATCAGACCGGATTCGTCGTTGATGCCGACGCCGTTGGTCAGAGAGGTGTAAACAGTCTGGATCGCGGGGTGCTTGAAGTTCTTTGCGCCGATCTTTTCAGCAGCGATCAGGCCGTCGCCAACCTGACCACGGGGAATGTTGGAGAAGTAGTCGTCGCCTACGGGGTAGTAGGGGATGACCATGTCACGGTTGCGTGCGTAGCCGCCGGTTGCCAGAACAACACCCTTGGTGGTGTGAACGACGAGCTTTGCGCCGTTGTAGCGTTCGCAGATGGCACCAACGACCTTGCCCTGTGCGTCGATCATCAGTTCCTTCAGAGAGGTATAGTACTGGATTTCGCCGCCCAGATCGTTTTCATAGTACAGAGTCAGAGGAGTGGAGATTTCGCCGCCCTGACCGTTGGTCTGACCGCCGCCGCCGGGAGAGTTGTGTACACGCCAGGGCTGCAGGGATACGTGGATGGCTTCAACGTCCAGAACCTCAAAGTGGGTCTTGAGAACGCCGTCCTTCTTGTAGGGCTTGGAGGTGTGCAGCTTCAGTTCATCCCAAGGTTGGTTCATAATGATTTCTTCGTCGCCCTTGATGGTGGCTTCGATAGAGCTCAGCCAGTCGATGGTCTGATTCAGATGGTCTACCAGATAACGGGTCTTGGGGCCGTCCATCAGGTTGCCGCGGCGGTTGCCCACTTCCATCAGATAGTCGTAGGTCATGTCCGCATTGTCGTAAATGCCCTGCTTCTTCTGTGCCTTGGAGTCACAAGCCAGCAGCTTGCCGCCGGAACGAGCGGTGGAGCCGCCGGTCACGCCCTGCTTTTCTACCAGCAGAACCTTTGCGCCGCCCAGAGTTGCTTCGATTGCAGCTGCCAGACCGCCTGCGCCGCCGCCTGCAACCAGAACGTCAACGGTGATTTCCTCGTCCTTGTAGTCGGGCAGCTTGGGGCCGTCCTTGGCCTTCAGAGCCTTAATGTCTTCGTCGGTTGCGCCTGCTGCCTTCAGAGCCGCAACAACAGCCTGCATCAGTGCTGCACAGGTGGTATCCGCACCCAGAACGGAGGGAATGTTCAGAGACTGGTATTCCACGATCCACTTGGGATACAGTTCAATGGGGGTGGTGTTCAGACCCCAAGCAATGCCGCGGACTTCCTTGTGCTTGCCCACAACAACAGCTTCGATTCTGTCTTCGCTTACGGTAACGGATACGGGCAGCTTACCGCGGTAGCCGCGGCCGATGCCTTCGTATGTGCCGGGAGTATATGCCATAGTAATTGCCTCCTAAAGGATATTTCTCTTATTCCATCCACACAGTGCCCCTTGGGGGCACTGTGTCGTCGTTTCTTAATTTACTGGCCCAGCTTTTCGGACTGGTCGTCTCTCCAGAACAGACCGTAGTCCTTCAGACGCCAGTAGACAGCGGTTTCCGCTGCGTCCATGGTAGCGGTTTCGCCCTTTGCGTACATATCGTCAATGTCTGCTTCGCTGAAGCCCAGCTCGCCCAGAATTTCGCGGCTGTGTTCGCCGAAGGTGGGAGAAGCGGAAACGACCTGTGCGGGATTGCGGGTGAACTTATTGGGGAGACCGATGCCCTTCATTTCGCCGTAAACGGAGTCAGTCCAGGTGATGATGTCTTCACGAACCTTGTAATGTTCGTTTTCTTCGATATCATAGGGAGCAAATGCCTTCTGGTTGGGGATGCCCAGTGCGTTCAGCTCAGCTTCCACCTCGTCAACGGTGCGAGCCGCACAATAAGCGGTAATGGCGTTTTCGATGCGGATGCCTCTGGGCAGGATCTTCAGAGAGCCGGTCATGCCTTCGGGGAAGTCGGGGTCGGTGCCGTCGCCGGGAGTGGGCAGACCAACCAGAGGATAGCCCTTCTTGGTGTTGCCCGCGCCTACCATGCCGATAAAGATGGTGCCGTCCTTGCAGTCATAGAAAGAGAAGCCCGCAGCCATATCGTTGACGTTGCCGGTACGGTACTTAACGGGTTCGCCCTTTGCGGGATAGCCCTTGTTGAACCATTCTGCGGGATAGCTGCCCAGCAGACGGAACATGGTTTCGTACTGAGAAATGTCAACGGAGTCACCTTCGCCGGTAACACGTGCGTGGGTCAGAATGGACAGCGCGCAGATGCAGGCGTTCAGTGCGGTTGCGTAGTCGGACAGATAGGGGTTGACCTTCAGAGGAGGAGAGTCGGGGGATACGCCGTTCATGTACATATAGCCGCCGAATGCCTGACCGGAAACGTCATAAGCAGCCTTATCCTTTTCGGGACCGTACTGACCGTAGCCGGAAACGTGCACGATGGCCAGCTTGGGATTGACTTCCCACATATGCTCATCGGTAAAGCCGATGCGGGCATAGGTGCCGGGGCGACCGGATTCGATCCAAATATCCGCCCATGCGATCAGCTTGTCGAAGGCTTCACGACCGCGCTTGGTACGGGTGTTCAGGGTCAGGGAGTAGGTGTTTCTGTGGTCCTGAGAGTAGCCGATATTGCCGCGGGTCTGGCAGGGCATATTGGGAGCTTCCACCTGAACGACCTTTGCACCCATTTCAGCCATCATGCTTGCCGCAAAGGGGCCTGCAATGTTGGTGCCGGTCATCAGTACGTTAACGCTGGACAGTACGCCGAACTTGGGGAATTCGGTGAACTTCATATGCGTGCCGTAATAGTCAGTGTAATGAGTAGACATAATTCTAATTCCTTTCTAAATAGTGTATATCAAAACAATTTATCCGTTTTAGTTCCGCCAATGGCTTCGCAGAATTTCGTGCCTTCGGCACGAAACAAATTCTTATCCATTTTTCGTCGCGACATGTGCGTGACGAAAAATACTTCTCTGCCTGCAAACGTGCGAGCATCGCGAGTGCGCTGCAGCAGGCTGCTTACCCATCGCCTTGGCGGGGGTTCTCGATTGGAATCCCACAGGGATTTCAATCGAATGATTTTACATATTCAGCCAGCCTGCGTCGATCTTAACTTCCGCACCGGAGATATACCGTGCGGCAACATCGTCAGCCAGGAAGGTGATGAGGTTTGCGCAGTCCTCGGGAGTGCCCAGAATGGGACGCTTTTCGCCGGGCTTGGTGATGGTGTGCAGAGGTGCTGCGTTGCCTGCACGCATCTGCCATTCCAGAATGCCGATGCCCAGATCACGGGGAACCTTATTGATTTCGGAGCGGATGTTTGCGGGCTCGATGCAGTTGCAGCGGATTCCCTTTTCGAAGAAGGAAGCGGAAATGTTTCTGGTGATGCCCAGAACAGCGTGCTTGGTCATAACATACATACAGCCGCCCTTCAGACCACGCAGAGATGCTGCGGAGGCCACATTGACGATGTTTGCGGGAGTGCCCTGCTCCAGGAATACCTTGATGGCTCTCTGGCAGCCCAGATAGACTGCACGGAGGTTGGTTTCGTACAGCATATCGTACACTTCCTGAGAGGTTTCGTGGATGGGCAGCTGACCGTCCAGCAGACCTGCGTTGTTCACCAGAACGTCCACATGGCCGAATTCAGCCAGAGCTACGTCGAACATACGGTCGATCTGTGCGGGATCGCGGACGTCGGTCTGCAGAGGCAGGATCAGACCTGCTGCGCCTGCTGCGGCACATTCGTCACGCAGAGCTTCCAGACGTTCGAAACGACGTGCGGCAGCAATGACCTTTGCACCTTCCATAGCGAACAGCTTTGCGGTAGCACGGCCGATACCGGAGCTTGCGCCTGTTACGATGACAACCTTGTTTTCGAATCTCATATATGTAATCCTCCTATTTTATTTTTTTGCGGCGAACCGAAATCGCCCTCACTTGTTAATATAATAACATTTTTTGTTCTGTCTGTCTAATAGGAAATTTTTGCCTTGTCATAACTTCAGCTTATGACTATAATAAAGATATCAACGAAAAAGGAGTGTTCCCATGAGTATTCAGCGACTGCCCATCTTTCTCTCCGCCGCCGAGCATCTGAACTTCACCAAGGCTGCGGAAGAGCAGCATATCTCCCAAACCGCAGTCAGCCAGCAGATCAAGCAGCTGGAAAAGGAGCTGGGCTTCCAGCTGTTCATTCGCGGGAAGCGAGGGGTGACCCTGACCCCCGCAGGCATGGAATATTACCGCCAGTGCAAGAAGATCATGGCCCAGTATCAGACCGCCGTAGCCAAGGGGCAGCGTGTGGCGGGAGGGCAAGGGAACTCCTTGACCATCGGGTATGCGGGAGCCTATGAGCTTTGGAACGCCACCAAGCTCCTCCGTGAGTATTACCGCGCCCACCCCGAGTCCCAAATCGATTTGAAATTCGCAAGCAACCAGACCCTGCTGGCAGATGTCAGTGCAGGCAAGATCGACATTGCGGTCATCTGCGACTTCGGGGTGGAGCTCAGCGACTGGCTGGCGGCCAAGCAGCTGTCCAATGACCCCTGTGTGCTGATGATCAGCGCCTGTCACCCCTTGGCACAAAAGGAGGTGCTTGACAGAAAGGATTTGGCAAACCTCCCCATTGCACTGAACCGTGCCCAGGATACCCAAACCACCGCCAGCCAAATTCTGCAGATGTACTCCCATCTGGGCATGAGCGGCAACAAGCGGTATTATATCGACGACTTCTACTCCCTTGCCATGCTGGTCAGCTCGGGCCTTGCGGTCAGCGTAGTCCCCGACAGTATGCAGCAGATGGGCCCCGACGGTCTGGCCTTCATCCCCATTAAGGGCTTCCACAGCACCGCCGGCACCATGGTGGTCTATCAGAAGCAGAGCCAAAGTCCTGCGGTAAAATACATTCTCGAATTGCTCTAAAACATATGAAACTGAAAAAACTTATCGGTACAAAAGAATTTTATAAGGCCGCGCTGGCCATCGCCCTGCCCATTATGATCCAGAACGGGCTCACCAGCTGTGTGAACCTGCTGGACAATCTGATGGTGGGCAGTCTGGGTACGGAGTCCATGACCGCCGTCTCCATTGCCAATCAGCTGCTGTTTGTGTATCAGCTGACGGTGTTCGGAGGCGTATCCGGTGCCGGCATCTTCACAGCCCAGTTCTACGGCAAGGGCGACGACGAGGGTGTACGATACACCATGCGATTTAAGCTCATCATCACAGTGCTGCTGGCCATTGCCGCCGCGGGGATCTTCGCCGCAAGGGGCGGCGTACTCATGGAGCTGTTCCTCCACGAGGACGAGGTCACCGACCTTGCCCTGTGCCGTAGGGAAGCATTGGCATACCTGCAGATCATGCTCTTTACGGTGTTCCCCTTTGCCCTGACCCAGGTCTATGGGGACACCCTCCGCAGCTGCGGACACACCACCATCCCCATGTTTGCGGGGACAGCCGCCATTTTGACCAATTTGGTATTCAACTACATCCTCATCTTCGGCAAGCTGGGAGCACCTGCCATGGGCGTACGGGGCGCGGCACTGGCCACCCTCCTGTCCCGCATGGTGGAATGCGGGATCCTGATGGCTTGGAGCCACACCCACACAGAGCGCTATAGCTTCATCCGCGGCGTGTGGCACAGTCTGCGCATCCCCGCTCCACTGACCAAGCGCATCTCCCTCACGGGTCTGCCCCTGCTGTTCAACGAGGTATTCTGGTCACTGGGCATGACCACCATGGCACAGTGCTACTCCACCAGAGGCCTGTCCGCTGTGGCAGCCTTCCAGATCTCCCAAACCGTTTGGCAGCTGTTCACCGTGGTGGCCTTCGCCTTGGGCACCTCCGTAGGCATCATTGCGGGGCAAAGACTGGGCGCAGGGGAATTGGAAAAGGCTAAGGAGCACGCCTACAAGCTCATCGCCTTTGCAGTCACCGTGGGCGTTGGCTGTGGGGTGATCCTCGGGGCGGCCTCCCCTATCTTCCCCAAATTCTACAACACCACCGAGGAAGTCCGCACGCTGGCCTCCCAAATGCTCATCATCATGGCCATCTGGATCCCCTTTGTGACCTTCAGCCATTCCTGCTACTTTACTCTGCGGTGCGGGGGCAAAACCCTCATTACCGTGCTGTTTGACAGTGGGTTCATGTGGGCATTCATTATCCCCTTGGGCTTTATCCTGTCCCGCTTCACCGCCCTGCCCATGCTGCAGCTCTACTTCCTGTGTCAGCTGCCCGAGCTCATCAAGTGCGCGCTGGGCTTCTTCGCCGTCCGCAGCGGCAGCTGGGTACAGGATCTGACCGCACAATGACCCTTGCTATCGGACAGAATTCGACATATAATGTTTTTCATGTTCTATCAATGAGGAGACTACATGAAGAAAATCACCCTTGTATCTTTGAATCACTACTGCAAGCTGGTGCTCCGCGGCGGGCTGTTCCTGTTTGCGATTTATCTGTACATCACCCAATGGCGCAGTGCTCCCCCCTTCGGTCACGAAATCGACAGTCTGTTTTTGATGATCGTGTGGATGCTGGGACTGGCGGAGATCCTCTCCCGCTTCTTCCCCTCCAAGCTGGAAAGCATGGGCTGCCAGAAGGTATTCGAAAAAAATTATCGTCCTTTGACAGAAACACCCGACAACACCAAAGCGGACATCCGCTGCTCCGTGGGCTTTGTGGCAGCCATCTGGATCGCCTTTAACTGCGTATTCGGGTACCTGTATCGGAAGGGCATTTTGGATACGGGCTTTATGTACCTGCTGTGCCTGTTCTACTCCGTATGCGACATGATCTGCATCCTGTTCTTCTGCCCCTTCCAGAGCTGGTTTATGAAGAACCGCTGCTGCACCACCTGCCGCATTTACAACTGGGACTTCCCCATGATGTGGACCCCCATGATCTTCGTGGGAGGCTGGTACGGTCTGACCCTGCTGGGGCTGTCTCTGGTGCTGCTGGCCCGCTGGGAGTATGTAGCCCACAAGTACCCCGAACGCTTCTCCGTAGCCGCCAACGCCTGTCTCAAGTGCAAAAACTGCCCCGAGCAGCTGTGCCACCACAAAAAGCAGCTCATCGGCCTGTGGAGGCGCATCAAACCTAAATTCTGAATAACCGCAAAAAAGCTTCTGCAAGAGCAGAAGCTTTTTTATTGGGTTCACTTGTAGGGGCAAGCGGCGGGAGCAAGCCCCCGCCCTACATTCGCTCTGCAAAAAAAGCCGACCTCTTTCGAAGTCGGCTTTTGGATTACTTATTTGCTTGGGTTTCGCAGTAGAGGCAGCGGTACACACGCTTTTCGGGGTCTGTGAGCATAAACACATGGGCCAGCTCCTGCTCCGTGGTGGTGATACAGCGGGGGTTCTTGCACTTGATGACATTGGTCAGCTTCTTGGGCAGAGCCAGATTCCGCTTCTCCGCAACCTTACCGTCGCGAATAACAGCCACAGTGGCGTTGGGATCCACATAGCCCAGCGCATCCATATCCAGATGAACGTCGCCGCTGATTTTGATAATATCCTTCTTGCCCATCTTTTCACTGGCAGCATTCATCAGCAGTGCAACGTTGCAGTCTACCTTGTGCAGCTTCAGCAGGTTGTAGATCTCCATGCCCTTGCCTGCGGTGATATGGTCAATAACAATGCCGTTCTGAATGGCGTCGATCTTCATTTACAGCACCTCCAACAGCTTGCAGATGAGGGCGGCACGCATATGCTTGCCGTACAGCACCTGCTTAAAGTACGCGGCACGGGGATCCTCGTCGATGGCAACGGAAATTTCGTTGACACGGGGCAGCGGATGCATGACGATCATATCCGCCTTGGCCAGCTGCATCTTGTCGGGGGTGAGGATGTAGCTGTCCTTTAGGCGCAGGTAGTCTTCTTCGTTGAAGAAGCGTTCACGCTGGACACGGGTCATGTACAGAATGTCCAGCTCGGGCAGGGAGCCCTCCAGATCCGTGGTCTGCACATAGGGAATATTGTGTGCTTCCAGAACATTTTCACGGATATAGCCGGGCAGCTTCAGTTCATCGGGAGAAATCAGCACAAACTTGATGTTTTCATACCGTGACATAGCCTCAATGAGGGAGTGTACGGTACGTCCGAACTTCAGGTCACCGCACAGACCGATGGTCAAATCGGAGAGTCTGCCCTTCTCACGGGAGATGGTCAGCAGGTCTGCCAAAGTCTGAGTGGGGTGGTTGTGGCCGCCGTCCCCTGCGTTGATGACGGGGATGGTTGCGTTCATGGAAGCCACCAAAGGTGCCCCTTCCTTGCTGTGGCGCATAGCGATGATGTCCGCATAGCAGCTGACGGTCTTTGCGGTATCCGCAACGGACTCGCCCTTGGCTGCGGAGCTGGAGCCCGCTCCGGTGACGCTGAGCACATTGCCGCCCAGCTCATACATGGCAGCCTCGAAGCTCAAGCGGGTACGGGTGGAAGGTTCGAAAAACAGGGTAGCCAGCTTCTTGCCCTTGCAGATCTCGCTGTACTTGGCGGGATGGTCGATCATGTCATTGGCAATGGCGATCAGCTCATCCAGCTCTGCAACGGACAGATCCAGAATACTGATGAGAGAGCGCATTACTTGCCCTCCATCCAGGATTCGTCGTCGGGATTGTTGCGGAACTGAATCAGACGTGCAACGTCACTCCGGAGGATGTAGCCTTCTTCTGCAGCAACTTCTGCGATGACGTCAAAGTTAGTCAGAGATACGTTCTTTACGTTGGCAGCAGCCAGACGCTTCAGACCCTTTTCCATGCCGTAGGTGAAGATGGAAACAACGCCCAGAACCTCTGCGCCTGCTTCACGGAGCGCTTCCACAACGTCGATGCAGGAGCCGCCGGTGGAGATCAAGTCTTCTACAACGACGACCTTCTGGCCGGGCAGCAGCTTGCCTTCGATGCGGTTGTTGCGGCCGTGGTCCTTGGAGGAGCCGCGGACATAGCCCATGGGCAGGTTCATAATGTGGCCGGTGATGGCTGCGTGAGCAATGCCTGCGGTGGAGGTGCCCATGAGCACTTCAACATCGGGGTAGTTTTCCTGAATCAGACGAGCCAGACCGTTTTCCACGTCGTTGCGGACATCCACATCGGTGAGGGTCAGGCGGTTGTCGGTATATACGGGGCTCTTGATGCCGCTTGCCCAGGTGAAGGGTTCATCGGGGCGGAAAAATACGGCCTTGATCTTCAGCAGATCCTTTGCAATGAGAGTGTGCAGTTCCATGGTAAATTCCTCCAAATATATCTAAAAGTCATTCGTAGGGGCGAACAGTGTTCGCCCGTTTTTTCTGCGGTAATGCGGGCGATCAATGATCGCCCCTACATTGTTAACCGACGAACTCGGAAACGCAGCGGCGGTATGCGGCTACGGGGTCGGCAGCGGCGGTGATGGGGCGGCCCACTACGATGTAGTCGGAGCCGATCTCCTTTGCCTGCGCGGGAGTCATCACGCGAACCTGATCGCCGATCTCGCCGTCGGCAAAGCGGACACCGGGGGTAATGGTCAGGAAGTCAGCGCCGCAGGTATCGTGTACCTTGCCTGCTTCCAGAGGAGAGCAGACGATGCCGTCCAGACCTGCCTTCTTGGCGTTGGATGCGTAGTGCAGCACCACCTCGTCAATGGGGCGGTCAATGAGCAGGTCGGCGGTCATGCGTTCCTGGCTGGTGCTGGTCAGCTGGGTCACAGCGATCAGCAGAGGACGGGTGCCGTCGGGACGGGTCAGACCTTCCAGTGCTGCTTCCATCATGGTGATGGTGCCCGCTGCGTGGAGGTTCACGATGTCAGCCCCCAGATCACGGAGCACGCTCATGGACTTCTTCACGGTGTTGGGGATGTCGTGGAGCTTCAGATCCAGAAATACCTTGTGACCACGTGCCTTCAGTGCCTTCACGATGGAAGGACCTTCAGCGTAGTACAGCTCCATGCCGATCTTTACGAAAGGCTTTTCCTCGGTGAACTTGTCCAGAAATGCCAGACAGGTTTCTGCGCTGCTGAAGTCGCAGGCGATGATAACGTCTTTACCCATTAGTGTGCTCCTCCTATAATCTCTCTCAAATCAGTAATATTGTACTTCTTCATAACCGCGGGCAGCTCGTCCACGATCTTCTTGCAGGCGAAGGGGTCAGCCACATTGGCAGCGCCCACTTCAACAGCGGTGGCCCCTGCCAGCATCATTTCCAGCACGTCTTCCGCCGTGGAGACGCCGCCGATGCCAATGACGGGGATGTTCACCGCCCGGCTCACCTGATAGACCATGCGCAGTGCCACGGGCTTCACGCAGGGACCGCTGAGACCGCCCGTAATATTGGCCAGCAGAGGCTTCTTGGTGCGCAGGTCAATGGCCATACCCATCATGGTGTTGATGAGTGCCACGCCGTCTGCGCCCGCCTCTTCGCAGGCCTTTGCAATGGAAACAATGTCGGTGACATTGGGGGTCAGCTTCATAATGACAGGCTTGGTAGTGACCGCCTTTACCGCGCGGGTGACCTCCGCAGCGGCCTCGGGCACGGTACCGAAGCTCATGCCGCCATGGTGAACATTGGGGCAGGAAATATTGATCTCCAGCCACGCCACCTGCTCTGCCTTGTCCATCTTGGCTGCATTTTCTGCGTACTCATCCAGAGAGTAGCCGCAGATGTTGGCCATAATGGGCTTATGGAATACCTTGCGCAGCTTGGGCAGCTCATTGGCAATGACAGCGTCAATGCCGGGGTTCTGCAGACCCACGGAGTTCATCATGCCGCCTGCACATTCCGCAATGCGGGGGGTGGGGTTGCCGAAGCGGGCGTCACGGGTGCTGCCTTTCATAGACAGGGTCCCCAGACAGTTGATATCATACAGCTCCGCAAACTCGTGGCCGTAGCCGAAGGTACCGCTGGCGGGAATCACGGGGTTATCCAGCTCAATGCCGCAGAGGGTGGTTTTTGTGTTTACCATATGAGTTCCTCCCTTACGAATACGGGGCCTTCCTTGCATACGCGCTTATAACCATTCTTTGTCTCCATGGTACAGCCCATGCAGGCACCGTAGCCGCAGCCCATGCGTGCCTCAAAGCTGAACTGTCCGCTTGTTTTGGCAATGGCATCAATGGCCTTGAACATGGCCTCGGGGCCGCAGGTATAGAAATGGGTGTAGTCCATATCCTTCATGGCATCGGTAACATAGCCCTTTGTGCCCACAGCGCCATCCTCGGTGGTGACAGTGACCTTCACGCCCAGTGCTTCGATTTCCTTAGCCAGAAATACATCGGATGCGGTGCGATAGCCCAGCACGGCGGAGACGTCCTTGCCTTCCGCCACCAGTGCCTTCGCCAGTGCGTACATCATGGGCACGCCGCTGCCCCCCGCCACCAACAGGGGCTGATCACCGCTGACTGCGGTATCGAAGCCGTTGCCCAGACCTGTGAGCAGTTCAATCATCTTGCCGGGCTCATAGCCTGCCAGCTCTGCGGTGCCCTTGCCTACGGTGCGGTATACCACGGTCAGGGTGGTGTCCGTCCAGTCGCAGATAGAGAAGGGGCGGCGCAGGAAGTGCCCGTCCAGCTTCAGATCCACAAACTGGCCCGCACAGCGGATGGCAGAGGTGTCACCCTCTAAAATCAGCCGATGCACATCGGGAGCCAGCTCTTCATTTTTCAAAATCGTAAACAGGCTCTGCTTCATTTCAGTGCCTCCTTATCCAGATACACAATTTCCCCGTCGCAAACGGTCATCACACACTTACCGAACAGCTTGGTGCCCGTGAAGGGAGTAGCCTTGCCCATAGACAGGAAGTCCGCGGGGTCAACGGTGTATTCCTCGCTCAAATCCCATACGGAGAAGTCATTGCCCATAGGCAGGTCGAATCTGGCTCTGGGGTTCACACTCATCAGCTCCATAAGCTTTTCCATGGTGATGAGCCCTGTCTTTACCAAATGGGTATAGCAGGCAGGGAAGCTGGTTTCCAGACCAACCACGCCCATGGCACTCTTTTCCAGACCCCTGCCCTTTTCCTCGGCGGAGTGGGGGGCGTGGTCGGTGGCGATCATGTCGATGGTGCCGTCCTGAATGCCCCGAATCAGCGCTTCCATATCCTCACGGCTGCGGAGAGGGGGATTCATCTTGAATCGTCCGTCCTCCTGCAGATCCTCGTCGCAGAATACCAGATAGTGGGGGCCCGTCTCACAGGTAATATCCACACCCGCAGCCTTGGCCTTGCGGATCAGGCTGACGCTCTCCTTGGTGGAGATGTGGCACACATGGTACTTGACCCCGATCTCCTTCACCAGCTTGATGTCACGGGCGATCTGACCCCATTCGCTTTCGGAGCAGATCCCACGGTGACCGTGCTCGGCGGCGTACACGCCGTCGTGGATGTAGCCCCCACGGAGCAGCTCATTGACCTCGCAGTGGGCGGCAATGATCTTCCCCAAACGGGCGGCCTCGGTCATGGCAGCACGCATCATATCATCGGACTGCACCCCTCGACCGTCGTCGGAGTAGCCGCAGACATGGTCTGCCATGGAAGCAAGGTCAACCATGGTCTCCCCCTTTTCCTCCATGGTAATGGCGGCGTAGGGGTGGACCCCGATGGTGGCATCCGCGGCGATGATGTCCAGCTGCTGCTGCAGGTGCTCCATGGTATCGGGCACGGGCTTCAGATTGGGCATGGTGCAGACATCGGTAAACCCGCCTCTCGCTGCTGCGGCGCAACCGGAGGCAATGGTCTCCTTATAAGAAAAACCCGGCTGTCTGAAATGAACGTGAACATCACAGAAACCGGGCAAAACAACATAGGGATGAGAAAAAACACTTTCACCGTCATCGGTGCCGACGGCAAAAGAGAAAGACTGGTCCTCAAAACGACCTGCGGTATAAACAGAGGCGTTCTCGAAACGGTACTTCATGTGCGCATTTCTCCTTTCTTTATAACTAATCTATTTTATCATGCACCGCAAACAGTGTCAATTGTGGAAAAAGAGGAACGACACATGACCCATGTCGCTCCTCTTTGGTGGTTATGTATCCTCTGTCCATTGGATCTTGGGCAGAGACCAACGGTATACGGTAGCCAGCACACGAAGAACCGTTACCAAAACCGTGGTGACCACAATGGCCGCCCCACGATTCAGGTCCATCAGCAGATAGTACACAATGGCACCGATGATGGAGGCAATGGCGTAAATGTGCTTGCGGAAGATGGCGGGGGTGGTGCTGCTCATCATATCACGGAGCATCCCGCCGCCCACACCTGTGCAGGCGCCCAGAAAGATGCAGAAGAACATATTGTCCCCATAGCCTGCGTTGACGGTATTCTGCACGCCGATGACGGAGAACAAGCCCAAGCCTGCCGCATCGATGACGTTCAGGGGCATATCCAGATCCAGCCGCAGCTTCCCGAAGCTATGGACATCGGTAATGCGCTTATGTCGATATTTGGTGTACACAAACACCAGCACAGCGGAAATTGCCGCCGTAGTCAGGTACACGGGATCAATGAAGGACATGGGCGGGATCTGCCCCAAAATCGTGTCACGGAGGATGCCGCCCCCGCAGGCAGTCACGCAGCCCAAAACCACGACCCCGAACACATCCAGTCTGCGGTCAATGGCAGCGGCCGCACCGGAAACCGCAAAGGCAATGGTGCCGAGAATTTCAACAATAAAAAACAGAGTATCCCCGTTGATAGGCATAAAACCGGCTCCTTTATGGAAAAATGGTATCAGTCTAAAACTTCTTCTTTGATGTAGCGGAAGACCGCATCCTCTCCCTCATCCTTCAGGATGGTCAGCAGAGTCTCCAGCAGAGCGGCACTGTCGGGGTGCAGCAGATTGGCAGCCTTCCCCCGCATATAATACTGATAGGGTGCCGCCGTGTCGAAGTCCTTTCCCTTGTACACACGGGATGCCGCCAGACGGTCGCAGAACATCTCCACCACATATCGCTTAGGCATGGGCATCCCATCCAGCCGCACGGTACCGTCGGGCTGCCGCTTGTAGTCGATCCAGTACTCCAGATGGTGGCGGTTGCGGCCCTTGTGATGGAGCCATGCGGAGCTGTAGCCCTTGTCTCGCCGTTCCTCATCATTGGGGCTGTGGTCACCCTGATAGTATTTGGCCCCCACCCAAAACTCCACGGGGGAGTATTTGGACAGGTCATGGGTCAGACCCTGCCAATACAGACCGCAGCGGAAGCAGTAGCCCAGCACATACCATTTGTGCCGTGTGATGGTCTTGAAATGTGCAAGGGGCCTCATACGCGCCGCCTCCCTTCCTTGGTCTGTTCACGGATATTTTACCATTCCTCACATAAAAGTCAAACCCATTTCATTGACTTTCAGGAAAGAATATGGTTTAATTGATACATTCGAAATTTTTCATGCTAAAGAGGTAAAACGATGAAGAAAACCGTTTTGAAAGAATATGCAAAGCTCATCGTCAACGTGGGCGCAAATGTACAGAAGGGCCAGGAGGTTCAGATCACCGCCGAAATGGACCAGCCCGAATTTGTGGCATACGTTGCGGAGGCCGCTTACAAGGCAGGTGCCAAGAAGGTCACCGTCGACTGGAAGAACGATGCACTGACCAAGCTGAACGCCAAGTACCAGAAGCTGAGCACTCTGTCTAAGGTAGAAGCCTGGGAGGAAGCCAAGCTGCAGCACATGGTAGACACCCTGCCCTGCCGTATCTATATTATGAGCGAGGACCCCGACGGGCTCAAGGGCATTTCCCAGCCCAAGTATTCCAAGGCACTGGCTGCCCGCGGCAAGATCACCAAGCCCTACCGTCAGGCCATCAACAACAAGCACCAGTGGACCATCGCTGCTGTTCCCGGTGAAAAGTGGGCAAAGAAGGTATTCCCCCACCTGTCCAAGAAGCAGGCAGTGGAAGCTCTGTGGGAGGCCATTCTCTCCTGCGCACGCACCGAAGGGGATGCCGTTGCCAATTGGCAGGCACACAATGCGGAAATGGAAGCACATGCCGATTTCCTGAACGCAAAGAAGATCCGCAAGCTGCACTACACCGCATCCAACGGCACCGACCTGACCGTGGGCCTCATGGAACGCTCCCGCTTCTGCGCCGCCTGCGACACCACCCTCAGCGGCGTGAAGTACACCCCCAATATGCCCACCGAGGAAGTGTTCACCACCCCCAAGAAGGGCGAGGCTGAAGGCATTGTATACGCATCCATGCCTCTGAGCTATCAGGGCCAGCTGATCGAAAACTTCTCCATGGAGTTTAAGAACGGCAAGGTTGTTTCCGTAAAGGCGGAAAAGAACGAGGCTCTGCTGCAGCGCATGGTGGAAATGGACGAAAACGCAGGCTATCTGGGCGAATGTGCACTGGTTCCCAAGGAATCCCCCATCAACCGCAGCGGTCTGATTTTCTACAATACCCTGTTTGACGAAAACGCATCCTGCCATCTGGCACTGGGCATGGGCTACGACACCTGCGTGGAAGGCTTCGCAGACCTGACCAGAGAAGAACTGGCCGAAATGGGTGTCAATGACTCCGTCATCCACGTAGACTTTATGATCGGCACCGAGGATATGTCCATTGACGGCATCACCGAGGACGGCGAGATCGTCCCCATCTTCCGCAACGGCACCTGGGCAGTATAAAAACATCCCCAATAAACACACGTCCCTTATGGCACTGCGCCATAGGGGATGTTTTTTAGTGAATAAGTAAGAGTGAATAGTGAATAGTTGCGATCAATTTCAATTCTCCGAATTGAAATTGGTATATAAAAGAATATGCCGCATCCGTAGGGCGGCTGCATGCTGCCGCCGTTCCTTAATTTGCCCTCTGCACCTTGTCATCCTGACCGTAGGGAGCGTCGTCCTCGACGCTCCGTTTTTTCGTTGTCCGACACACTGCATTCTCATGTCCATCCGTAGGGGCGGATAGTATCCGCCCGCATTTGCGCACCTCTATCTCCCCCTTCCCATCCTTTCCCCATTGACATTTCTCTCCCTATATGCTTATATAGATATATGAACAGTCACTCATATATCGCAATGAAAGAGGTGCTTTATGGAACACCATACTCATACACATGACGAGCATTGCGGCTGCGGGCAGGACCACCACGGTCACGAACGAATGCCTCGCAAGCCCCTGCATCTCCACGATCATCACCATCATCCCCACGAGAGCTGCGGCTGTAACCCCGCTCTCAGCGCCACCGCTGTGGCGGAGCCCCCCAAGACCGCACTGCCCCAGAAGATCTACATACTGGAAAATCTGGGCTGTGCCAACTGCGCGGCAAAGATGGAAGCCAAAATCGCCGCCTTAGATGAGGTGGAGTACGCCTCTATTACCTACGCCACCAAGCAGCTGCGCATTGCGGCACGAGATGTGCACAAGCTCCTGCCCCAAATCACCGAAATCGTGCAGAGCATCGAGCCCGATGTGCGCATTGTCCCCTACCGCCGCACCAAGCAGGATGCGGAGGAACGGGAAATTCAGGAGGCCAAGGACAGCGTTGCCATGCAGCATTCCGTGGCCCTCATCGCCGCCTGTGCCGTGACCATGATCGGCGGTCTGCTGCTGCGGCATTTCGAGCTCATTCCCAACAGCCTGTTCCTATTGATGATGCTGTTCGGCTACCTGCTGTGCGGGGGTGAGGTACTGAAGGAGGCTTTCGGGAACATCCGCCGCGGGCAGATCTTCGACGAAAACTTCCTCATGTCCGTTGCCACCATCGGTGCCTTCTGCATCGGCAGCTACGAGGAGGCTCTGGGTGTTATGCTGTTTTACCGTGTGGGCGAGCTGTTTGAGGACATTGCCACCCGCCGCAGCCGCAGCCAGATCATGGATGCGGTGGATCTGCGCCCCGATGTGGTACGCTGGGTCAAGGGGGACACCGTGAAGATCATCCCTGCGGAAAACGCCGACATCGGGGATATCCTGCTGATTCGTCCCGGTGACCGTGTACCTCTGGACGGCACCGTGACCGAAGGCGCAAGCTTTATGGACACCTCCGCTATTACAGGGGAGCCCGTCCCCGTTTCCGTTTCCGCGGGCAGCGAGCTGACCTCCGGCTGGGTCAACGGCGAGGGTGTGCTGAAAATGCGAGTAGAAAAATATCTGGAGGACTCCATGGTCACCCGTATTCTGGATGCCGTGGAAAACGCCGCCGCATCCAAGCCCTCCATTGACCGCTTCATCACCCGCTTCAGTCGGGTCTATACCCCCATCGTTTGTCTGATCGCTCTGCTGACCGCCGTGATCCCTTCCGTCGTTACGGGAGATTGGGCACACTGGGTCTACACCGCATTGAGCTTCCTTGTCATCAGCTGTCCCTGCGCACTGGTGCTGAGCGTGCCTCTGGCATTCTTCTGCGGCATCGGTCGGGGCTCCAAGAGCGGTATTTTGTTCAAGGGCGGTGCCGCACTGGAAGCCCTGTGCAAGGTGAAAGCCGTTGCTATGGACAAAACGGGCACCCTCACCAAGGGCGAGTTCCGTGTACAGAGCTGTATCCCCGCCGTGGACACTGTTTCCGAAATCGAGCTGCTGGCATTGGCTGCCGCCTGTGAGCAGAGCTCCAACCACCCCATCGCCCGCAGCATTACATCCGCAGCCCTTGAAATGCGCGCAGTGCTCCCCACCGTGTCCGGTCTGCGGGAAATCACAGGTTTTGGCATCTCCGCTGTCACGGACGGTGAGACCGTTCTGTGTGGCAGCGAAAAGCTGCTGACTGACCACGGTATATCCGTCCCCCACGCACACCACCACGGTACGCAGGTGTTGCTGGCCAAGGGCGGAGCGTATCTGGGCCGCATCCGCATCAGTGACAGCCCCAAGGCAGACGCAGCCCATGCAGTCAGCACATTGACCGCCAAGGGCATCACCGCCGCCATGCTGACGGGTGATACCCGCCACAGCGCAGAAGCCATTGCTGAGGAAGTGGGCATCAGCGATGTCCACGCAGGGCTGCTGCCTCATGAAAAATTGGAGGCCTTGGAGGACATCCGCGGCAAGTACGGTGCGGTCATGTTCGTAGGGGACGGCATCAACGATGCCCCCGTTTTGGCAGGTGCGGACGTAGGGGCCGCCATGGGCAGCGGTGCGGATGCCGCCATCGAAGCCGCCGACGTGGTATTTATGACGGGAGAGGTCAGCGCGGTCCCCAAGGCGCTGGACATTGCCAAAGCCACCAACCGCATTGCCAAGCAGAATGTGGTCATCGCTCTTGCCATTAAGCTGGCGGTCATGGCACTGGGTCTGGGGGGACACGCAAATATGTGGTTTGCGGTCTTCGCCGACACAGGTGTAGCCATGCTGTGCATTTTGAATTCCATCCGCGTACTGTATAAGAAATAAGATAAACAACGGGACGCGGGGACGGCTCTGTGTCTCACGGGAAGCTGTCATGGTTAGGCGATATTTTCCAATGAGACACAGAACTGTACCCTGTCCCTTTTCTCGATAAAGACAGGGTACAGGTCCATGTCTCAATGAACGCCGTACCTCATAATCGCGCATACCCGTGAGACACGGACCGGTCCCCCTGTCTTTCAGTTCGCCCCTACATTCGCCATTCTTAAAAAAACACGCACCCCGTAGGGCGGCTGCTTGCTGCCGCCGTTGCGCACCAATTTGACTGCCATTGTAAACAAAAGCGGCGGGAGCAAGCGCCCGCCCTACCATTAAAATTAAAAGCCGCATCGATCGATGCGGCTCTTATTATTTATTCAATTGTAGCCAGTCTTGCGTAGTCCAAGCTCTGTGCCAGTTCCGTCATTACCGCTTTGTTACAGTCCTTGTTCCAATCATATACGATTACCGTCACAAAGCAATCCCCCAAATCTGCCATGACCAGACCGCGCTGCCCAATATCACTGCCATATGCATCGTACAGCGTATCGGACAAACCTATTGCCACAGACTCTCCCGTGGGGGTAGTGTGGTTCCAATAGCTCCATTGATCTGCGTCCCAAATTTCAAAGCCTGCAGTAGGCATACTACCCTTCACAGTACGGATGATGCTGTATCCTACTACCACGCCGTCACTGCTTGTAAAGTCTCCGGATTCTTTGAAATTGCCATTGTCGTACTGATAGTAGGTGCCCTCTGTACCATACAGCAGATGCTGCTTTCTGCCGCCGCTTTCTACGTTTTCCACAAGCTTCAAATCGTACTTTTCCGCAGTTTTCAACAGTTGATCGTACATTTCCTCATTATATGCACCATAATAGCCTGCCGCTTGAGGCAAACCCTCCGAATCTTCGTCGGCAATCTCATTGTTTTCCACATACTCCCAATAGTATGCATCCCATTCTGCGTATGCCACTGCCTCAGAACTGTCTGCATAGCCGTGGATGGCAATGGGCTGACGGGTGGATGCGTTTTCTGCCGCATTCTCTATCGTCGGGCCACTCTGATATTCGTCGGGCATAATAAAATCTTTGATGCCGAACAAGTCTGTTGCGTATGCTGTCAGAGACAGGGCCAGCAGCAATGCCGCCGCCAATGCCACGGATACTGCACGGCGCATGGGAGTGTGTTTTTGATTTGCTTTCATATAAATTTCCTCCGGGTCAAATTCCGCAGAAGGACGGACCCCAGAGAATGTTCGCTTGTAGTCATCCTTAAACATGGTTCGCTCCTTCCGTCAAGTCGTATTTCAGTCGCTTACGGGCTCGGTGCAGCCGCGAGGTCACGGCAGTCACCTTCAGCCCCATCAGATCCGCGATCTCCTTCACAGTCAAATCCTCGTAATAAAATAGGTAGAGGATGGTGCGGTGCTGCTCAGGCAGCCCCATAACCGCCATGAAAAGCTCGCTATCCTTTGGGTCGGTGAAGGGAATGTCACGGCACAGCTCGTCTATGGGCACAGCCTTTTTCCAAGGATTGCGCCACAGGCTTGTGCATTGGTTCAAGGTCACACGGATCAGCCAGTGCTTGGTGTTTTGCTCGTCCGCAAAGCCGCCCTTATGGAGATACAGCTTCAGCAGCACATCCTGCATCACGTCCTCCGCATCCGCAGGATTCCGCAAACGATTGAGGGCAATGCGGTACACCATATCCCGATATTCGCAAGCCAATGCCTCGAATTGTGCCTTCTCCATCCCTTCACCTCCCTTTGGTGTTTGAAAGCTTTCATCTATAATACGCCTGGGACAATGGATTTGTCACCGATATTGGAAAATTTTCTTCCGCACCCTGTAGGGACACGGGGACGGCTCTGTGTCTCACGGTACGCCGTCATGGTTAGGCTGTATTGTAAAATGAGACACAGAACTGTACCCTGTCCCGTTTCTCGATAAAGACAGGGTACAGGTCCATGTCTCAATGAACGCCGTACCTCATAATCGCGCATACCCGTGAGACACGGACCGGTCCCCCTGTCTTTCAGTTCGCCATTCTTAAAAAAACACGCACCCCGTAGGGCGGCTGCTTGCTGCCGCCGTTACGCACCGATTGGACTGCCATTGTAAACAAAAAAGGCGGGAGCAAGCGCCCGCCCTACCATTAAATTTAAAAGCCGCATCAATCGATGCGGCTCATTTGTTTTATCTCTTTTCAATAATGTGTTCATGCTCATCGCCGGGCTCCAGCACGTGTTCCAAGCCCATGGCAAGGATCAGCACGATGTGGTCGTCAATGAGCCGATAGTAAATGCTCTGTCCCGCGCGGCGATTGCCCACCACGCCCTTCTCCTTCAAAAAGCGCAGCTGATGGGAGGTGGCAGACTGGCTGATGCCCACGGCCTCGGCGATCTCCCCCACACGTTTTTCCCCGTCCAGCAGACTGTACAGCAGCTTAATGCGGGTGGGGTCGGCGAACACCGTATAGAAATCCGCCAACTCCTGCATTTCCCCATCCGTGGGTTTTTTTTCAAAGCTAAAATGTGTCATGGGCACACCACCTTTCTAAACGTCATGTCGCCGGTTTTATATCATCCATAATCCAAACGCCTCGCAGAGTTCGCCGCAAAGCGGCGAATGAAATCCAATCTATTTTTCGTCGCGACATGTGCGTGACGAAAAATACAGCTCGGCCCGCAAACGTGCGAGCATTAGTTGCCCAAAACAAAAGTGACACTTTTGTTTTGAGACGGAAATTGTTCTGCATTCTATGGAATCTTGTTCACACTTGAGCAAGATGAAATAATAAGCAGAACAATTTCCAAGCGCTGCAGCGGGCTGCAAGTCCATTGCCAACGGCAGGGACATTCTCACCCAAAAGCCAAAGGCTTTTGGGTGAAGATCAAAAGTGCATACGCTTCCGCAGCTCGTTTCTGGCCCCCTTATGGTGCAGCACCGCAAACAAGATCACGTCGATAGCCACACAGCAGGCCAGCACCACAGCCGACCAGGTCAATCGGATGGTGCGGTTAAAATGGAAGCCCGTCAGCACCTGCACGGACACGCATACCACCGCAACAATGGCAAAGAAGATCATCACCTTTGCAATGGCAGGGGTTTTCATACGAATGGTAAACAAATAGAATATCTCCAACAGCAGCGTCCCCAGCACAATAATGGGCAGGGCAATTTCGGGATACCAGCCCTGTCCGGGGTGGAGCACCGCGATCATGCCCACATACAGCCCGATCACCGTTCCGTCCAAGCCAATGGCAAGGAAGGGGTTCAGCTTTTCCCGCAGGAACACAGGCAGCAGATGTACCCACAGCAGCCCAAACAGTCCAATGATATACAGGGACCATCGGGTGCGGTCAAACACCAGCCAGTTC
The DNA here is from genome assembly GCA_017415945.1 of Oscillospiraceae bacterium. The sequence continues at coordinate 36,296 of JAFQDR010000208.1, forward strand.
AGCCCGCCGCATACCACAGAGGCCGTCACCAAAATAATGGTCAAAAGGCTCAGCAGCTCACGGGAGTCTACTTTTTCGGAGGCACCGACATTCTTAGGATAGGGTGTGGGTGAGTCCACATCCACGGGGCAGTTGGGATTATACACCTTGGTGCTGCACAGGGGGCAATATGCCCGTGTTTTGTCCAGCTCCACGCCGCAGTTCACACAGTATGACATCTCAGCACCCCTCCTTTCGATTGGATTCGATTTTCACATGAATACCGTCCCGCACCAGCTTTGTAAAGAAGTAGCGTTCCACATCCGCTTCCTTAATACTGCTGGAGAAATTGACGATCAGTTGGTTGTTATAGCTCATAATGGCGCAGTTGGTGCGATTGGAGAAGGGCTGTCCCAGAATCCCCTCGATGCGGGTCACAAAGGGTGCCATCTCCTCGGGTACGGGGATGATACCCAGATTGGTCAGCCCCGCGCTGGACTGGCCGTCCTGCACATTGCGGTAGAACTCACGCACCACCAGCTCCTTGATAAACAGGGGCACCACACGAATAAGGGGGTTTTTGTATGTGGTGGTGTTGGTGGTCATGTCCGCGTTCATAAACTTCTCATTGATATAGTAGCGCATGAAGTGGTGCACCTGCTTCACAATATCCTCGAAGCTGTAATCCCCCATACGGGGGTCGATGGCGGGGTACACCATATTGATGAAGTTGCGCAGGGTCTTGGAGGGGAAGAACTGCCGCAGATTCACGGGCATAGCGATCTTCACAGGCCGCAGCTTGTGGGGCTTATCGTCCGCCTGCTTATGCAGCAGTGCCCACAGCAGCACCGCATTCAGATACTCCGTCACCGATGCTCCGTAGGACTTGGCCACCTTGTACACCTGATTGGAGTCCATAATGCCGCTGATAATATTTAATGTATAGAAGGGCTCATAGGTGCCCCGCACACTGTAGGCCTTGCCGCTTGTACGCCCGGGAGTCACCTTAGCGGAGGCATAGCGCAGGTAGGCATCCTCCAGCTCCTCGGGGTGGGGCTCCTCGCTGATGTCCAGTACCCCGTTGGTGTTGGAGATCTCGTGGCCCAGCAGCCGCAGATACTGTGCGGTCAGGGTCTTCAGCAGACACAAGCCACCAAAGCCGTCCGCCAGAGAATGGAACATCTCAATGGAAATGCGCTTGTTGTAATAGTAGACACGGATGAGGTACCGATTGTTGCTGCGGAAGTGCATGGGCATACAGGGATTCACAATGTCGGGACGCACAAATGGACCGGGTCTGTGGTTGGGTTCCAGATACCGCCAAAACAGTCCCGTCCGCATAGCCACTTTGTATGCGGGGAACCGAGGCAAGGTCATATCCAGAGCCTGCTGCAGAACATCCGGCCTGATTTCTTCCGTCAACGTAATGGACACGCGATACACATTGGAGAAGGTTCGCCGCTGCAGGGTGGGATACACCATCCCCGACAGGTCCAGCCGATACCAGGTATTGCGGTCTTTTTTCTTATCGTGTCGTTTCATCATATTCATATTATACATGATTCCGCCCGCTTAATCAACAATTTAACAGGTTGGTCCGTGGAAAACACAGGAATCGGATGAAAAGTGTTGCAGATTTCACCGTCAAAGTGTTTATATAAGTATAAGCTTATTTTCAGAATACGAAAGGGGTGCTTTGAGATGGAATCAGGCAATAGCTCCACGGCATATGATGAGCAGCAATTCATTACGGAGCTGTATGAAAACTATCAATACATCATGTACGCCACAGTCAGAAAACATATTTCCGCCGATAGCATAGGAGACGATTTGGTGCAGGAGGCAATCATGCGGCTGATCCCCAAGACTTCCCTTCTCCGCCAATTGAGCAAGCCCGCATTGACTACATATATCGTCTATACCGTACGAAATGTGACCTTAAACTATCTGCGGGGGAAATCCGCGGAAAGCAATCATGTTTTTTATGCGCTTTTTGAAGGCTTTGAGGATGACTATGCCACAGAGGGCCGCCACGTGGAATCCACTGTCATACAGCACGACCGCATTTCCGAATTTAGGTCCATTCTGAAAAAGCTCCCCAAAAAGCAGCAGGACGTGCTGATTCGAAAATATTACCTCAAGCAAAGCGATGAGGAAATTGCCCGCAGCCTAAACTGTAAGGCAAGCAGTGTTCGCATGATGCTGACCAGAGCCCGTCGTGATGCAATGGCAATGCTGAAAAAGGAGGGATTTACATATGAAGTCTTATGAGCAATTGAGAACCGAATATGATGATGCCTTGTTTGCATTGCTGATGGACGACGCCATGCAGACCGAAGGGGAAGCCTTCCTCGCTGAAAACGAGCGTTTAAAAGCCGAATCGGATTTTGTGATATCCTCCGAAACCCATGAGCAAACACTTACCGCCATCCGAGAAGCCTATCGGAAAAAAAGCAGACGAAACAGGGCTGCACGCTTCCGTCGTATGATAGGGAAAGGCGTAGCAGCCGTGTTTGCCGCCGCAGTGCTGGTTGGTATTGGATGCGCAGTGAATCCCACCGTAAAAGCAAAAACGCTGAAACTGATGATGACAATCACCAATCAAGCCACCATCCTATTTGTGAACGACGGTTCCGAGATCCCGCCATGGGTAGTCGCCCCCGATCAGTCCGATTCCGACCATAATCGCACAGAGTACGAAATCACCTTCATCCCCGACGGCTTCTATCCGCACTCCGAGCTTCAAACCGAGCATTTTAATATGCAGGAATTTAAAAACGACGACGAAGCTCTCATCAGTGTGCAAATCACCCACAGCCACGGAAATATGATTTCCTCTATGGACACCGAAAATGCCGATGTGGTTGAAGAAATCACCATCAACGGGAATAACGGTCTCTTGGTAGAAAAAGGTCAGCGTGTTCACATAGAAACATATGATGTAAACGAAATGGATTATTTTGATGTAGTATGCTTAAACATAGACAGGGAAACCGTCATCAAGATCGCGGAAGGCATCAAGCCCTTTAGCTAACAGAAAGGCAAGCTGCTATGAGAACATTTCTAATTACACTGTGTATCCTCCTTTGCTTGGTCGGATGCGGCACATCCGATCAAGCACAACAGCCGTTAGACACCCCAACGCCTTCCCCTGCGGTCACGGCAGTTCCCACACCCATGCCAACATCCTCCCTGATGCAGCCCGCCACCATCCTCCATGCGGTGGAGACGTTCATGGAAGGCTACGACTATGAATGTCAGAATTTGGTGCAGGTTGGAGAAACCTACATGACCCCCGATTTCATGCTGGCGGTGCTCCGCGGCACCTATCTCCATGGATGCATCGTGGTAGAGCAGCTGCACCTGGCACAGCTGAATTTCAAGGACGGCGGATACCAGGTCATCAATCTGTATCCCGGAGAGGAACAGGCCACGGGATTTCATCCCAATGTTGTAAACATCAACGGGGAGACCATCATCTGGGCCACTCTCACCGACCTGCAGTCCCAAGAGCTGCGGGTGTACTACGACAGCGGCGCATACGAAACCGTTCCCATGGACGGGGATTCCGCAATTTTCCGATTCAAGCGAGGCGTGAAGGTCACAAAGCTGGCCCCCCTCAATGCAAATGGCGAGGAGATCAGCTCCATGACTGTCCAAGGGGATGCCCTACTGCCCCTTGCCAACATAACGGGCAGCATCGGAGCACAAATCCATCCCATGACAGGGGAGGTTTTGGGTGTCAGCGGCTATCCGGAATCCCCCGACGAGAGCAGTAAAACCGCCCTGACCGATGCCATACAGAATGCAGGTCTGCTGCAAAGCCGCTCCGATTTCGACCTCATCGCCGCAAAAGAATATTCCGAGAGGCTTTATGCCGTTATCTCCTATTCCCGAAACACACAGACGGTATATGAGCTGATCATCGCCGAGCTGACCCTTGAGGGGGAAATTGATATCCTCGGTTTCTGCGAATTTTCGCCCCCCCGATGCGGAAGGATTCAAAATGTACAGCACCGCCATTGAAAACGACATCATTTGCTGGACTCTGCTGAACGAGACCCGATTGGACGGTGCAAACGCCGTGCTCATTGATTTCAACAGCTTTGCCTTCCACTGGGACAACGGCGATCGCCAAGAGGACGCGGTGGTGGATCGATTCTTCATTTACACCAATCGTCATGTGCCCCTCCCCTCCGCCTGCACGCCCATTGTCAACGGACGAGAGCTATCCGCTCTGTCCTCCAACATAACCCGTGCAGAGTTCCAAGCCATCCAATAAAAACAGGCTGCCTTACCGTTTGGTAGGGCAGCCTCATTATTTTAATATTCGGTTTTATGGGCTTCCAATTCACCCATGGCTTTTTTGAACTGGAAATAGAACAGCACCGCCGTAAAGCTCATGGCAAAGAAGTCCGACACGGGCTCTGCCATATACACAGCAATGGTCTTGTCCACAGGCAGAATCGCAGGCAGCAGATAGATCATGGGGATCATCAGCACAAATTTACGCATGACAGCAACCATGATAGACGCCTTGGCATTACCCAGTGCCCCGAAAGTCATCTGACAAGAGATCTGGATGCCGAACATGAACAGCACCGCAAAGTACACCCGCAGAGCGGTCTTGGAAAATTCCGCAAGGGCAGCATCATTGGTGAACATGGCAGTAAACACCTGAGGGCAGAACTGCACAAACAGCCACATACACACCGCATAGCACATATTGACCTTTAGCAGCAGCTTAAAAGCAGCACGCACACGATCGGCATTCCCCGCACCGTAGTTGTAGCTGATGATAGGCTGAGCTCCTTGGCCCACGCCTTGCAGAGGCAGCATGGCAAGCTGGGTCACGCTCATCAAAATGGTCATGGCCCCTACCGCAATATCCCCGCCGTACTCCAGCAGAGAGGTATTGTAGCAGAAGAAAATCACACTCTCACTGGCATTCATAATGAACACAGCTAAGCCCAAGGCAATACAGGGCTTCAGGACGCTGAGATCCAAACGCATATACTCTTTTTTCAGTCGGATATTGGTCTTTTTCCCAAACAAAAAGCTGAGTACCCATACGCAGGAACAGCCCTGTGCCAAAATCGTTGCCAGTGCCGCACCCGCAACCCCCATATCCAGTGCATAAATGAAAATGGGGTCAAGGATAATATTTGTCACCGCACCGATCATCACGGACTTCATAGAGACTTTTGTAAACCCTTGGGCGGTAATGAAGGCGTTCATGCCCAAGGTCAGCTGCACAAAGATCGTGCCCATGGCATATATACGCATATAGGAAGCCGCATAGTCGATGGTGTTCTCACTTGCCCCAAACAGCATCAGCAAAGGACGACCGAACAGCAACAGAAACACGGTCAGCAGCAGAGAAATCAAAATTTGCAGAGCAAAACAGCTGCCCAAAATGCGTTCCGCTTCCCTATGGTCACCACGTCCCATGGCAATGGAGCTGCGAGGTGCACCGCCGCTGCCTGCAAAAGCCGCAAATGCGGATACGATCATAATCAGAGGCACGCAAATCCCAAGACCCGTCAGTGCCGCTGCCCCTTCGTTGGGGATATGGCCGATATAAATGCGGTCTACAATATTATAAAGCATATTGATCAGCTGCGCCGTCACCGTAGGGATCGCAAGCTGCTTCAGCAAAGGACCAATGGGCTCCGTCCCAAGAAACTCCTTATCCGTATTCATCCGATAACCACCTTTCATACAAGGAGCAATTATAGCATAAACCACAATATAAAAAAAGACACAGTCATTACTCTGTGTCAAACAATGGACTAAAAAATGCTTCGCAGAATTTCGTCCACAAGGACGAAACCGGTTCAATTATATTTTTCGCGCCGACATGCGCGAAGCGAAAAATACCGCTCAGATTTTTGAGTGTGCGAGTGAAACGAGTGCGCGAACAAAATCTGAACGCTCATTGCCGCAGGCAGGGGAATATTCATGCAAGACACTTATGTCTTGCATGAAAAAAAGACACACTCGAAAGAGTGTGTCCTGTGTTGGCATTGACCTATCTTCCCAAGCCGCTTCCAGCTAAGTATTGTCGGCACGGGTGAGCTTAACTTCCGTGTTCGGAATGGGACCGGGTGGACCCTCACCGTTAAAAGCACCAACTGTATGGTACACCTTCAGGGACTCGAACCCTGGACACCCTGATTAAGAGTCAGGTGCTCTACCAACTGAGCTAAAGGTGCA
>JAFQDR010000209.1 GCA_017415945.1 Oscillospiraceae bacterium
AAAAGCTTGGTATTGAGGGCTTTGACGAAGAAATGGTCGAGGAAATGGAGACCTATTGGGATGAGTTCAGCGAGGAAGACCTGTACTACATGGACAAGGTCGCTGATGTTCTCTGGGAAATCGGCATGGGGGAATTTGACGAGGAAACGGGAGACTTTACTCCCAGCTCCCATGATGTGTACGCCGCGGACGTGGAGTATTTCTATACGGACTATATGTACACGGAATTTTTGATGGGGGTTGCGGCACTGGGCGAAGGTGAACTGGACTTCACGGACATTTCCGAAAATATGGATGATGTGGATTGGGATGCGGGCACAGGCACCCGAACCGTGAGCTTCACATGGCAGGATGAACGCTATACCATTGAAGCGGAGGTTTGGGACGATTGGTTTGATGTCTCCGTTGCCAATGAGCTGAATGACATCATCGCCAAGAACAACGACAGTGACAAACGCCTGTACTTCGGTTACGACGGCTATCAGTGGCTGTTTGTGTTCTACTGCGATGCAGCGTGGGCGGATGAATTCCAAAAGACCACGGGGATGTGGCTCATGGATGAGCTGACGGGGGATTTTGAAGAAGCCTTCGATGAGGGATTTTTCGGTACCCACATTCTGACTGCAGTTATGTGAAAATCAAATGGGAACCCCCCGATTGCTTGCAATCGGGGGGGTAAATTTTGTGGAAGAATGGGAAAGGCATAGATGACAAGGTCTTCCCTACGGCGGCAAAGATTTCGGTGCGGTGTTGCGGACCGTCCGGGAGGACGGTCCCTACGGCGTTGTCCGAGGCACCTACGCATCCGTAGGGCGGGGGCTTGCTCCCGCCGCTTGTGGGTAGAGCATGGAAGTTGAATCAGTACGGTACAGAAAAATATGGGATTGCAATAATGCAGTGGCAATATGGTGCGATAATATGTCTATGGTAAATTATCTCACTGCGCCACGGCGGCAGGAATCCCCCCCGTCTCGCCATGTGGCGAGCCACCCCCTTTAGGCAAGGGGGCAGGCCGCCCTGCAGTGCGGAGGAAGATGTGGATGAAGCATTGCGGACCGTCCGGGAGGACGGTCCCTACGGGTGCGGCGGGGAATTTCGGTGCGGCGGTGTGGACACCCGCAAGGGGCGCCCCTACGATGGAGCTACCAACAAGTTTACAATTTGTTTGTTTTTGAGTTCTGTACAAGTGTCTGTATGAGTGGTAAAATTTAGACAACTGTGTATGATACTCGTGGTTATAAAAGTACTAAAGACAGAGATGTATATTGGAGGACAAAATGAATTTCTCTTGTGATGGCAATATAATTGTTAAATCGGATAAAATGTGGATAGTTTTTGCGTTCATATTATGTATTACATCTCTGTGGTTCATTTGTTTGTTGGGTGATGGCTCTTCTGAAATTACTTTAATTTATTTAGCTGTATTTTGTTTGAGCATCCTTTGCTTTCAATATTGGGTTGCTTTTGGGCGTACATTAAAAATGAATGCTCGAGGATGTGAGGTGACTTTCTTGTTTATTAGTCGCTTTTATGAATGGAAAGAATTAGAGATTAGATTTGAAAACTATTCTCATCGCTTAAGTAACAGACAGCCATACAGCGAAGGCATCATTTTTTATCCTAAGAAAATTAGTAAACCAGACTGGATGTTACCTGCCACATATTGTTTGTTTGTTCATCCGTTCAAATTCTTTTTTGTGAATTTTAAGACTAGAAAAGAATACGGTAAATGGGTAGTTAGATATCCTGAGTTATATGAAGTTGATAAGGTGAAATTTATGGGATGCTTGAAAAATTGGGGTGTTTCGGTAAATTACCTAAAATAAATGTGTCTGAAATACTGGACGAGATTTGGATAAGACAGAGGACGGTTCTCCGTCTTACCGAACAGCTTAATCAACACACCGCAGGCCCGAGCTGGTTTCAGCTCGGGGCTGTTTTATGTTGCGGGTTTTGAGGTTTGGGGTCTTATAAAGTGAATGGCGGGATGGTCACGCATTGTAGGGACAGCCCTTGCCGACGGAATAAGGTAAGTTCCGTCGGCAGATCACCGCGTTATATGCGGAGGCCGCGGCTGTCCGATTCAATGATAAGGGCACCCGCAAGGGGCGCCCCTACGATGGAGCTACCAACAAGTTTACAATTTGTTTGCTTTTGCGCGCTGTACAAGTGTCTGTGTGAGTGGTAAAATTTAGATAACAGTTCAACTGTTTGGTTAAGGTGATTATAATGCATAGATACAGTATTTCGAATTTTACAAAAACTGTTGTAATGATCGTATTGCTATTGGCTCTTGTGGGCTGCGGAGGCGTGGCAAAGTCGGTAGAAAAAGAATACTACATGGACATAAATAACTATATTACCGAAGAAGCGGTTGTAGATACGATCAACTATGATAAAAAATTAGAGTATATTGGAATCAGACTGTCGGAGATCAGCGATGTGTATCAAGGGGAACGATTTATTATTGAAGGTGAAAACTTAGATATCGTTCTTGCAAACGGTATTCTTGAAAAAATAGAACCAAATAGTGTGGTTGAATTTACTTCCGCGCCAGCCTTCTTTGGTAATGGATATTTAATGCCAATTGTACAGCTGTCTATTGATGGAGAAACTCTTTTATCCTTCGAAGAAGGATACGCCAATTTGCTGGAGCTTTACTGATTGATCACTCAATTATTCATAATTCATTCAAAAAAACACCCCGATTGCATAGCAATCGGGGTGAAGCTGTTTTTTGATTTACTTATTTCCGGCGTCGTTTGCCTTCATTGCAAGGTATGCGTTGATGAAGCCGTCGATTTCGCCGTTCATGACTGCGTTGATCTGACCGTTTTCGTGGCCGGTGCGGTGGTCCTTTGCCAGAGTGTAGGGCATGAATACGTAGGAGCGGATCTGAGAGCCCCATTCGATCTTCTGCTGTACGCCCTTGATGTCTTCAATGCGTTCCAGATGTTCCCGTTCCTTGATTTCTGCCAGCTTTGCCTTCAGCATTGCCATACAGTTGTCACGGTTCTGGAACTGGGAGCGTTCCACCTGAGAGGATACCACGATGCCCGTGGGCTTGTGGATCAGACGAACCGCGGAGGAGGTCTTGTTGACCTTCTGGCCGCCTGCGCCGGAGGAGCGGAATACCTGCATTTCAATATCGTCTTCACGAATTTCGATGCTGTTGTCTTCGGTCATTTCGGGCATGACTTCCAGAGCGGAGAAGCTGGTCTGACGGCGGCCGGATGCATCGAAGGGGGAGATACGCACCAGACGGTGTACGCCGTTTTCACCCTTCAGGAAGCCGTATGCGTTTTCGCCCTCGATCATAATGGTGGCGGACTTCAGGCCTGCTTCGTCGCCTTCCAGCATATCCATGACCTTTACGTTGTAGCCATGGCGTTCTGCCCAGCGGGTGTACATACGATACAGCATCTGGGTCCAGTCCTGGGCCTCGGTGCCGCCTGCGCCTGCGTGGAAGGTGAGAATGGCGTTGTTGGCGTCGTATTCCCCTGTCAGCAGGGTTTCCAGACGGGTAGCTTCCAACTTGCCCGCGAATGCATCGTATTCGCTTTTCAGCTCGTCCAGCATGGAGGCATCGTCTTCCTCCAGTGCCATTTCGCACAGGGTGAACATATCCTCCCATGCGCTGCACAGGGCTTCGTAGCGTTCGCACTTTGCCTGCAGTGCCTTCAGACGCTTCTGGGCCTTCTGGCTCTTTTCCACATCGTTCCAGAAGCCGTCCTGCTCGGAGGCTACCTGCAGCTCCTCGATCTCTCTGCGGGCCAGATCCAGATGCAGTGCACCCTCCAGATTGTCCAGCGTGGGCTTCAGACCGTTGAGCTTAACCTTATATTCTTCAAATTCAATCATGCTGATGATCACTCTCTTTAACAAAATTTCAGTACCCTATATTATATAATAAAACCGCTCTGTTGTAAATGACGAATTTTGCGCTGATATTCTGTTAGTTTTTCTTGCTTATTTTTTTGTATAAATTGAAAATTTTGACTTTCCATTCCGACATTTAGTTGGTATAATAGTACGGAACATAAAATAGCGAGAGCTATAAATAGATGAGGGAGGATATACGATCGTGATATCTCATGGTACCGAAATCAAGGTGTTCACCGGCAACTCCAACCCCGAGCTGGCAAAGGCTATTTGCGAGGTCGGCGGTTTCACGCTGGGTGCATCTAAGGCCGCTCAGTTCGCAGACGGCGAATGCTCCATTTCTCTGCTGGAACCCGTGCGCGGCAAGGACGTATTTATTGTTCAGTCTACCTGCAAGCCCGTAAATGACAGCCTCATGGAGCTGCTGGTCATGGTCGATGCAATGCACAGAGCATCCGCAGGCCGTATCACCGCAGTCATTCCTTACTTTGGCTACGCAAGACAGGACCGCAAGGCTAAGCCCCGCGATCCCATTTCCGCAAAGCTCGTGGCAAACCTGCTGACCGCAGCGGGTGTTGACCGTGTGCTGACCATGGACCTGCACGCTGACCAGATCCAGGGCTTCTTCGACATTCCTCTGGACAACCTGCGCGGTTCCGCAATTTTCGCACATCACTACATTGAAAAGTACGGCTTCGGCAACGAGGAATACATGGTTGTTTCTCCCGACGTGGGCTCTGTGGCTCGTGCAAGAAACTTCGCTCACAAGCTGGGTCTGAACATGGCCATCGTTGACAAGCGCCGTGAAAAGGCAAACCAGTCCGAGGTTATGAACATCATCGGCGATGTACGCGGCAAGAAGGTCATCCTGCTGGACGACATGGTCGATACCGCAGGCTCTCTGTGCAACGCGGCAAAGGCTCTGGTGGAAATCGGCGGCGCAACCCAGGTTATGGCCTGTGCTTCCCACGGTGTTCTGTCCGGCCCCGCTATCGAGCGCATTGAAAACAGCTACATCGAGGAGCTGCTGTTCCTGGATACCATTCCTTACCCCGCAGACAAGCCCGCCTGCAGCAAGATCAAGTACCTGTCCGTTGCCCCCCTGTTTGCAGCGGCCATCGACAAGATCTTCGAAGAATCCTCCATTTCCGTTCTGTTCAACTAAGGAGCAGCCTTGTTCGGCAGAAGTCAAAAGCCCACTTGGCTCATCGTCTGTCTGGGGAACCCCGGTACAAAATATGCCAATACCCGCCACAACGCGGGCTTTATGGCAGCAGACGCTCTGGAACGGGAGTATAAGGTCAAGATCAACAAATTGAAATTCAAAGCCCTGACCGCTGTGGTGGATATCGGCGGTCAGGCGGCTCTGCTCATGAAGCCCCAGACCTACATGAACCTGTCCGGGGAGGCGGTGGGGGAGGCTGCTCGGTTTTATAAGATCGAGCCCGACCACATCATCGTCATCTCCGACGAAATGAGTCTGGCGGCAGGGAAGATGCGTATCCGCAGAAAGGGGTCTGCGGGGGGACACAACGGCTTGAAGAACATCATTGCCCATCTGGGCACCGATGCCTTCCCCCGTATCCGCATCGGCGTGGGGGCACCCGCACCTACCGAGGACCACGAGGAGGTCATCGACTGGGTCATCGGCAGTGTACCCAAGGCGGAGCTCAAGCTCATTGAGGAAACAGCGGCAAAAGCGGCGGCTGCCTGTGCTTGTTATATCACAAACGGGCCCGATCAGGCTATGAACCGCTACAACTGACTGTTTCAAATAGGAAAAACAAATCATAAGTAAGAAAAATTTTTAGGGGTTTCGATATGACCGCAAGGACAGTGTCGAAATACTAATAATAAAATAAGAAGGTAGTGAGATACGTGAAAAAAACCTGTATAGCAATGCTTCTTGCCGGTGGTCAGGGTTCTCGTCTGTATGCTCTGACTCGCAATGTTGCAAAACCCAACGTACCCTTTGGCGGTAAGTACAGAATCATTGACTTCCCTCTGTCTAACTGCGCCAACTCCGGCATCGACACCGTCGGTGTTCTGACCCAGTACAAGCCCCTGCAGCTCAACAACTACATTGGCAATGGTCAGCCTTGGGATTTGGACAACTCCGATGGCGGTGCCTTCATTCTGTCTCCCTATATGGTGGAAGGCGAAAAGGGCAACTGGTTTGCAGGTACTGCAAACGCAATTTATCAGAACATCCAGTTCATGGATGCTTACGAACCTGAAAATGTTCTGATCCTGTCCGGTGACCATATCTACAAGATGGACTATGCAGATATGCTGCGTGAGCATCTGGAAATGGATGCTGCACTGACCATCGCTGTTCAGCAGGTTTCCATGGAAGAAGCTACCCGTCTGGGCATTATGAGCTGCGGCGAAGACGGCTACATCAACGACTTCGAAGAAAAGCCCGCTCACCCCAAGTCCGACCTGGCTTCCATGGGTATTTACATCTTCAACTACCAGAAGCTGAGAAGCTATCTGATTGAAGACGAAGCTGACCCCAACTCCTCCAAGGACTTCGGCAAGAACATCATTCCCAACATGCTGAGAGCCGGCGAAAAGATGTGGGCATACCGCTTCAACGGCTACTGGCGTGACGTAGGCACCATCTCCAGCCTGTGGGATGCAAATATGGACATGCTGTCTCCCGACCTGATTAATCTGTTCGACGCAGAATGGCCTATTCGCTCCAGAACCGCAATCCGTCCTCCTCACTGGGTAGGCGACAATGCAGAAGTTCACCACTCCATCATCACTGAAGGCTGTGAAGTGGAAGGCAAGGTTGAAAACTCCGTTCTGTCCAACTCCTGCATCATCGGCGAAGGCGCTCTGGTCAGCTATTCCGTACTGATGCCCGGCGCAGTTGTTGAGCCCGGCGCAGTTGTTGAATATGCAATCGTAGGCGAAAACGCTGTGATTAAGGCAGGCGCACACGTAGGTACTCAGCCCGATGGCAGCGAAGGCTGGGGCGTAGCGACCGTAGGTCCCGACGTCACCATCGGTGAAGGCGTTGCTGTGGAAGCAGGCGCCATGATTTATGAAAGTGTGGAGGGTAAGTAATTATGAT
>JAFQDR010000210.1 GCA_017415945.1 Oscillospiraceae bacterium
CATCTTCTATCTGGGCGGTTACGGCGACTTCGATTCACTTTGTGCGTCCGTTGTCCGGGAACTGAAGAAAACCTATCCGCACATCAAATCCATTCTGGTTCTTCCATATCTGGACAAGTATTTTGACACTGCCGGTTATGACGAGACCTTGTATCCACCGCTTGAGAGCACACCGAGACGGTACTGCATCCTAAAGAGAAACCTGTGGATGGTCTTATGTGAAGCTTCACATAAGATCATTTATGAAAAGTAAAAGGTAATGTAAAGTAAACGGTGAAAAATGTGGAAAATAAAGATATTTTTCTGCAGTAACTTTACATTAAAATAAATCTTGTATAATGGAAGCAGTTCTTGGAGAGGAACAATAAAAACTACTACTTCTATTACACAAGGGGAAACAAATGGCAAAACGAAAACCTCTGCAAATGCCGGAATCTTTCTATGCACTACTGGATTATTTACGAAACAAAGGTTATGCGGAAAATTCGGTATTGGAGTACGAAAATCACGCCCGTTGGATTACCAGGTTTATTCGGGAGAACGGCTACGAGATGTATACCTTAGAAGCGTATACGTCAGTTATAAGGCACATTGATAATAGCATACCGTATGAAGATCTTTCAGATTACCAGAAACGCCGTTATCATTGTGCTACTGTTCTGTATGAATTCCAACAAACCGGAAACTATACCTTCCGACATAAAAAAGCAGAAGAAGCAATTCAAGGAGGACTTAAAGCAGACATAGAAGCATTCATGGAATACAGAAAAAAACTGCTGCGGTCAGAAACCACACAGAAACAATATCGTTTGGATTTGTTAAGATTTAATATTTTTCTGGATGAAATAGGAATTTCAGATGTATCACAAATCACAACAAATATCATCCTGCAATATATCCAACAACGGATGGCTCGTTTTACACAGTCTACAATTCGGCATACACTCACAGCAATTCGCCAATTTCTTCTTTTTCTTTATGAAACAGGGCGAATAGAACTCAATCTCTCTTCAGTTGTACCGAATTGCAGTGCTCCTCCACAACAAAAAGTTCCAAGTACATATTCCAAAGAAGAAGTTGAGCGGTTGCTGGATGCGATGGATCGTGCTGATCCCAAAGGCAAACGTGACTATGCTATGATTCTCATTGCCGCACGACTTGGTTTACGAAGCTCCGATATTTGCCAACTTAAGTTTTCGGAACTGGATTGGAAGCAGGATAGATTTCTGTTAAAGCAAAAGAAAACCGGGACCCCACTTGAACTTCCATTACTGTCTGATGTAGGAGAAGCAATTATTGATTATTTGAAATATGGCCGTCCTCAGTCCGAGCTTCCGTTTGTATTTCTCAAACATGTACCACCTTACGACGGTGTTACCGGCGCAGCTTTCATAACTGCAATAAAAACTGGTATGCAGCGAGCTGGTATTGCACATGAAGAGAAACGCAAACATGGCCCACACGCATTACGCCATAGTCTCGCTACCATACTGTTAGAACAGAACACACCACTGCCTGTCATAACTGGTATTCTTGGACATAAAAACTCTGAAACTACAAAGATGTACCTGGCAATTGATCTGACATCTTTACGTAAATGTGCGTTGAATGTTCCGAAGATTACCACTGACTATTACGATAGGGGGGCTAACGAATGATTGAGTTTGAAAGTATTTACAGCAGCCTTATTGTACAGTATATTGAATTCAAGCGCAGCCTTGGTTACAAATACAGAAACGCTGAAATGCGATTCCGTGTATTTGATCGTTTTGCAATAAAGGAAAATTGCAAGCAGATCGGACTTACAAGGGATTTGTTTGAAAAATGGATAGAACCTGCTGCGAACGAACAGGAGAGTTCTCGATACAGTAGGGTCAATGAATTGATAAATTTTTCGCGGTATCTGAATGATTTGGGAATACCTTCCTATTGTCCCAGAAATATTCCACACATAAAAAACGGCTTTACCCCATACATTTTTACTCATGATGAAATATCCAGATTTTTTACTGCGTGTGATGAAAACTTGAATTGGAGCAGATATCCGACTGAATTTGTCTACACAACTCCTGCTTTGTTTCGCTTACTATATGGAACAGGTCTGCGAATCAGCGAAGCTCTGCATCTGGAAACAAAAGATGTCTGTTTGGAAGACAGATATCTTTTACTGCACAACACAAAAAACAATACCGACAGAATGGTTCCATTTTCCGGATCAGTCGGAGAAGCATTAAGGCAGTACAATTCTTACAAAGAGAAAATTTTCGGACTCAATACAAAGTATTTCTTTGCCAATATCGGAGATAATTGCTGGAGCAATAGTGTTGCTTATGAGCAGTTTCGCAGAATATTGGCACGGGCACGTATTCCGCACACTGAGAAAGGTCCCCGGCTTCACGATTTACGACATACATTTTCTGTTCATACACTCGCTGAAATGTCAGCTCAAGGATTGGATCTTTACTGTTCGCTTCCTATTCTCTCTAAATATTTGGGACATACTTCTCTGGAAGCCACTGAACACTATGTACGTCTGACAGCGGAAATGTATCCGGAACTGTTGAAACAGGCGAACCAGCTCTGTTCTTATGTTTTTCCGGAGGTGTTCTATGATGGAATATGATTTTGCGTATTATTTGTCAAAATTCCTTGGGAAATACTTACCAGGTGTTGTGGGAGCAAGCACGAACACAATATCGTCGTACCGTGATACCTTTGTCCTTTTTCTTCGTTTTATGAAAGAAGATAAAAGTATCTCAGCAGAACGGATAAAGCTAACGGCGATAGAACCGCAGTGTTTTTGTGAATTTTTGGATTGGTTGGAAACATACCGGCAGTGCACTGCTGCTACCCGTAATGTCCGCCTTGCCGCTATTCATGCGTTTTATCGGTACCTGCAATACGAAGCCCCGGAATGTCTGGATATATGTCAAAAAGTATTGGCAATTCCTTTTAAGAAAACGGAACAGCGTGTTTTGAACTATTTTTCGCTGGATGGAATCAAATTGCTTTTGACTATGCCTGACACATCAACTAAAAACGGACGACGTGATTTAGCATTACTATCATTGATGTATGATACCGGTGCCAGAGTACAGGAAATAGCTGACTTAACTCCGCAGTGTATTCGTTTTGAAAAGCCGGCCACTATCCGTCTGCACGGTAAGGGCAACAAAACCAGAATTATTCCAATGATGGATGCCCAGGTTTCTTTGTTAAAACAATATATGACGGAGCAAAATCTACAACGAACTGAGGCACAGCCTCATCCGTTATTCCGAAACCGCTGTGGAGAAAAATTGACTCGTGCAGGAATTTCCTATATTTTAGACAAATATGTATCTATGGCAAGAAAAACAAATCCGGAATTGATCCCAGACAATATCTCTTGTCATTGCTTACGTCACTCCAAGGCCATGCATTTGCTGCAATCTGGTGTGAACCTCGTGTATATTCGGGATTTTCTGGGACATTATTCCGTACAAACCACGGAAGTTTATGCTAAGGCTGATTCCAGACAAAAACGGCAAGCATTGGAGAGAGCTTATGTAAATGTGACACCTAGTACGGAACCTGTTTGGCAAGAAAACAGTGATCTTCTGGAATGGTTGGTGTCATTGGGCAAATGATCTTCATGGTAATGTAAAGTATTTTGCGCGAAAATGTTGTATTTCAATGCTTTTTCACCGTTTACTTTACATTACCTTTTACTTTTCATAAATGGTTGAAAATACCGATGTGGTGGTCTCCTACATCGATCATGATTGGGGTGGGGCAGTGAAAACATACAACCATGCGAAAAGAAAAGGGAAACAGGTAATCAATTATGCGGTATAAAATTGAGGATCGCTATTCTCTGTGCGGAGAACCGGAAATTTTTCCGTCAACGGCAGAGGAGCGCAAGATATATTTTGAAGAGATGGACGTTACCATTGGCAACCTTGCCCGTTTGACGGCTGAGGGGAAAATGCACTGGGTCTGTACAGCTCATTTGCCCATTGACAGTATTCCGGGCGACGATGATGAGGTTGATCTGTATCTCGTACAGAGCTTCGATGTGGAAGGAAGCTACAACGGATGTGACTACAAGCTGGAACTGATGGAAAGCATCACGCTCCTCGCTGGCGGAGGTGATATGAGCATTGACTTCCATATGGATAGGGAATCAACACCGATTGACAGCATAAGCCTTTCCATGAGGTATGGTCATTACAGCAGCATGAGCCAAGCCCGAAACAGGAAACGGTATCAGGCGGACAATATTGCAAAACTATTCGATCTGATCATTTCAAGTATTGCCGGGAGCGATACTGTGCAGAAGGCTTGTGCCGACAGAAACACGATAGGACTGAGATATTCCGAAAGAACACTGAACCACAAGCTGTTCCGTCTGTGCTATCGTCTGAGAGAAGACGGTCGTGCGCTGGATTTCCATAAGTGTGTGCTGGATGCCGATTACAGAGAACAGCTGTGCCAGGAGTACGGGATCGGGTGAGACCTGCTGCACCATATTGTGTTCTCCACAATCTACCATTTTGTTTGACTGATTTTCTGGTATTTCAGAGGGATTGGTAGATTTGTTCATATATTTCCTATATAATATAATGTAGGAAAGGTTGTATGGATTTTGAAATCTGTACGGAAA
>JAFQDR010000211.1 GCA_017415945.1 Oscillospiraceae bacterium
TATAATAGACGTAAAAAATGCCGAAAAGTTCCAATGAACTGGGCTGCGCAAGAAAGCGCAACGGCGATCCGGCGCTGTAAAAAGTGCCAGATCGCCGTCATTTTGTTTTAATTATTTATAGTTTACTCGATTGAATCGACACAATCAAGATAGAGATTCTCCAAGAGATAATCAGTTCTCTCTCAAACTCCTATCCATTTGGATGGGAGTTTTTTTATTGTCTAAGTGTAACACAATCCCGATTTTCTCCGCAGTCAGTGAAGGAAGGGTTCTCAAGGGGAACCTTAGTTGGTTCCCCTTGAAATTGCGTCGGCGTAGCCGATTATCGCGTTTTAGCAGAAACGCGCGCAATTAAGGATGGGAGTTTTTTATTGCCCACCCACGTAGTTGAATGAAAGCGGAAACTATGCTATATTCTAAATATGAAACAACCTCAACACGGAGCTGAACCCATGAACACATTACTGGAACAAATCGTGGCCGACTGTGCCCACTATCCCGCACAGGGTCATGTTGCAACCTATATCCCCGAATTGGCAAGAGTCAATCCCAACCAGCTTGGCATTTACGTTTCCTCGGAAGACGGCAGAGACTACTTCGCAGGGGACTGCACCGAGCAGTTCACCATGCAGTCCGTAGCCAAAACCCTCATTCTCCTGCAGGCACTGCTTGACAGCGGCATCGATCGTGTCCGCGCTCTGGTAGGCGTGGAAGCCACAGGCAAGCCCTTCGACACCTTCAATTACAGCGATCAAGCCCTCACAGGGGCCCACATCAACCCCATGGTCAACACGGGCGCCATTGCCTTGTGTACGCTGATCCACGGTGATTCCTACCACAGCCGTTTCTCCCGACTACTGGAACTGGCACGCAAATTGAGCGGCAATGAAACCCTGGAAATTGACGAAGCGGTATACCTCTCCGAAAAAATGACAGGCAATAAAAACCGTGCGCTGGCCTATATGCTCACCGCTTACGGCATGATCTCCGACCCCGTGGAGGAGATTCTGGACTGCTATTTCCGTGCCTGCTCCATCTCCGTCAACTGCAAAGATCTGGCCAAGATCGCCCATATCTTCGCCCTGCACGGGGCAGACCCCATCACAAGAGAGCAGCTGTTCCCCGTGGAATACGCAAAATACGTCAACGCAACACTGGCTACCTGCGGTATGTACGACGGCTCGGGGGAATTTGCCCTGACCGTGGGCTTTCCCGCCAAAAGCGGCGTAGGCGGCGGTATTCTGGGGGTCATCCCCCGCCGCATGGGCATCGGTGTTTTCGCTCCCGCTCTGGATAAGCACGGCAACAGCGTGGCAGGGGTACAGGCGCTGGCGAGACTGAGCCAAGCCCTTGACCTTAGCATCTATTAAACCACCGAACCCCGAATCCATGAGGATTCGGAGTTTGGTTGAGACTGTCAAAAAACGCGATCACATCTCCCTTCCGCATAGCCCCTCTCCGAATTTCATAGGAATACACCCACTATCCCCCATCCGATTCATTTGCACGATACAATTTCACCTTGACAAATCGGCCCATTCCCCCTACCCTATCATCAGAGATAGGAGTGATCGATATGAAGAAAATCGCAGTCATTACAGGTGCTTCCGCAGGCATGGGCCGTGTGTGCGCAGAGACCGTTACCACATGGGGAGAGCTCGATGAGGTGTGGGTCATCGCCCGCCGTGAAGACCGTCTGCACAGTCTGAAGTGCGGTATACCCGTTCGCCCCCTGCCCATGGACCTCACCGACCGCAGCAGCTATACCCGCTATGCTGAACTTTTGAAAACCGAGCAGCCACAAGTGGTTCTGCTCATCAATGCAGCGGGCTTCGGCAAGTTCTGCGGCACCATGGAGGTGCCCTATGAGGAGAACCTGAACATGTGCGACCTGAACTGTCAGGCCATTATGGCAATGTGCCAGCTGTCTGTTCCCTATATGCCCGAGGGCAGCCGCATCATCAACTTCGCCTCCGTGGCAGCGGACCAGCCCATCCCCTATATCAACGTCTACGGTGCCACCAAGGCATTCGTTCTGTCCTACAGCCGCGCGCTGAACCGTGAGCTGAAATTCCGCGGCATCGGTGTCACCGCCATATGCCCCTTCTGGACCCAAACCGAGTTCTTTGACCGCGCAATCCCCAAGGACAGAGAACCTGTAGTCAAGTCCTACGCCGCCATGTACGATCCCGAGCAAATCGTCCGGCGGATGTGGCGAGATGCCAAGAAAGGCAAGGAGGTCTGCCGCTACGGCTTTATCGCCCGCAGCCAATCCCTTATGGCCAAGCTCCTGCCCCACCGCCTGATCATGGATGTGTGGATGAAGCAGCAGAAGCTGAAATAATTCTCCGCACCTGTAGGGCGGGCGCTTGCTCCCGCCGTCCTTCCAATAAGCTCCGCAAAAACGTTACCGTGCACCAACAAAACATCCCCCACTTTGTTGGTAAGAACTAAAATTCCCCGATGCACTTGAGCACATCGGGGGATTGTTATATTCATATTATCCAAATGCCAGCAGCTTCCGCTTCTGACTGCGCAGCAGCTGGTATCCAAGCACCAAACTCAGCCCGTAGATATAAGGGGCCGCCATGGTAAACATTTCCTGCATATATGCCATAAGCACTGCTCCTTTCTTATTCGTTAGCCTACCCTAACTTCTGATTTTATACTATCACATCCACGCTCCTCTGTCAATCACTTTTGTTAGTTATATCTAACACATATTTACAAATCGTTCATTTGACCAAAATACCCATAGGGATTATAATGGAATTACCAAAACAGGAGGTATTGTCATGGAAAAATTCATCCCATACGAAAAGCTTTCCAAGAAGGAAAAGCGTAAAATCGATGCAATGCGCCGTGGCAGCTGGGGCGATGTGAACCCCGTCAGCCGCAAGGTGGAAAGCAAAAAGGCTTATAACAGAAAGAGGACACAGGATTGGAAGAAGGAGCTTCCCAATTCTGTGTCTTTTGTTTTATAGAAGATCCCCGCAGTCCGAAAAAAATGCAAAGAGGTGTAAGGAAATGAAAGAAATTAGAGGAGAGTAAGCTGTCTCGGACTGCGGGGTAAGACGATCATCCGTTTTTCTTGGGGATTTTGTTCAGCTGATCGTTCAGCTTCAGCAGTTCTTCCTTGGTGAAGTGGACGTTGCGCATACTCAGCATGGAGGTGAAGCGCAGCACAGTCAAATTGCTGATCATGTCCACCACGCCGCCGCTGACACCAGCGGTGGGAGAGCCCTTTTCTCCCCGCTCCTTGGCCCCTGCCTTCATTTTCTTGGCAAGAATCAAAAACAGCTTGCCCAGCCACAGCTTGCCGCGGAAGGTCCTCAGCACGTCCCCCAGCTTGTCGTTCAGGCTGCAATAGCCTTCTACTTCGGTGATGTCGAACCAGTTCAGCACCGCACCTGCCTCACGGAGGATGTAGTCCTCGTTCATGGTGTCTACCTTGCGGATGGTGCTTGTATCACGGCAGTCCCCCGCAACAGCTTCCAGCACCGTTTCGCCCACATTGGGCACATCGAAATAGAAGAAGTGATCCTCGGCGGTCTTGACCCCCAGACTTTCACCGTTGGCAAACAGCTCCACAGCGGGCAGATTGGAATATACGGTGACCTTTGTCACATCCTCCACGCGGTCAATGTATCGCTTGCCGCACAGATGGACAAAGGGCTCGTCACTGAGCCATGCCTTATATGCGTAGAAGGCATCCTTCTTGTACTTGCGGTCGATGGTCACCAGCCCCTTGTGATTCTGACCGTTTTCGCCGCCCTCCGCACGGGCATCGGCGCCGAAATCGAACATATTCCAAACATGGGTTGCCCACAGATACTTGCGGGTAAACAGTTGCTTGATGAGCTCCTCGTGGTAATATGCCTGATATTCCTCGGAGTAGTCCCCTGCGTCGGGCTTAGAGTTGTGCCAGTTCAGTGCCTCGCAGCCGTACTCGGACACGCCGATGGGCGTGTTGGGGTACTTGCGGTGGAACTTATCGAACCAAGGGCCATACTCATGGACAGTGCCGCCGTACCAGCCGAAGTAGTGATTGTAGGAAACCACGTCGGGAATATGGACATACTTTTCATCCATGCCGCACATGGACAGACAGGCAATGACCGTGGGGCGGGCCTTGTCCATCTCATGTACCAGATCGTTGAGGATGTGGTGATTTTTGATCATGTCCGCATCCTTGGCCCCACCCATGGTGATTTCGTTGCTAAGGCCCCACACAACGATGGAGGGGTGGTTGTAGTTTTGCAGGATCAGCTCCTTCATCTGGGTGACGGTGTTTTCTTTGCCGTCGGGCATATGGCGGGAGATGTAGGGGATCTCCGCCCACAGCACCATGCCGTACTTGTCGCACAGGTCGTAGAAATATTGGTCGTGCTGATAGTGGGCCAGTCGGATGGTGTTGGCACCCATTTCACGAATCAGTGCCATGTCCTCCTCATGGTGCGCGGGCAGCAGGGCATTGCCGATTTCCCATCTGTCCTGATGGCGGGAAACACCCCGGAGAGGATACTCTCTGCCGTTGAGGATGAAGCCCCGCTCGGGTTGGATTTCGAAGCTGCGGCAGCCGAAGCTTGCGGAAACGGTATCTGCCACTTCCCCGCCTACCAGCAGCTCTGCCTGCGCGGTGTACAGATAGGGGTCCTTCACGCCGTCCCACAGGTGGGCATTTTCGATGACGAAGTCACAGCTCGGTCCCTCTGCGGTCTGCCGAGCAACGGCATTGCCCTCTGCATCCAGTACGGTGAAGCGCACATGGGCAGTGGCAGGGGCGTTTGCAATTTCCGTGCGGATATTGACCTTTGCGTTCCCGCCGTCCATAACGGGGGTCACATAAATCCCCGTACCGCCGTAGTTCATCAGCTCAAAATGGGTATCGGACACCCCGATCAGATTTACATTGCGGTACAAACCGCCATAGAAGGTGAAGTCCGCCGTCTGGGGATACACCCGCTCATTGGGCGCATTGTCCACCATTATGACCAGCAGGTTTTCATCCCCGATATGCTCGGTGAGCTCCACACGCCAGGTGGAATAGCCCCCGTCGTGGTGTGCCAGATGCCTGCCGTTGAGATAAACGTCGGCAGAGGAGTTTGCCCCGTTGACTTCCAGATAGATGCGGTCGGTGGGAGGCAGCGCTTCCACCCCCAGCATCTTGGCATAGCAGCAGGTGCCGCGGAAGTAGTCATTGCCCCCGTCCTGCCCATCGTGCCCATTCCAGGTGTGGGGAAGGTCGATAGACACTGCCGCCTCGGGGATGGTATTGGGTACGGCGGCACAGTCCTTCAAAAAGAACCATGCGCCGTTAATGCTTTTTAAGGTTCTCATAAAGCTCTCCTTTGTAAAGGATCAAATCTCGCCTTTTCTTGCCTTCAAAACAGCAATGTTTTCTTCTACCTTCTTCTTGCTCAGAGGATAGATGAAAAACAGGCACAGTCCAACCAGCAGATACAGCACAGTGGGCACCATCGTTGCAATATTGTAAATGCCGTTGACAACCTCCGCAGACTGGCCCACAACAGAGCCTTCCACATAGCCGATGAGCTCCAAGGACCAGCCGCCCAGTGCAGCGGCGATGGCCTGCCCCAGCTTACGTGCAAAAGAGCAGACCGCGTAAATGCTTCCGTCCTCGCGCACACCGGTGCGTACCTCCTGGTCATCGATGACGTCGGTAACAAACGCCCAGATGATCAGATTAAACAGACCGAAGCCCAGCAGACCAACGATGCTGACCACAACATACAGCCACATATTGGTAGTCTTTGCAAGGAACAGGCCGCCGAATGCCACGGTACCCAGTGCCGCCGCGAAAATACCTACTTCCTTCTTGCCGAACTTACTGCTGACGGGCACGGCCAGAGGTGCCAGCAACAAAGCGGGAGCAAAGCCCGCAGCGTTCATGGCGGTCAGACCCATGGTGTTGGAGAAGTAATCCTTAAAGATGTAGTTATTGATGGTCTGGTTCATCATTTGTGCGCCAAGGAAAAAGATGTATACCAGAGCAATGCCAATGAGTGCGCGGTTGCCTGCCAGTGCCTTCAGAGTATCCTTAAAGGAAACAGAGGCGGCTTCGGTGGGCTTGATGCGCTCGGTACACATGAAATAGCATACCACATAGCAGGCTGCTGCCGCAACAGACAGAAGCAGCGCAATGCGGGGGAACATTTCGGGATTGGCGACCTTGGTGCCGTCCTCCAGAGTGGTGTACAGGAACATGGGCATCACAACGCCCACCAGGATCTGAGGGATCATGGAGCCGACACCGCGGAAGGTGGACAGCGCAGCACGGTCATCCGCCTCATCGGACATAACTGAGGCCATGGAGCCGTAGGGGATGTTGATGCAGGTGTAGCAGATGCTGCCCCAGAACAGATAGGTCACAAACATATAAATAATGCGGACGGTCATGGAAGCACCCGCCAGAGAGCTCTGGTACATCAGGAAGGATGCCAGCGCAACGGGACCGCAGGCACGCAGCAGCCAGGGACGGAACTTGCCGTTCTTGGTAGCGGGGGTCTTGTCCGCAATGCGGCCCATGGCGGTATCGGTGAATGCGTCCACAATTCGGGACAGCAGGAACATGGTGCCCACCAGACCTGCGTTGATACCCAGAATATCGGTGTAAAATACCTGCAAGAACAGGCTTGCAAAAATAAAGGTAAAGTCGTTTGCCACATTACCGATCATGTAGCCGACCTTGTCGCGCCAGCCGAAGGGGCGCATTTCCAAACTGCGTTGACTCATACAAAGAGCTCCTTTCTCAAGATGCATTTATTGTAGAATATCATCAAAAAAACCGTTAGAACGCCCTTTGTATATTATGGTAAAATTTTTGTGTTTTCATTGAAAGACACAAAAATTAGTAATATACTGTATTTACGAAAAAGGAATGAGGTGTCCCCATGCCGTACCAAATCCAATTGAACTTTCTCCGCAGTCTCCTCCGAGAGCTGCACATTTCCAGCACCGTGGTCACATCCCCCACGGAGCATATCCCTCCCGAGATCGATTTGCATCTGCGCGGGGAGCTGTTCGGACTGTCCAACTATACGGGCTTCCTACAAAACTCTATGGCACAGGCCAAGGACAAGACCCTCTACCGATTCTATGACGAATACGACTGCAACTATATTTTCCTTCGTCTGCCCGACACGGACCAAGACCGATATTTCTTCATCGGCCCCTATCTTTTACAGATGCCCGACCGTGAGCGGATCGCCCGCAAAGCGGAGACGTTGCTGCTGACCGAGGATCAGACCCGTCAAATGCAGCTTTATTTCACCGCCCTGCCCATTGTAGAAACAGAACCCCTGCTGCTGTGCGCTGCCAACGCCTTCGCCAAGGAGCTGTGGGGTACAGACCGCTATACTATGGAATATGTGGACTACGCCATCCATGACCGCCGCGAGCCCATCCCCACCTCCATGGTACGCCGCATCACCACCGACTGTCCCATCAGTCTGGACTCCTTGGTGGAAAACTACACTGCGGAAAATCGGCTCATTGAAGCGGTCAGCAAGGGCAAGCTCCATCAAGTCACCGCACCGGCTGCCACGGTCTTCAACAACAGTGCCGAGCAGCGGCTGTCGGACTCTCTCCGGGACCGCAAAAACAATCTGATCATTCTCAAAACCCTGCTGCGAAAGGCGGCGGAATACGGAGGCGTGCACCCCCTGCACATTCACAGCCTCTCCTCCCACTACGCAGGAGAAATCGAAAACATCCGCACCATCAAGCAGAGCCTTTCCCTGCAGGAAAATATGATACGGGATTACTGCCTGCTGGTGAAGGAGCACTCCCTCAGCAAATATTCCGACTATGTGGCAAAGGCCATCACCTTAGTGCACTACGATTTGACCGCGGATCTGAGTCTGAAGCGCATTGCCGCCGAGCTGAACGTCAACGCCAGCTACCTCTCCGCCCTGTTTCACAAGGAATGTGGCTGCACACTGACGGAATTTGTGAACAAGCAGCGCATGGAGCACGCTCTGTTTCTGCTGGCCGACCTGTCCAAACCCGTGCAGGCCGTGGCAGCGGAGTGCGGCATCCATGATGTGAACTACTTCATCAAGCTGTTCAAAAAGCATACCGTCATGACCCCCACCCAATATCGGGCACACATCCACCCCACATGATCCCAACAGCCTGTCAGGTGCGCATTCACTTGACACCCACCACTATATGTGCTATATATAGTATAATAACGGAAGTTTCGGCACAATATGTCGAATCATTTATCATATAGAAAGATGGGTATTTTCACATGATACAATCCATTATCAAGCGCGACGGCCGTGTGGTACTGTATGACCAGAACAAGATTGCGGCAGCCATTCTGCGTGCTCTGGAGGCCGCCCGCGAGGGCAATGCCGCCGATGCCGCCATCGTTGCAAACGACGTACAGCGGGAGCTGGAAAGTCAGTTTAAGAACTCCAACCCCAACATTGAGGCCATTCAGGACACCGTGGAGCGTCAGCTCATGAACCACGGCTTCAACGCCGCCGCCAAGGCATACATTCTCTACCGCGCCACCCGTACCCGCGCCAGAGAGGCCAACACCGTGCTCATGAAGACCATCGACGAGATTACCAAGATCGATGCCCGCATCAGCGACATGAAGCGTGACAACGCCAACATCGACGGCAACACCGCCATGGGTAGTATGCTGCAGATCGGTTCCGCAGGTGCCAAGGCCTACAACGAAATGTATCTCCTGCGTCCCGAGCACGCCAAGGCATACCGTGAAGGCGACATTCATATCCACGACTTTGATTTCTATTCCCTGACCACTACCTGCTGTCAGATCGACATTCAGAAGCTGTTCAAGGGCGGCTTCTCCACAGGTCATGGCTATCTCCGTGAGCCCAACAGCATCAACAGCTATGCGGCTCTGGCAGCCATCGCCATCCAATCCAACCAGAACGACCAGCACGGCGGGCAGTCCATCCCCAACTTCGACTACGGCATGGCAGAGGGCGTTGCCAAGACCTACCGCAAGGCATACATCCGCCAGCTGGCAGAGGCTATGGAAGACATTCTCGGTCTGGATGACGAATCCGACGAAGCGGAAGAAATCGTATTCAATGCGGAAAAGCGCTGCAGTGAACGTGCACGACTGGAGAACCGTCCCGCCTTTGACGCCACCGTGGCTGCGGGCATTGCCGCACGCTATCCCATCACCGAGGCTATGGCAAAGTCTCTGGTCAGCCGCATCCGCAAGCGTGCAGTTCGCCGCACAGACCGTGACACCTATCAGGCCATGGAGGGCTTCGTCCACAATCTGAACACTATGCACTCCCGTGCAGGCGCCCAGACCCCCTTCTCCTCCATCAATTACGGTACCGACACCACTCCCGAAGGCCGCATGGTCATCCGCAACATCCTCATGGCGCTGGACGCAGGTCTGGGTCACGGGGAAACCTGTATCTTCCCCATTCACATCTTCAAGGTGAAGGAAGGGGTCAACTACAACGAGGGCGACCCCAACTACGACCTGTTCCGCCTGAGCTGCAAGGTCAGCGCAAAGCGGCTATTCCCCAACTACACCTTCCTGGATGCCCCCTTCAATCTGCAGTATTATGTCCCCTGCCGTCCCGAGACGGAAGTGGCCACCATGGGCTGCCGCACCCGCGTTATGGGCAACGTCTATGACCCCAGCCGCCAGATCGCATACTCCCGCGGCAATCTGTCCTTCACCTCCATCAACCTGCCCCGCATCGCCATTGAAGCCAAGGGAGACGAGACAGTATTCTACGCCAAGCTCCGGGAAATGCTGGATCTGGTGGCACAGCAGCTGCTGGACCGCTTTGATATCCAGGCAAACAAGCACATTTACAATTACCCATTCCTGATGGGTCAGGGCATCTGGCTGGACTCCGACAAGCTGAACATGGCAGACGATCTCCGTGAGGTGCTGAAGCACGGCACGTTGTCCATCGGTTTCATCGGTCTGGCAGAGACCCTCACCGCCCTGTACGGTCAGCACCACGGGGAAAGCGAAGACCTGCAGAAGAAGGGTCTGGAGATCATCGGCTTTATGCGTGACTACTGCGACAAGAAATCTCAGGCCATGAAGATGAACTTCACCCTGCTGGGCACCCCCGCGGAAGGTCTGTCGGGCCGCTTCATCCGCATGGACCAGAAGCGCTTCGGCAAGATCCCCGGGGTCACCGACCGTGAATACTACACCAACTCCTTCCACATCCCCGTCTGGTACGACATCTCCGTTTACGACAAGATCCGTCTGGAGGCTCCCTATCACGCCCTGTGCAACGCAGGCCACATCAGCGACGTGGAACTGGACGGCGACACCGTAAGGAACGTGGAGGCATTTGAGGCTGTGGTACGCTGTATGCACGACTTCGGCATCGGCTACGGCAGCATCAACCACCCCGTTGACCGTGACCCCGTATGCGGCTATGTGGGTGTCATCGGCGATGTATGTCCCCGCTGCGGCCGCCGTGAGGGTGAGCAGATCCCCGCCGAACGCATCGAAGAACTGAAAAAGATCTATCCCGAAATGCCCGCATTCCGCGGCATCCATTAAAGAAACATCCGTAGGGGCGGATAGCATCCGCCCGCAAACCATACCCCATCCGTAGGGGCGGATAGCATCCGCCCGCATCACTAAGGAGGTACAATATGCAAGTAAAAAACGAACAAGAAAAGCTGGGTCAGGGCGTTGGCTTTGAGCGCATCCGCCGCATCACCGGCTATCTGGTAGGCACCATGGACAAGTGGAACGATGCCAAGCGTGCCGAAGAACGGGACCGTGTCAAGCACGGCATGAGCAAAAATGCTTGATCTTGCAGGTATCGTCAACGACAGCATTGTGGACGGCCCCGGCATCCGCATGACCGTATTCGCTCAGGGCTGCCCCCATCACTGCCACGGCTGTCATAACCCCGAAACATGGCAGTTTGGCTGCGGCACCCCCATGGAGGAGGAACGTATCGCGGATATCGTGGCAACCAATCCCCTGTGCCGCGGTGTGACCTTCTCCGGAGGCGAGCCCTTCGCACAGGCAGAAGGCTTCGCCAAATTGGCACAGCTGCTGAAGGCACGAGGCTACGAGGTGGCAAGCTATTCGGGCTACACCTTCGAGCAGCTCATCAACGGCACCGATGCACAAAAAGAGCTGCTGCAAAGCATCGACGTGCTCATCGACGGGCCCTTTATTATGGCGCAGCGGAGTCTTGAAGTCCCCTTCCGCGGCAGCCGCAACCAGCGCATCATCGACGTAAAACAGAGCCTCACCGCAGGCAAGCCCGTGTGTATCACCACAGGCCGCTGGGCAGGAGAATATTAAAAAATAAGCCTCCCCTGTGTAAGGGGAGGTGGCATTTTCGAGGTACGAGAAAATGACGGAGGGGTTGTTCATACACCCAAACATCAAAACAATCCCCCGGTCAAAAATTAAAGATTTTTTCGGCCCCCTTTACACAAGGGGGCCTTTTCTGTGTTTTGTCCGATTGACATTCCCCTCCCAAAGTTCTACAATACAGTCATGCGAAACATCTTTTATCACACATAAAGGAGACTGAAACCATGAAACCTTACGCATTCGGCGTTGACATCGGCGGCACCACCGTGAAGCTGGGTCTGTTCACCACCGAGGGTGTCCTCGTGGACAAATGGGAGATCCCCACCGTTACCGACAACGGCGGCGCAGCTGTACTGCCCGACGTAGCCG
The DNA here is from genome assembly GCA_017415945.1 of Oscillospiraceae bacterium. The sequence goes on from JAFQDR010000211.1 coordinate 11,705, forward strand.
CATCCATCACCGCAAAGCTCAAGGAAAAGTCCATCTCCCCCGCTGACGTAGAGGGCATCGGCATCGGCGTTCCCGGTCCCGTAGACAGCGACAACACCGTCCACAAGTGCATCAATCTGGGCTGGGGCGTGTTCAATGTCAAGGAGCGCATGAACGAGCTGCTCCCCGAGATCCCCAAGGTAGCCGCAGGCAACGACGCCAACGTGGCCACGCTGGGCGAGCTGTGGCAGGGCGGCGGCAAGGGCTATGACAGTGCCGTCATGTTCACTCTGGGCACTGGGGTCGGCGGCGGTGTCATCGTAGACGGCAAAATCGTGGCAGGCAAGAACGGCGGCGCTGGGGAGCTGGGACACATTACCGTGGAGCCCACCGAAACCGTCCGGTGCAACTGCGGCAAGTACGGCTGTCTGGAGCAGTACGCCTCCGCAAACGGCATTGTCCGTCTGGCAAAGGTCATGCTGGACAGCTGCGACACTCCCTCCGCACTGCGCACCATGGACAAGTTCACCTCCAAGGACATCTGTGATCTGGCCCGTGACGGTGAAGAAATGGCACTGCAGATTGTTGACCGCTTCGGTGAATATCTGGGCCGCGCACTGAGCTTCGTCAGCTGCACCGTAGACCCCGACGTATTCATCATCGGCGGCGGCATGAGCCGTGCAGGTGACATCATCGTGGAACCCATCATGAAGTACTACCGCAAGTACGCCTTCCACGTGTCCACAGGCACCACCGCCTCCATCGCCACCCTCGGCAACGACGCAGGCATCTACGGCTGCGCAAAAATGGTCATCGGATAAAAAAGCCTCCCCTTCGATAAGGGGAGGTGCCAGAGCTTGTCGAGGGCGGAGAGGTCGATTGTATCATTTCTACCTCTCAGTCATCCGCTCATACTTCGCGTCTGACAGCTCCCCTACATAGGGGAGCCTTTTTTATAGGATATTACTTACCCCGCTGACAAAAATCATAATATAAATGGCCTTGGTCAGCAGCTGTGCGTTGAGCTTATCCGCAATGCGCTTGGCAATGAGCCCGCCCGCAATGATAGCAGCACCGCCACACAGAATGGGCAGCAGGTATTCGGCGGTCAAAATCCCCGAATAAATACGGAAGCAGGTGTTGTAGCCCCCCAGCAGCAGGAAGCTTGTGGTCAGATTTGCCAGATAGTCATACCGCTCCTCGCAGCGTGCAAGGAAGTACACCACCAGCATAGGCCCGCACACCCCGAACAGCCCATCGCACACAGCGGAAACCGTAAGAAACAGCAGGGACACGAAAATATTCATGGGGTCGGGTCTGCCGTCCTTCTTAATAAACAAATAGTAGATCGCAAGCAAAAGCAGGAAGCCCCCAAACAGCTTCTTAATAATGAGAGGACTTGTGCCCGCCGCGATTTTGATGGTCAGACTGGACACAACAATGCTGAACAGGAACACAGGCAGCACCATTTTGATGTTAATATGCTTGCGGTACACATAGACCATGGTGGCGTTCAGGAACACCAGAATGGCACCGTTGATGCCCGCCGCCAAGGTCAGGGGGAACACCATGGGGAACACCATCATCATGACGATGCCGCCCCCAAAGCCCGTAATGCCCTGCACCATACCGCCCAAAAAGGCCATTAAAATCACAATCCAAATCATATTGAAAGCTCCTTGCATCAAATCCAATGTACCCATTATACCGAAAAACAGCCCCTTGTCAAAGGGGCTGAGTCTGTCAAAATACTCCTTCGGAGCATTTTGACAGAGATGCCCCCGCTTACGCGATGGGCAAGCAGGTCTGCCGCGCGCATAATTTGTTCGCGTTCCGCGAACAAATTCCACACTTGCAGATCTATTTGTATTTTTCGCTTCGTACATGCCGGCGCGAAAAATAAATTTGACTTTGTTTCGTCCTTATGGACGAAATTCTGCGAAGCATTTTTTGACAGTCTGAAACAGCCCCTTGTCAAAGGGGCTGTTTCTTAGAATCGTATTTCGATGTACAGCCTTCCGTCGTGGTAGTCCGCTTGGATGGTGCCGCCCATGCGCTCGGTCAGGTGCTTGGCGATGGACAGGCCCAAGCCTGTGGAATTGCGGCTTGCCTCCACTGTGTAAAAACGGTCAAACAATCTGCCAACTGTGACCGCATCCAGATTGCGGGCAGTGTTGGAGAAGCTCACACAGCCCGTTTCATCCATAGTCACAGACAAATCCCCGTCGGAGTATTTCAGCGCGTTGCCGATGATATTGGAGAAAATGCGGCTCACCGCCCCTGCATCCAGTTCACGGAAAACAGCCTCCTCGGGCAATTGGATTTTCGGCTCGATTCCCTTCTCCTGCATGACCCCATAGAAAGACAGCAGGCTTTCTTCCAACGCCCGCACCACATCCATGTGTTCCGGTTTTAGTTCCTGAGAAGAAGTAACCACACTGTATCGAAACAGCTCATCCGTCAAAGACTTCAAGGCCTCCGTTCGATTGCTGATTTGGGAAAGATAACGCCGAACATTCTCGCTCTGCTCCTCCCGCTCGAGCAAATCCAGATACCCGTTGATGGCCGTCAGCGGTGTTCTCAGATCATGGGAAATATTGGTGACCGCTTCCTTCAGTTCCAAATCGCCCTGTTGGTAACGATGGCGTTCCTTGCGGAGCAGACGAAGTTGTACATTGATGTCTGCCGCCAGTTTTCGCATATAGGGATCACGGGTGGAAATGTCAATGAGTGTATTGGTATCTGCTGTCACTCGGTCACGGAAGGCTTCCGCGATCTCCCGTGCCGACTTGCGCAGAAAATAAACCTTTGCAGCAAGCACAAAGATGATCAGAAGTAGTATACCGATGATGCCGAACAGCAAATGTTCCATAACAAACCTCTTATTTGATATTTCTTCTTTGGAAAATCGCGGCCCCAACCGCAGCGGAAGCAAGCCACACAGCATCACAAACCAACATACGGAACGGATTGAACACATGCATGGCTGAAAGCTGTGCCGCCTGCCCCGTGGGGTTTAGGTCATGCAAAACACCATAAACCGCTTTTGCAAAGCCGTCTACATAGGCAGGATTGAGTACCCCGTCCTTATATTGGGGCTGAACCATCACCTGATTGGTGTGGAGACTGACGCACAACAAAAAGAATGCCAGTCCCATGCACACTACAGCCGCAGTGGTTTTGTTGTCGCAGAGCATGGTAATGGTACAATAAATGCAGCCGTAAGCAATACACATCCCCACGCCCAACAGCAGATATCGGAGAAATTCTCCAATGGTGAGATTGATTTCGAAAAAGAAGCTGCCAACAGCGGAAGTGAAGAAAACCACAGCCAGATAAATCAGAATACAAGCCACGCCGCTGACAACCAAATGGGAAGCAAACACACTTCGGCGCAAACGTCCCGCAATCAGCTTATTACGGATAAAGCCGTCACTGAAATCCTCTCCCACAAATAAGCTCACCAGTGCGGCAACCGCCATACCGAAAAAGCTCATAGGCAGGAAAATCACTCTGCTCAGGGGCACCGTGTAGTCCATGGCTGTCTTTTGCATTATGATAAATGCCACGGACATTCCCAGCATCCCACACAAACAGAGCCAAAACCATCTGCTGCGGAACAAACGTCGAATATCGGCAGATAATAATTTTCTCATAGCTGCCACCTCATCGTATATCCCGTTTGCGGAACGGAAGATAGCCCGCAATTGTGGCAATAACCAACATCACCAAAGAGAACACCGGCCAGCGGGATGCTCTTTCAAACTCCAGATTATTCATCTGGATGCTTTGTCCCGTTGGTAAAATATCGGCGATCAGCTCATAAATCATTCGCTGCGTCCCGTCAACATAGGCAGGATTCTCGACCAAATCGCCAAACTGAACACCGTCTTCTACCGAGATGATGACGTTTGTGTAAGCCATAAGGGGTTCTTCCAGTGCATTGATGCAGAAGGATGCCAATAACAAAATGGCAAACAGAAAAACGATGGAAGCAACAAGAGAAGCAGCCTTGGAGCCAA
>JAFQDR010000212.1 GCA_017415945.1 Oscillospiraceae bacterium
AGGCGAAAAGAAGGCAGCCATTCTGGAAGCAGAAGGTGCCCGCGAATCCGCCATCCTCCGTGCTGACGCAAAGAAGCAGCAGCAGATTCTGGAAGCACAGGGCGAAGCGGAAGCAATTCTGGCTGTGCAGAAGGCTACCGCGGAAGGCATCCGTCTGGTCAACGAATCCATCCCCTCCGATGCGGTCATTAAGCTGAAGGCCATCGAGGCCTTTGCCGCAGCCGCAAACGGTCAGGCCACCAAGATCATCATCCCCTCCGAAATTCAGGGTCTGGTAGGTCTTGCAAGCGGTCTGGTAGACAGCGTAAAGGAATAAGTTTACAAGCACCAATCCTCCCCACAAAATGGGGAGGATTTTTTTGCGTCCGATATACCCGCTCGTACCTCGCGTCTGACTGAGAGGGCATCTCCCTTTTCTGTTTTTCCATCGAGTACAGAAAATGTATTTTCACGCACAATCGAATTATTCGATTCGCTTAATCGATTTTTTGAAATTTCATAATATTTTCGGTTTCCCCAAGCAAATACGAAAAATATTCGATTGTTCTCTGATATTTTCTATGTTATAGTAGCCTCATCGCTTTAAAAGGCAAAAGAAAAGGAGAAATATAACTTATGGAAAACAGAGAGCATCTGGGCAGCCGCCTTGGCTTTATTCTGCTGAGCGCAGGCTGCGCCATCGGCATTGGCAATGTGTGGAAATTCCCCTGGCTGGCAGGGCAGTACGGCGGCGGTGCCTTTGTACTGCTGTATTTGATCCTCCTGCTGGTTATGGGTGTACCCGTGCTGACCATGGAATTTGCCATGGGCCGCGCGGCACAGAAAAGCCCCTTGAAGATGTACGGCGAGCTGACCCCCGATAAAAAATGGGGCTGGCATGGCTATGCGTGTCTGGCGGGCAATGTGATCCTGATGATGTTCTACACCACCGTAGCCGGCTGGATGATGCAGTATTTTGTGCATATGGCAAGCGGCAAGTTTGTGGGTATGACCACCGAAGCCATTCAAAACGGCTTCTTTGAAATGCTGGGTGACCCTGTTTCCATGACGATCTATATGGGCATCGTGGTAGTGTTCGGCTTCGCCGTTATTTCCATGGGCGTGCAGAAGGGCTTGGAACGCATTACCAAGTGGATGATGCTGGCGCTCATTGTACTCATGCTGGCACTGGCAGTGAACAGCTGCTTCTTAGAGGGCGGCGCAGAGGGTCTGAAGTTCTATCTGATCCCCGACCTTGACCGTATGCTGGAGATCGGCATCGGTGATACCATCGTAGCTGCCATGAACCAGGCCTTCTTCACCCTGAGCCTTGGCATCGGTGCCATGGCCATCTTCGGCAGCTATATCGGCAGAGACCGTGCCCTCATGGGGGAATCCGTCCGTGTCTGCGCACTGGATACCACCGTAGCACTGTGCTCCGGTCTGATTATCTTCCCCGCCTGCTTCGCCTACGGCATCGATGTAAACAACGGCCCCGCGCTGATTTTTATGACCCTCCCCGTGGTTTTCGAAAACATGGGCGGCGGTCAGTTCTGGGGCAGCCTGTTCTTCGTATTTATGACCTTTGCAGCTCTGTCCACCGTGCTGGCGGTATTTGAAAATATCGTGTCCATGGTCTCCGAGCTCACAGGCCTGAGCCGCAAGAAGACCTGCCTCATTTGCTGCATCGGCATCTTCCTGCTGAGCCTGCCCTGCGTGCTGGGCTACAATGTGTGGAGCCATGTGCATCTGATCGGCGGCCGTGACGTGCTGGACAGCGAGGACTTCATCGTATCCAATATCCTGCTGCCTCTGGGCTCCCTGCTGTTTGTGCTCTACTGCACCACCCGCTACGGCTGGGGCTGGGACAAGTTCGTGGCGGAAGCCAATGAGGGCAAGGGTCTGAAGGTAGCGCAATGGATGCGTCCCTACTGCACCTATGTGCTGCCCGTGATCGTACTGGCAATTTTCCTCATCGGTATTGTTTAACCGCAAGAAACAAGATATAATGGGCTTATCGATTAAGATAAGCCCATTTTTTTGGAGAAATGATTTATGAAACTGATCCATTGTTCCGATATTCATTTGGACTCCCCCATGGAGTCCAATCTCACCGCCCCACAGGCCAAAGAGCGCAACAGCGAGCTCTGCCGCACCTTTGCCCGTATGGTGGAGTACGCCAAAACAAACGGGGTATCCGCCGTGCTGCTGTGCGGTGACCTGTTTGACACAGAGCGTGTCTCCGCCACCACGGAGCAGTTCATTCTGGACACCGTGGCTGCCGCCCCTCACATCGCTTTCCTGTATCTGAAGGGCAACCACGACGATACGAGCCCCGCCTTTTCGGGGTATGTACTGCCCGAAAATCTGCTGACCTTTGGGGAGGACTGGAGCTATCACCCCTTCGGGGATGTGACCGTTGCGGGCATTGAGCTCACGGACAGCAACTGCCACAGCCTGTACGACAGTCTGCACTTGGACAAGGATGCCAAAAACATCGTCATGCTCCACGGGCAGACCGCCGCCCACCCCGGGGAAGAGCTGGTGTCTCTGCCCGACCTGCGGGGAAAGCATATCGACTATCTGGCCCTGGGGCATATTCACAGCTACCAGACCGACAAGCTGGATGACCGCGGCACATGGTGCTACTGCGGCTGCTTGGAGGGTCGCGGCTATGACGAATGCGGCCAAAAGGGCTTTGTGGTGCTGGAAACCACCGCTCATGACATCAACCACCGCTTCGTACCCTTTGCAAGCCGTACCCTCCATGATCTGACCGCAGATATCACGGGGCTCACCACCGCCCCCGAATTCCTCAGCACACTGCGCGCCGCCGCAGAGGGGATTCCCGAAAGCGACCTTGTGAAGTTCACCCTCACAGGCAGCTACACCCCCGACACCCACAAGGATCTTCCCTTCCTGTATACCATGCTGCAGGACCGCTTCTATGCCATGAAGATCAAGGACAGCTCCCGTCTGCAGCTGGATGCGGCATCCTACGAAAATGACATTTCCCTAAAGGGTGAGTTCATCCGCATGGTGCTGGCAGCGGACCTGCCCCAAGACCATAAGGATCGCATCATCTGCGCAGGCTTGGAAGCCCTGCGAGGAGAGGAGATCAGCCTATGAAACTGATACGCTGTTATATTGAAAATTTCGGCGGTCTGCAGCAGTACACAGTGGACTTCAATGACGGGCTTACCGTCATCCACGAGCCCAACGGTTTCGGCAAGACCACCCTTGCGGAGTTCATCCGCGCCATGTTCTACGGCTTCCCCAAGGGCGTGAAGATCGCCGCCAAGAATCCCCGTCTGAAATACCTCCCCTGGCAGGGTGGACGGTACGGCGGCTACCTGATTTTTGAGCTGGAGGGCAAGCGTTACCGCATCGACCGCAGCTTCGGTGATGCCCCCAAGGGAGACAAGTTCAAGCTGTTCGACGAAAGCACCCACAAGGAGGTCAAGGACTTCGGCCCCGACATCGGCCTTGCCATCTTCGGTCTGGACAGTGACTCCTTTATCCGCAGCACCTATATGCCCCAGATACGGGACAGCGGCCCTATGACCACTGACAACATCCGTGCCAAGCTGGGTAATCTCTTGGAGGACACGGGAGATCTGGGCAGCTACGAAAAGGCCCTGCAAAAGCTCAAGGACAAGCGCACGGTGTATGAGCACTACCGCGGCAGCGGGGGCAGCATCCACGAGGCACAAAAGAAGATCTCCGCACTGCAGCAGGAGATCACCCTCTGTCAAGCCAAGGAGCCTCGCTTGGAGGCAGTCACCGCAGAGCTGACAGAGTCCCGCCAAGCACAGGCTTTGGGGGAAAGTGCCCTGCAGCATATCCGCAGACAGCTGTCCGAGGCTACCACCGCAGAGGCGGAAGCAGCGCTCTCCCGTGAATACGAGAGCCTTTGCAAAACAAAAAACGAAACAGAACAGGCATTGACCGATCTGCAGTCCCGCTATCCCAAGGGGATCCCCACTGCTGCCGAGCTGGAAGCGGTCTCCCGGGCCATGGACAAATACGCCGCATTGGAAGGGCAGCTGCAGGAGACCCAAGCCGACCGCGCCGCGGCACAAACCGCAGCGGACAACAGGGCTCGCTTCCATCGTGGCACCCCCACAGCGGAGGACTTCGCCCCGCAGGTCGGCCGCTTAGACCGTCTGATGACCGCGGGCAGTGAGCTTCACAGTGCGGTAATGTCTTCGGAGGAGGCCGAGGAGCTGACCCGTCTGGAAAAGCAGTTTTCCCACGGTATCCCCGAGGAAACCATGCTGAACCAATGCAGTGCCTATGCCACGGAGCTCACGGGTCTGCAGCATACCCGCCCCACCTTGGAGCTACCCATGGAGGACAAGGCCCGTTTGGAAAAGCTGGACAGCTATTTTGCGGCAAACATCCCGCAGCAGGCTGTCATTGACAGAGCCGAGGAGCAGCTGAACCGCGCCGACAGTCTTCGCCGAGAAAATCTGCGGCTGTCCGCAGCGGTGCCCACGGAGCCTGCTACAGAAGCCGTACCCCAAAAGAAATTCCACAGTCTGTTCTTCCCCGCTCTGATCTTGGGCATCCTCGCCGCAGCCGCAGGCATCTACCTGCTGATCACCCCCGCATTTGACAGCCACATGGCAGTGGGGGGCATCTGCGCCGCTTTGGGTCTGGCCGCAGTGATCGCTGCCGCCATGCTGCAAAACAACCACAGCCTTATGGCCAAGCTGCAGTCTCAGGTACCTGTGGGAACCATGACCGCGGCACAGCGGAGCATGATAGAAGAAAACGAGGCCGCCGCAGCCGCAGTGGAAAGAGAAGTCACCGTATTTCTGGCAGCGTATCCCGCCCGCCCCGAGGACTCCCTCCGCAGCCGACTCGGAGAGCTGAACACCAACCGTGCACTGTATCTGCCCTTGCGGGACCGCAGAGAAGCCCTCAGGCAGCAGGCCATGGAAAACGATGCCCGCACCGAGGAATTGACAGAAGCACTGCACAAGGCACTGTCCCCCTATTTCGATACCATTGTCAGCTTCGATACAGCGGCACAGACCTTGCGCCGCAGAATCGAGCAATACGACGCCCTTTCCCGCAAGCAGCGGGAGCTGACCGCCCGCCGTGAGGCACTGACCGAGGAGATCGCAGCCTTGGAAGAAGGTCTTTCCGCATTCCTGCTGCAATACGGCGTGAAGGCCGCCCCTGCGGAGTATCGCCGCGCACTGGATACCCTCCGCAGAGAGGCGGACAGCTACACCGCCGCCCTCAGCCATTTGCAGCACAGAGCCGCCGCCTTGGCTGAACGGGATGAGGAATGCGCCGCCCTGCGGAAGGCACAGGAGGACTTCTGCGCCGCCTACGGTCTGACCATCTCCATAGGGGATCGTCAGGCGCTGAAGGCCGCCGAGCGGGACGGAGATGCCATCAACCGTCTGCAAAAGGAGCTTACCCTTGCGGATAAGGCACTGACTGCCTTCGTTGCCGAGCATGGCCACAGACCCGCTTCCCAAGAGCAGCAGACACGCTATGACCTTGCGGGACTGCAGGCGGGAGAACGTGAGCTGATCCGCAAGCAGAACGCACTTCATGCGGACATCCTTCGTCTGGAACAGCAAATCCGTCTGCTGCGTGCCGACATAGACCGTATCCCGCAGCTCACGGACGAGCTGACCCGTCTGACGGAGCAGAAGGCCGCGGACACGGAAGCCCGTCAGCTGCTGGACAGCACCGTTGACTATCTGCAAAAGGCCAGAGAGAGCCTTTCCGCAAGCTATCTGGGTGGGGTACAGGGGCACTTCGCCCGTTATCTGAACCGACTGACGGGAGAGGACACCAAGCACATTGCGGTGAACACCGATCTGGAGGTGCAGCTGGAACGCGGGGGCTCCAACCGTCCCCTGAACCACTTCTCCGCAGGGCAGACCGATGCTGTGCATTTGTGTATGCGTTTGGCCCTGTCCGATGCCCTGTTCGAGGAGGGCAGCACCTTTATGATTTTGGACGATCCCTTTGTGAATCTGGACGACCGCCACACCGCACAGGCGCTTGAGCTGCTGCAAGAGCTGGCACAAGACCGACAGATCATCTATCTGGTCTGCAACAGCAGCCGCAGTATCTAATACATATAATGCAAAATACGCTCATATCCTGATAAAAAGGATGTGAGCGTATTGATTTTATCCGTAGTATGGGCCCTGGGTATGGGTGCCTCCCTGCTGTATGCCTGCACCGTGGGTACCCTGCCTCTGCTGACCGCCGCCCTCACCGAGGGCATCACCGCCGCCGTGAACTTCTGCATGACCACAGGGGCCATGATGGTGTTCTGGTGCGGCATCTTCTCCCTCATGGAGGACTGCGGCATTGCAGGTGCGCTGAACCGCCTGCTCCGCCCTCTGTTGGGCAGGCTGTTTCCCGTTACCGCCGCCCATAAGGAGGCCTTCGCCCCCTTATGCGCCAACGTCACCGCCAATCTCTTGGGCTTGGGCAATGCCGCCACCCCCATGGGCATCCGTGGGGTGCGGGCTATGGCAAAGCTGCCACGGGCACAGCATGAGCTCGGGCGGCTGGTGGTCATGAATACCGCATCCATTCAGCTGCTGCCCACCACGGTGATTTCCCTCCGTGCCGCCATGGGAAGCGCAGATCCCGCGGACATCCTCGTCCCCGTACTGCTGACCTCCCTGCTGTCGGTAACCGCGGGGCTTGTGAGCTTGGAGGTGCTGCAAAGATGACGGTTCCCCTGCTATGTGCCGCTGTGGGCATCTGTGCCCTGCTGCGGGGCGTGGCACTGTCGGACAGCTTCACCCGTGGGGCAAGGGACGGTCTGCATACCCTGCTTGGCATCTTCCCCGCTCTGCTGTTTCTCCTGCCTATGATTGCGGTTATGCGGGCATCGGGACTGCTGGATGCGCTGACAGGGCTGTTTGCACCGCTGTTGGGACTGTTTGGCATTCCGGCGGAAGTTGCCCCCATACTGTTCCTGCGGCCCTTCAGCGGCAGCGGTGCACTGGCGGCGGCAGCGGATGTTCTGGTAACCTACGGTGCGGACAGTCTCATCGGGCGGACCGCCGCGGTGATGCTGGGCTCCACGGAAACCACCTTCTATGTGCTGACGGTGTATTTCGCGGGCATGGACCAAGCAGACACCAAACGGATTTTGCCTGCGGCATTGATTGCAGACATGGTGGGCTTCATGACCGCAGCATGGACAGCACGGTGGTGCTGATTGCAGGCGCAAAAACTTTCCTCCCTCGTAGGGGCGGATAGTATCCGCCCGCAGTGTTCGGTCTTACTCCGCAGATGCGGGCGGCTAATAGCCGCCCCTACGGGTGCGGTAATATAACACAACAAAAAACCGCACCCGATTGGGTGCGGTTTTAGAGTCTGTCAAAATACTCCAATGGAGCATTTTGACATAGATGCCCCCGCATACGCGATGGGCCTGGCAGGGCTGCCGCGCGCATAATTTGTTTGTCTTCGGCAAACAAATTCCACACTTGCAGCCCTATTTGTATTTTTCGCTTCGTACATGCCGGCGCGAAAAATGGATTTAATTTCATTTCGTTCTTACGAACGAAACTCTGCGAGGCATTTTTTGACAATCTGAAAAACCGCACCCGATTGGGTGCGGTTTTGGTATATTACATCTTTTCGGGTGCTTCCACACCGATGATGCCAAGACAGATGGCGATGACCTGTCTTGCGGTGTCAGCCAGCTTCAGACGTGCCTTTAGAACGCCTTCCTCCTCGCCCTTAATGCGGCAGGAGTTGTAGAAGCGGTGGAAACGAGCTGCCAGTTCGATGACGTAGCGGTTCATGCGGCTGGGGTCATAGTCACGGGCTGCCAGACGAATTTCCTCGGGCAGAACGGAGATCTGCTTGATCAAATCGATTTCCTGTTCCGTAGCCAGCAGGCTTGCATCAATCTCTGCCATCTTGGGCACGGTGTGGCCTTCCGCTGCCAGTGCGGCAATCAGAGAGCAGATACGAGCGTGTGCGTACTGTACGTAGTAAACGGGGTTTTCGCTGTCCTGACGAACTGCCAGATCCAGGTCAAATTCCAGATGGGTGTCGGGCTTTGCGTTGTAGAAGAAACGGCAGGGGTCAACGCCGATTTCGTCCATGAGATCAGCCAGAGTCAGTGCCTTGCCGGTACGCTTGGAAACCTTGACCACTTCGTCGCCGCGCACCAGACGTACCATCTGCATAATGAGGAAGTCCAGATTGCGGCCTTCCAGACCCAGACATTCCGCCTTCATGGAGATGCCGAAGCGGATGGCGTGGCCGTGGTGGTCTGCGCCCCATACGTTGATGACACGGTCGAAGCCGCGTTCCACGAACTTGTTGCGGTGGTATGCAATGTCCACGGCATAGTAGGTGTAGAAGCCGTTGGAGCGGCGCATGACCTCGTCCTTATCGGCACCCAGTGCGGTGTTCTTCAGCCAGATGGCCCCGTCCTTTTCGTAGGTTAGACCTGCATCGGTCAGCAGCTGGATGGTCTCTGCCACATAGCCGCTCTTGTGCAGGGAGGATTCCAGGAACCAGTTATCGAAGTTGACACGGTAGCGAGCCAGGTCACGCTTCATACGTTCGATGTTGCGGGGCAGACCGAATTCCACAAATGCCTGCTGACGTTCTGCTTCGTCAACATTTACCCACTTGTCCCCGTCCTGCTCTACGATGAGCTTTGCCATTTCCTTGATGTCATCGCCGTGGTAGCCGTTGTCGGGGAATTCCACTGCGTCCTCACCCAACACAGCCTGCAGGTAGCGGGCTTCGATGGACTTGCCGAACAGGTCAACCTGGTTGCCTGCGTCGTTAACGTAGAATTCACGGTACACATCGTAGCCCGCTCTGTCCAGAACGGAAGCCAGAGTGTCACCCAGTACGCCGCCGCGGGCGTTGCCGATGGTCATAGGGCCTGTGGGGTTGGCGGAAACGAATTCCACCATGACCTTTTCGCCCTTGCCTACGTTCACACGGCCGTAGTCCATGCCTTCCGCTTCCGCGGATTCCAGTACATCTGCGTACCACTTTCTGCCCAGACGGAAGTTGATGAAGCCGGGGCCTGCGATTTCAACGGAGTCGAACCAGCTGCCCTCGGTCTTGACCTCTGCCACCAGAGCTTCCGCGATCTTGCGGGGGTTGGACTTCAGTGCCTTTGCGTTGACCATTGCGTGGTTGGCTGCATAGTCGCCGTTCTTGGTATCCTTGGGGATGTCCACATTGCCCTTCAGCTCTGCGCCCTCGGGCAGGATTCCCTTAGCCGCTGCGGATGCGTATGCCTCACGCAGCAGTTCGTCTGCTTTCAGTTTTGCCTGTTCAATCAGATTTGCCATAGTGTCACTCTACCGCCTGTTCTTTTATTTTTACGCTGAAACGATTTCTGGAAACCACTGCGTGCTCGAAGCTTAGGGTATAATCGATGTCGATGGTGCCGCCCCGCTCCGTCAGCTTGTTATCGATTTTGTGGGTATCGATGCCCATGGTCAGACTGCCGTAGGGCGTGTTATACAGGAACACATTCATCTTCCCCTCCACAAACACCATTTTGCTGGATACGGTACCCTCACGGGTGATGACCGCTTCCCCTTGGGCGAAGTCAAATCGGGTGGTGGTGCCCGCCATGCCCGTGATCTCGGTCTCCTCATAGGTGAAGAAGCCCGTGCCGTCTGCGAAGGTGTATTCCCCCTCGGTGACCAGCTCCATATCCGTAGCAGGCTCGTCCGCGGTGATCTGTATTCCGTTGACCGTAATGATTACTTTTTTCATGTGGTATCCTTCTCATTTTCTATGTAACATAGTCATTCAGTCTATTCTATCGCATCAAGCCCCGAATATCAAGATGCCCCGCGTATTTTTTTGTGGAATTATGGGCGGTGTGCTGATATAATGATAGGAACGAAATTTGTGGAGGTGCCAAATGCAAATTGAACTGACCGATCTGGAATACCGCAGACTGCTGGACATGGTATACATCGGCAACTGGGTGCTCAATGCCTACCGCGGCACCGACCGCATCACCGACTATGACTATATGCAGGGGAAGCTGTTTTCCTACGCCCCCGCCCACGGCATGAAAAGCCTGACAGAGTATCGTCTGGGCTTCCCCGTCCCCAGCAGAAAATTCGTGGACGGCGGCATCCATGAGGCCATTTGCGACTATGAGGACGCGGTGTTCTTCGAGATCCTGGCTGAGGAGCTGGCCCGCCGTGATCTGAACATCTTCGGCCCCGTGGAGACGGAAAACCCCGAGCTCAATGGGCGGATTCAGGAATATCTGCGGGAATTTGAGCTTCACGGCATCGATAATATTACATTGGAGATTTGAGGGACAACGTGGACGGTTCTTCGTGTCCCATTGGAGATATACACATGAAAAATTTATTACTTGAATTAGATACCCTGCCCATGGACTTTATCATGTCCGTTGGCCCTGCCTGCCGCCCCGCTCAGCAGGTGAAGCACGCGGGACTGCGCTTCACCGCCGCACCTATGGACTGGATGCAGCTGTATCCCCTTGGGGCTGTGACCCATATTTTTGAAACGGGTTTTGCCGACTTCTTCGCCGAGATCGAGGACATCACCCCCGAGCCCGGGAAGAAAAACCGCCGTGTGGTGGATACCAAGAACGACATCTGCTCCATCCACCATTTCCCCTCCAAGGTGAGCTTGGAAAAAGGGCAGGCGGATGTACGGAAAACCATGGTCAAACGCTACAAGCGCATCCACGGGATTTTGAAAAATGCCGAGCGCATCTGCTTCGTGTGCAACCGTGAAGACAGTCCCGAGGCGCTGCTACGCTTTATGGCAGACTTCCGCCGCATCTACCCCCATGCCCACATGGTCATGGTGAATATGCGTCACAGGGATACTGACGGCATTGCCATGGCAAAGTACGGCGACGGCAAGTGTACCCTCTACGAGGCAAGCTTCCGTGACGAGAACCCCAAGGGCACGGACATTGCCGCCAATCCCGAGGCATGGCACGGCAACACCCCCTGCTGGCAGGAGGTGCTGCAGCACGTACACCTCAGCGAAAAGACCCAAAAGCGGGCAAACAGCAAGCTTCGCAAGCTGCTGGGATTGAATTAAATTACCCCTCTCGTAGGGACCGTCGTCCCCGACGGTCCGCAACAACTGCGGCAGTAGTCCAACAACGGACCGTCGGGGACGACGGTCCCTACAAATTGCATAATCCATCACCTCTGACACACACTATTGTCAGAGGTGATTTTTGCATGGATGAAATGACAAACGAGCAATACAGCCAATACATCAGCAGCATTTCCCCCAAGTCCGATACAGGTAAGCACTGTCTCTCCGCCTTTCTGATTGGAGGCGGTATCTGTACCATCGGGCAGGCGGCGCTGAATTTCTATACCGCGCAAGGCCTCGACCCCGATGCCACAGGCAGTGCCGTGTGCATCACCATGATCGCTCTGGGGGCACTGCTGACCGCCTTGGGGGTATACGACAAGCTGGCCAATATTGCGGGCGCAGGCACACTGGTGCCTATCACAGGCTTCGCCAATGCGGTGGTATCCCCCGCTCTGGAATTTAAAACCGAGGGCTATGTCACAGGCACCGCCGCCAAAATGTTCATCATCAGCGGCCCTGTGATCGTCTATGGGCTGTCCGCAAGCGTGGTATACGGGCTGATGTATTGGATTACGATCCTATTTTGAATAGTACACTGCAATCATTTTGATTGTAGTGTACTTGAGTCTGTCAAAATACTCCTACGGAGCATTTTGACAGAGAAGCCCCCGCTTACGCGATGGGCAAGCAGGTCTGCAGCCAACGCCAAGCAGTAAGGGCGTTGGCAGACCCCACGTAAACATGTGGGGCTGCGCGCATAATTTGTCCGCATTCTGCGAACAAATTCCACACTTGCAGCCCTATTTGTATTTTTTATATACTTCACTCAAAATGAAACCTTGGTTTCATTTTGAAAAGGAGAAGCAGCGGAATGAGTGCTCTCCGCTCACACTTGAGCGGAAA
>JAFQDR010000213.1 GCA_017415945.1 Oscillospiraceae bacterium
CATAAACTGCGTACAATCCCGCAAAAATCGCCGAAAATCCGCCGTTTTCAGGTACGAACCGGGACGATACGGGACACCTTCCCAATTGCTCGAAATCAGTTTGCTGGCAACAGCACGAGGGTTCGAATCCCTCTCTCTGCGCCATATGAAGACGATCATGAAAAAAGTGATCGTCTTTTTTTAGTACAAATTTTGATTTTTCAAACCAAACCTCTTAAGAGAAACGGAAGAAGTATCGAGATGGAATATCATGATAAACAAACAGGCAAAAATATTGACGTGTTCACAACAATATTATATAATAGACTGAGAACAGGTTCGTTAAATAAGAATTTGACGGAGGAATCATAATGCAAATATCAGTTTGTAAACTAACACCTGAATTATTGAACGATTGGTTAGCTTATTTTGATAAAGACGCATTTTCAGACAATGATGAATGGTGCGGATGTTATTGTATGTGTTATCACTGGGATCGTAAGTTAGAAAAGAAACGTGCTTGGAATTGCGACAGAGATTGCGCTGAATTCAACAGAAAGCAAGCCATTCACTTTATAAATAGCGGTCTTATGCAGGGATATTTAGCATACATTGATGGAAAGGTTGTCGGATGGTGCAATTCCAATCATAAAAAATCCTATCATAATGTAAACTTTGATTTTGCGGAAGAAGTCCCCGATAATGGTGAGAAAATAAAATCTATCGTTTGCTTTTCTGTTTCGCCGGAGTATAGAGGATACGGTGTTGCAACCGCTTTACTTGAATATGTCTGTAAAGATGCAAAGGCAGAAGGATTTGAGTTCATAGAGGCATATCCGTTCGAACACAATGAAAATCATGCTTATCATGGTCCTCTTACCATGTATAAAAAGAACGGATTTGAAGTGTGTCAACAGATTGAAGGATGTATTGTCTGCAGAAAAATCCTTTGATTCATAGCTGCCAAACACTCCCCCGGGACTGGAAGAATTCCGAAAAATCGGATCATATCAATGCTGATAATCGTTTTTTTAATTTATACGGATTGTCAGTTTCTGTACCGGGCTGATATTCCTTGACGGATGCATGACGATGGTACATAATAAAGAGGAGAGAGTTCGATAAATAAGAATTTGCAGGTGAACAGATGACGAAGCATATTGCCAATATACTCACGGGTTGTCGTATTCTCGGCAGTATTTTGCTGCTGTTCTTTCCTGCATTTTCCGCGGTATTTTATATCATATACCTCTTCTGCGGTTTTAGTGATATGGTTGACGGAACAATCGCCAGAAAAACAAACAGTACCAGCAGGTTTGGAAGCCAACTGGACACGATTGCCGACCTCATTTTTGTAATGGTATCTTTGTTTAAGCTGCTGCCGGCAATCCCAATTCCGGGCTGGCTGTGGATATGGATTGGTGTGATCGCGGTTATCAGAATCGGCAATCTCCTATGGGGATACATTTTCAAAAAACAGTTTATATCCCTGCATACGATTATGAACAAAGCGACGGGACTGCTGCTGTTCTTACTGCCTTTGACGATCTCCTTCGTGGAATTGAAGTACACTGCCATAGCTGTATGCTCCATTGCAACATTTTCCGCACTGCAGGAAGGGCTTTATATTATCGTTGATCGTGAGTGCAGGTAAGGTGGAAAGTTTTGATAAATCTGAATTTGAGGTAACAGTATGGCGAAAGGTTCGAGCAATCACATTACCAGCTGCACGATTTCCTGGCAAAACACAGGAGATGTGGTAAGAGTTGTGACAAAAGTGCTTCAGACAGAAATTCAGATCAGATTTTATGATGGAAATCATTTAATCAGCGGCAGAATATGGCCTATGTCCGAGCAGCAGAAACAAGAACTGTACAGCATTTTATATACTTGCCTTGAAGATTGGGATTGTGACGATTACACAGTTGATGAGTCCGATCGTAATCACTGGCAGTTCAAGATATGTACGCAAAGGAGTTGTCTCAGAACAGTTTGCGGTACAACCGATCCGCCGCCGCATGGCGAAGAGATCAGGAAGGTACTCACCGGAATCATTGGCGAAGACAATTCCTATTTCTTTTAACCGGAAGGTTATTCGCTTTTGCTCAAAGAAGTCAGATAAATCCCAAAATAACGGAGGTAAGAACATGGCAATGTGGAATCCGTGGAGAGGATGCAGAAAGTGCAGCGATGGCTGCCTCTATTGCTACATCCACAAGGGGGACGCAAAGCGCGGCGTTGATACAAGCATCATCGAAAAGACAAAGGACTTTGCAAAGCCCATAGAACGCATGAAAAAAGGCGATTACAAAATGAAATCCGGGATCGTGTACACCTGTTTTTCCACCGATTTTCTGATTGAGGAAGCGGATGCGTGGCGTCCCGAATGCTGGCAGATGATAAAGGAGCGCCAGGACTGCACGTTCCTCTTTCTCACAAAGCGCATTGACCGGTTTATGGACTGCATCCCCGAGGACTGGGGCGACGGCTATGAAAATGTGGTCGTTTGCTGTACGGTTGAGAACCAGAAGAATGCCGACTACAAGCTCGGCATTTTCGAGAAGCTCCCGATCAGACATAAGTGCATCACCGCTCAGCCGCTGATCGGAGCCATCGATATGGAACGGTATCTGGACGGTATCGAGCTTGTGGCGGTCGGCGGTGAATCGGACACGAATGCAAGACCGCTTGACTACGCGTGGGTGCTTGATATCCGGGAACAATGCATCCGGAAAAACGTGTCCTTCGAATTCCGCCAGTGCGGAACGCATTTTATCAAGGACGGC
>JAFQDR010000214.1 GCA_017415945.1 Oscillospiraceae bacterium
ACTGCGCTACGGAGCGTCGGGGACGACGCTCCCTACAAGTTGGGGAACATTGGTGCGGAGTGTGTTTTTATCGGCCCTGTGCCATGAGCCATTCCGCCTGTTCCTTTAATCCTTGGCGGATGCCGATGGCGGGGACAGGGAGCCCTGCATTTTTCAGCTTGCTCAGGTCGTATACACGGTCACAGAAATAAATGATGCTGTCGGGGTGAGCGGCAAGGTGCTCCGATTCGCACGTGGTTTCGAAGGTCACGGGCAGACCGAGGATGTCCCCCAAAACTTCAAAATACGCTCGATTGGTGATGACATCGGGGCCCGCGATGCAGAAGATTTCGTTGAAGGTCTTGGAATTGTCGATGCAAGCCACCATGGCCTTTGCCAAGTCACGGGCGTCCAGAGCCTGCAGCAGATAGCCGCCGTCGCCGGTCAGGGTGATGGGCTTGCCTTGCCGCAGGTGGTCAAGGAGATCCTTTTGCCGTGTGTGGGTGGGGAAGCACCCCAGCTCCGAGCGGGGGCCGTACATATGAGGCGGACGGAACAGAGTCCACTTGATGCTGTCGGGACATTCGTTCAGGAATGCCAGTTCCATGCGGCGCTTTTTGGCACCGTAGCTGTCGTCCTCGAAGTATTTTTCCCCGTGCTCGTCTTGGGGCACGGTCTTATATGCGGAGTCGTAGCAGGAGTCCGTGGAAATGGCAACCACACGATTGGTGAAGTCCTTCAGCACAGCCAAGGTTTCCCGTGCCTGCTTGTCGTTGAAGCAGATGCAGTCCAGTACGGCATCGTAACGAATGTCGGTTTCCCGCAATGCGTTAGCCAGTGCAGCGGGATCATTACGGTCGGCAATGATGGGATGCGCACCGCTGACAGGCTTACGGAGACCTCTGGTGACATACCAAACCGAATGCCCTGCCGTCAGTGCGGCTTCCATGACATGGCTCGATACAAAGCCGCTGCCGCCGATGATGAGAATGTTCATAATATGTGCCTCCTTGTGGGGGATTTGCTTATGTAGTTATATGCGCATTTGTAGGGAGCGTCGTCCCCGACGCTCCGTTGCCATGTCGGAATATTTCCGATGGACGGAAATACGTATTTCGCTGAGTGGTTGGAATGCGGAGCGTCGGGGACGACGCTCCCTACGATGGAGGACAAGTTCGGTGCGGACGTCAATTACATAATTGCCAGAATGCCACGGCACTGGCGGCGGCTACGTTCAGGGAGTCCACACCATGGGACATGGGGATCTTCACGGTATAGCTGCACTGCTCGATGGTGCGGGCTGCCAGTCCCTCTCCCTCGGTGCCCAAAATAATGGCAAGCCGTTCCTCGGCACATACACGGGGATCCTTAATGGAAACGGAGCGGTCAGTCAGTGCCATGGCGCAGGTTTTGAAGCCCAGGTCATGGAGCAGGGTGCAATAGTCAGGGGTGTCGGGCAGGAAGGTCCATGGGATTTGGAACACGGTGCCCATGCTCACACGGATGGCACGGCGGTATAGGGGATCCGTGGAGGCAGGAGTCAGCAGCACTGCATCCACATTCAATGCGGCGGCACTGCGGAAGATGGCCCCCATGTTGGTGGGGTTCACCACATTTTCCAATACTGCAATGCGGCGAGTGCCTTTGCAGATGTCCTCCGCGGTGGGCAGGGGCGGCCGCCGCATGGCGCACAGCATCCCACGGGTCAGCTGAAAGCCCGTGAGCCTGGTCAGCACTTCAAATGGTGCGGTGTATACGGGTACGTCACCGCAGCGGTCAAGGATATGCGCGAACTTTTCCGTATGTCTGTCCTCACAAAGCAGAGACACGGGAGCATAGCCTGCATTCAGTGCCCGCTCAATAACAATGGGACTTTCGGCAATGAACAGCCCTTGGTCGGGGTGCTCACGGTTCAGCAGCTGCACCTCCGTCAGACGAGCGTAAATGTCCAATTCGGGGGCACCGAAATCGGTAATGGGTACGGTGTATGCCATAATCGGCTCCTTTGGTGGTTTTTGTGCGCTTCGCGGATTCTATTTGACCTCTTCCACCGCGAGCGGTCCCCCTTCCCCTAAAAGGGGAAGGTACTCTTTCTGAATGGATGTGACTTACGCAAATGATGCTACTATTATAGTGTGTGATAGGGTCTACTGTCAAACAGACAGTTTCTTTTTCCCTTGGATTATGGTATGGTAGAGTCATAGAAAGAATGGGAGGACAAGTTATGCTGTCTTTGCTTTTGGCGGTGCTGTGCAGTACCGCGATTTCCCTTGCCATGCGCCTGAGCACCGATCGAGTGCAGAGCAATGTGGGACTGCTTGCCATGAATTATCTCATCTGCTTCGTGATCGCCATTGCCTTCACGGGGGCGGATGCCCTGTTTGTGTCGGCGGAGGGCTACGGTACCGCTGCTGTATTGGGCGGGGCGCAGGGGCTTTTGTATTTGCTGGCCTTTGTTCTGCTGCAGCTGAACATCCGTAAAAACGGTGTGGTGCTGTCGGCGATTTTCCAGCGATTGGGATTGCTGGTGCCCATGGTGGTGTCGGTATTCCTGTTTGGGGAGATTCCCGAGACCATGCAGATCGTGGGCTTCTGCGTGGCAGTGTTTGCCATTGTGCTCATCAATCTGGAAAAGGAACAGACGGTCATGCAGTTCAAGCTTGGTTTGCTGCTGATTTTGCTGGCAGGGGGCGGCGCGGATGTGATGGCCAAGCTCTATGAGGAATGGGGCAATCCCGCATTGGCACCCCAATTTCTGCTGTATACCTTCGGGGTAGCGCTGGTTTTGGCTGTGGGCATGATGCTGTGGAAGAAGGAACGGGCGGGGCTCCGTGAGCTGCTGTTTGGCGCTGCAGTGGGCGTGCCCAATTACTTCTGCGCAAAGTTTCTGCTGGCTTCCTTGGAGACCGTGCCTGCGGTGATCGTGTACCCCACCTTCAGCGTGGCGACCATTCTGCTGGTAACACTGGCAGGGGTGGCGCTGTTCAAGGAGCGTCTGGGCAAGCGCCAGTGGGCGGCCTTGGGGGTTATTTTGGTGGCACTGGTGCTGCTGAACCTGTAACAATGTTGCAAATCCGAGGAAATATGGTATGATAGAATCATAAAAACACTCTGAAAGGGAGAGTAGAGAAATGGGTATTGTTGTCATCGGTGCGGTGTTTGTGGATATTAAGGGGTTCCCCCATCAGAACTATATCCCCACGGGACGAAACGTGGGTCGTATTGAATATGTCCACGGTGGTGTTGCCAGAAATGTGGTGGAGGACATTGCCAATATGGAGCTGCGCCCCACCTTCGTGAGCATCGTGGATGACACTCCCATGGGTGCGGCGGTTGTGGAAAAGCTGGTGAACCACAAGGTCAATGTAGACTATGTGCAGACCATTCCCGACGGTATGGGCACATGGCTGGTGGTGTTTGACAATACGGGAGATGTTGCGGGCTCTATCTCAAAGCGACCCATTATGCGCCCCGTGATTGACCTGCTGGAGGAAAAGGGTGACGAGATCTTTGCGGAAGCCGACTCCGTGGTGCTGGAAGTGGACTTGGAAAAGGAACTGGTGAAGAAGGTTCTGGAGCTTGCCCGAAAGCACAACACCAAGCTGTTCGGTCTGGTGTCCAATATGTCCCTTGCAGTACAGCGCAGAGACTTTATCAAGCAGTTTGACTGCCTGATCTGCAACCAGCTGGAGGCGGGTATCCTGTTTGCCGACGATTACAGCGAAAAGAACCCCGAGGAGCTGTGCGATATCATTTCCCACAAGGTCAGTCAGGCGAGCTTCCCCGCACTGGTGGTCACCATGGGCGGCAAGGGCTCCGTATTCGCCGACTACACCGGAGTGAAGGGCGTGTGTCCCGCCCGTAAGGTGCAGGTGAAGGACACCACAGGCGCGGGGGATGCCTTCTGCGCAGGTGTGGCAGCGGCCATGACCTACGGCAAGACTCTGGAGCAGGCGGTGGAGATCGGCACCATGCTGGCGGCCTCCGTCATTACCTCTACGGATAATGTGTGCCCTCGATTCCAGCCGGGTGAAGTGGGTATTGATGTGCATTTTGATTAAATCTTACAATTTCTCCCTCTGTGTTTACACAGAGGGATTTTTTATGCTATACTGTCGAAAACGATCGAAAACGGAGGATACCATATGAGACCTTGGAAAGTACTGCTGCCTGCAGGCTGTTTGCTGTTGCTGCTGCTGGCTTTGATCATGTTTAACCCGAGCTACCGTCAGGTGCTGCAGGAAGTGAATGTGGAGCTGCTGGCTGCGGCAGAGGAGCAGGGACTGCTGGAGACCAAGATGCCTTTGGGCGCATCTGCCGTGGTGGAAAACGGCTGTGAGGTCAATGGAATGACTGTGGGCGAGATTCGCTTCAAAATCGACGGCGTGCGGTGGGTGTATCGCTGCGCAAAGGTGGGAGCCCTCACCGAGCCTCTGACGGATATTTCCGAGGCGGGTAATGACTTTGCCCATATTCAGAAAACCGAGGTCATGGGCTGCCCCGCTGAAATTGCCGTGAATGGCGGCGATAACGGCAGAATCATTTGGATGGATCCCGATAGCGGTGCGGCCTACAGCCTGACCGTAGAAGACCGCGGGGATGGGGATGCTCTGCAGGGTATTGCCAATTTCATGCATACCCCCTTGCAATAACAAAAAACGAGGATGCGAATGTGACGGAAACCAAGAAAAAAATCAACCCGGTGGAAGTGGTCATCTGCTTGATTTTGACTGCGGTCATTGTGGTGACGGGCTTTGTGGGCCACACCCATAAGCATAAGCTCTGGATATTTGAGGTGCCCCTGCCTCCTGTCAGTGAGGCGGCACAGACTGCCCTGCTGGGAGGACACAACGGTATGGAGCCCGCATGGCATTTTGCCTTTGCACCCAAGGCGGTGCGGGATAAGCTCAAGACCTGCCCCGAGGCTTTGGAGTGGGCGGCGGAATATTACTATCTGTGGGACAAGACCGTGGATGATGATATCAGCGGCGATGTGATCGAGGGCGAGTACCCCATGTTTGTCCAGTGGGACCAACGCTGGGGCTATCGGCTCTACGGCAACAACTTCATGGCCAACAACGGCTGCGGCCCCACGGCTCTGGCAATTGTGTATGCGGGACTGACCGGCAGCAGTGAGATTACCCCACACGATGTATCCGTGTACTCCGTGAATAACGGGCTGTATGTGCCCACGGTGGGGACACGGTGGGACTTGATGCGCTTTTGGGCCGAGGATATTGGTCTGAAAGTGGAGGTTCTGGACATGGATTGGGATAAGGCCAAGGCTGCTTTGCAGGAGGGCAGACCCGTGATCTGCAAGGTGGGCCCCGGGGACTTTACCACAGGGGGACACTTTATCGTGCTCACTGCCATTGACGAGGACGGCATGTGCTCCGTGCGGGACCCCAACAGCATTCTCCGCAGCGAGGAGCTGTGGGACTTTGACCGCGTCATGAGCCAGACGGACTTCGCCTGGGCGTATAGTAAGTAAAACGATAAGTAAAACGATGATTGCCACCGCTGATGGATGCCGGCGGTGTTGAGTCTGTCAAAATACTCCTACGGAGCATTTTGACAGAGAAGCCCCCGCTTACGCGATGGGCAAGCAGGTCTGCCGCGCGCATAATTTGTCCGCATTCTGCGAACAAATTCCACACTTGCAGACCTATTTGTATTTTTCGCTTCGTACATGCCGGCGCGAAAAATAGATTTGACTTTGTTTC